>NZ_CP011010.1:3491785-3803214 GCF_001274595.1 Stenotrophomonas maltophilia
TCAAGGCCAGCCGCGAGATCCGCATCGCCACCGTGTTCCGCCAGGCGCCGGCGGCATTCCTGCGCATGATCGTGGTGCATGAGCTGGCCCACCTGAAGGAAGCCGACCACAACAAGGCTTTCTACCAGCTGTGCCAGCACATGGAGCCGGACTACCTGCAGCTGGAGTTCGATACCCGCCTGTACCTGACCGAGCTGGTCAACCGCGGCCAGCGCTGACCGGCCGCAGCAGCTACACTGCGCGCCCCCTGCCCGACCTGACCGACCTGCCCGCCATGGAACCGATCCGTCTCGACAAACGCCTGTCCGCCCTGCTCGGCATCCCGCGCGGCGAAGCCCGGCGCTACATCGAGGGTGGCTGGGTCACGGTCGATGGCGAGGTGGTGGAACAGCCACAGCGCCCGGTCGACGACAACGCCGTGATCGTGGTGGCCGAGCAGGCCAGCGATGACAAGGCCGAACGGGTCAGCATGCTGCTGCACAAGCCGGCCGGCGTCGCCGCCGAGACCCTGTGCGCGCTGGTCAGCAGTGACAGCCGCAGCGAGCTTGATGCCAGCGGCATCCGTCCGCTGCAGCGCCATTTCCACGGCCTGCAGCTGGCCGCCGCATTGCCGGCCAGCGACAGCGGCCTGGTGGTGGTCAGCCAGGACCCGGCCACGCTGGCCCATCTGCAGCGCAACCTGGGCCGCACCGAGCAGGAGTACCTGATCGAAGTGGCTGAGGGTGGCCCCGAGCGTGGGCCGTGGCTGCTGGCGCGCCTGCAGCAGGAATCCGGCGGTGCCAAGGTCAGCTGGCAGAGCGAACAGCGCCTGCGCTTTGCCGGCAAGGGGCTGACCGCCAAGGGCCTGCGCGTGGCGGTGACCGCCGCCGGGCTGCAGGTCGCGGCCGTGCGTCGCCTGCGTATCGGGCGCGTGGCACTCGGGCCGCTGCCGCCGGGGCAGTGGCGCTACCTGGGCAGTGACGAGCGGTTCTGACCCCATCCACGCATGGCATGACATTGCCTGAAGAAGCCATCCACGCAAGTCGTGGAGCCATTGCAACAGGTCTTCTGGCTTTCATCCACGCATGGCGTGGATCTACCATCGGGGCATGAGTCCGCCCAAGCCCCTGTGGCAACGCCTGCTGCGTGTCGCTGCGATCATCGTCGCCGCCTTGTTGCTGCTGGTCCTGTCCGGCCTGCTGCTGGCCGACCATCTCACGCCGCAGGCACAGGGCGCGCCCTCGCACGTGCTGCCACTGCAACCGGCGCAGACGCGCATCGACCAGCAGATCGTGCCACTGCAGCAGGCCCATCCCGGCAAGTCCGGCGTCGCGTTCCTCAGCGATGGCATGGATGCGTTCGCGGCCCGCGCGATGATCACCGCGCACGCAGGACGCAGCCTGGACCTGCAGTACTACATCTGGCACGACGACCTGGTCGGCCACCTGATGGCCAAGGCGCTGTATGACGCCGCCGAACGCGGCGTGCGCGTGCGCATCCTGCTCGACGACATGAACGCCAGGGACAAGGATGCGCTGATGATGGCGCTCGATGCGCATCCAAACATCGAGATCCGCCTGTACAACCCGTTCCGCAACCGCAGTGGCATCGCACGCACGCTGGAGCTGGTGCAACGCGCCTTCAGCGTGAACCACCGCATGCACAACAAGAGCTGGATCGCCGATGGCCGCATCGCGATCGTCGGCGGGCGCAACATCGGCGAGGAATACTTCAGTGCACGCGACGATGTGAACTTCCAGGATCTTGACCTGGTGGTGGCCGGACCGGCCGTGCAGCAGGCCAACCGGATCTTCGACGATTACTGGAACAGCAGCACGGCCATTCCGATTTCCGCGCTGGCCTCCTACAGCGATGAACAGCTGCGGCAACTCGTGCGGCAGTCGGACCTGGATGCGCTGCATGCCAGGGCGCAGCCCTACCTGCAACGCGTGGCCGCATCGCGCGGCCTGCAGCGGCCTACGCCGGAGCCCCTGCACTGGAGCGCGAACGTGCGCATCGCCTCCGATCCGCCGATGAAGCATCGCGACGATGATCGCCGCCACTGGCTGGTCAATACGCTCAGCGACGAGCTGGCAACCACCCGTCGCAGCGCACTGCTGATCTCGCCCTACTTCGTGCCAGGCAACGATGGCGTGGAGGGCCTTTCGGGACTGGCCGCGCGCGGCGCCCAGGTGGGCGTGGTCACCAATTCGCTGGCCGCCAACGACGTGGCTGCGGTGCACGGCGGCTACATGGGCTACCGCGTACCCCTGCTGAAGGCTGGCGTGCAGCTGTACGAACTGAAGGCACACGGCCAGCCGGATACCAGCCTGTTCGGCAGCAGCGGCGCCAGCCTGCACACCAAGGCATTCGTGGTCGACGACCGCCGCGGCTTCGTCGGCTCGTTCAACCTCGATCCGCGCTCGGCCTACCTCAATACCGAGATGGGAGTGCTGTTCGACGATCCGGTGCTGGGTGCGCAGCTGCGCGACGAGTACCTGCGCCTGGCCAGCCCTGCGCACAGCTGGTGGCTGGCCCTGGGACACGACGATGCGCTGCGCTGGCTGGAGCGGCAACCGCCGCCGCACTGGGTGGAGGCCGAACCCGGGGCGAGCCTGGGCAAGCGCTGGACCGCACGGGTGATCAGCTGGCTGCCGGTGGAATCGCAGCTGTAGCGCTCAGGGCGACGGCGATGCCTGTTCCTGCCCGGCCTCATCGCGCGTTTCCACACTGCGCCCGTGCAGGCGCCGCCAGATCCAGCGCAGGGTATGCGGCGGTGCCGACGGCAGTTGTTCAAGCAGGGCCAGCATGCGGTTCTGGCTGGCATGCCCGTGCCTGCACAGCAGGCTGGCAGCCGCAGCGGCGCTGGCCAGGCGCAGGCTGTCGGCCAGCGGTCCGTCCGCTTCCGGTGCCAGAGCCTGGTGCACCGGTTCGGGCAATTCCCAGGCCGCCGCCACGCGCTGGGCCAGTGGCAACGACCACTGCTGCAGCAGCTGCAGGGCCAGGGCCGGCTCCACGGTTTCGCCGCGCGCCTGCGCTTCCTGCAGCAGCTGGCGCATCACCAGCGCCGCGCCGAGCCCCTGCACCAGGCCCAGCCACTGGGCGGCGAAAGCATCGCCGAAGGTGACCGTGCGTGCGTGGTCGGCGGCCGCGCGCGAGGCCAGCAACGCATGCTCCCAGATGATCGTGCTGAACTGCGGGAACACCTCGCACTGCACCTGCATCACCGGCTGCACCAGCACCGCGCTGATGATCTGGCGCACGCCTTCGGTGCCGACCAGGGTCACCGCCCGCTGCAGGCTTTCCACAGGCCGCTCGTGCACCTTGTACGCCGGGCTGTTGGCAATGCGCAGCAGGTTGCCGGTCAGCACCGGGTCCTGGCCGATGATCGCCGCCATCACCCGCGCCGAGGCCGCGTCGTCGTTGACGGTCTGGATCAGCTGCGGCAACAGCTGCGGACGCCGGGGCAGGTGCCGGGCCGCCCAGTCGCGATCCTGCAGCGCGCGTGCCACCGCCTCGCCCAGCGCCGGGTCCTGGACCGGCGCGGGTTCGCCGGCCAGCCGCGGATACAGCGCCAGCGCATGCAGGCCGCGCTGCAGGTGCGCCGCGATCTCACTTGGTGGCAGCGCCTCGCCCTGCAGGCTGGCCGCAGCGGCGGCCACCGCCTGCCGCGATGCTGCGGCCAACCGCGACGGCGCCGCCCCGGTCGAGCGCGCCAGCCACGCGCGCAGCGATCGCCACCAGGCCGGCGTCATCGCCGCCCGCCCTGTCGTTGTGCTGCCTTTGCCGTCACTGACCGTCCTGCCTCTTCACACGAATCCGGCGACCCGCCGTCGTCGCAGCATCGGCCGCGCTTTCATCTTCTTTAACCGGGCGTCCGCCGATGTCGACGGCAGCGGCCGGAGGAATGGACTAGAATGGCGCCGCGCGACCCGTCCCCCTGCACCGACGACGTCGCTTTTTTTGTTTTTGGGACCCTACCGTTCACTGGCCGTTCGCCGCAGTTCGCCGCTGTTCGCGCCATCGGAGATGCCATGCTATTCGAAACCCTCGCCACCACCGGCCATGAACAGGTGGTGTTCTGCCACAACCACGATGCCGGGCTGAAGGCGATCATCGCCATCCACAACACCACCCTGGGCCCGGCCCTGGGCGGCGTGCGCATGCGCCCCTACGCCAGCACCGACGAGGCGCTGGCCGACGTGCTGCGGTTGAGCCGGACGATGACCTACAAGAATGCGCTGGCCGGCCTCAATGTCGGTGGCGGCAAGGCGGTGATCATCGGCGACCCCAAGGTGGACAAGACCGAGGTGCTGTTCCGCGCCTTCGGCCGTTACGTCGATTCGCTGGGCGGGCGCTACATCACCGCCGAGGACGTCGGTACCGACGTCAACGACATGGAGAACATCTACCTGGAGAGCCAGTTCGTGACCGGCGTTCACCAGGTCCATGGCGGCTCCGGCGATCCCGCCCCCTTCACCGCCTACGGTGCGCTGCAGGCGCTGATGGCGGCGATGCGCTTCAAGTTCGGGCATGAAGAAGTGGGCAAGACCAGCATCGCGGTGCAGGGCCTGGGCCACATCGGCATGGAGCTGGTGAAGCTGCTGCGCGACCGCGGCGCCAAGCTGTATGTCACCGATCTGGACAGCAGCCTGGTTGATCGTGCGGTCAGCGATTTCGGCGCCGAAGCGGTCAAGCCGGACGAGATCCACGAGGTCAACGCCGATGTGTTCGCGCCGTGCGCGCTGGAAGGCGCGATCAATGCCGATACCCTGCCGCGGATCAAGGCGAAGATCATCTGTGGCACCGCCAACAACCAGCTGTCGAGCCTGGAAATCGGCGACGAGCTGCATGCGCGCGGCATCCTGTATGCACCGGACTACGCCGTCAACGCCGGTGGCGTGATGAACGTGTCGCTGGAGATCGACGGCTACAACCGCGAACGCGCGATGCGCCTGATCCGCAGCATCTATCACAACCTCACCCGCATCTTCGAACTGTCGCAGCGCGAGAACATCGCCCCGCAGCGTGCCGCCGACCGCATCGCCGAAAGCCGCATCCTGTCGATCGGCAAGCTGAAGATGCCGCTGGGCCGCAGCACCCCGCGCCTGGGCAACCTGCGCGGCGGCTGAGCCTGCGGAGGGTCGCGCCGGGCCTGGGCCCCGGCGCGACCGATCACTCAGAACCCGGTGCTGTAGCGCAGGGCCGCCTGCCGCGCGCCTTCGCCACCGACACGCTGGTCGAAGCCCAGGCTCAGGCGGCCATTGCGGCCCCACCACGATTCCAGCGCCACGCCGAACAACGCACTTCCGCGCGACGTGTTCCAGCCCGCCAGTGGCGCCCAGGCATCGACGCCGACGAAACTGGCCTGCCAATCCGCATCGGCACCATCGAGCCGCTGCTGCCACTCGGCATGACCGCGCAGCGTCCATCGCCCCCACCCCCGCTCACCGCGCACACCGGCCAGCATCTGGCTGCGCTGCACGCGGTTGGCATCGCCACGCAGGCCGAAGCCGAAACCACCCAGCTCCTGGAAGGCGTCGGTCTCCACGCGCGTGGTGCTGGCGCCCAGGTAAGGTGTCAGCGACGCACCGGCACGGCCGAAGCGATAGCCGCCTTCTACGCTGGCAGTGCTGAAGCGCCCGCCGTAGCGCGCAGAGACGCCGTAGGCGCCGGCACCCAGCAGCAGCTGGCGATCCAGCGCACGGGTGAACTGGCCGCTGCCGAGCTGGGCCAGCGCGTAGCCACGCCCCAGGTTCCAGCCGGCATACAACTGCGCCTGCGCCTGCCGATCACGACCGCGCGCTCCATCGAAACTGCTGCCGCCGTTGCTGCGGGTCTCGCCGAAGGCCACGCCCATCAGCCCGTTGCTGCCCAAGGCCAGATCCTGGCCAGTCATCCAGCCGCGGCTGTCGGCGCTGTTGCCGGCGAAGCTGCCCTGCCCGGCCTCGCCCAAGGCGCTCTGCCAGGTGCCACGCAGCCGTGGTGCGGCCTGAACCCGATCGAAGCGTTCGGCGATCGCGCGGCGTGACATGTCGATGCTGTCGAAGGTGGCCGACTCGGCCCGCGCATGCGCCTGTCCCGACAGGCTCTGCAGGCTGGCGGCCAGGCCATCACGACCACCGCCGGTCCACTGCAGCGCGCCGGCCGCCGCGCCGAACGCCGAGCCCTGCAGGACGGGACTGCCATCGAGCGCGCTGAACGCACCTTCCAGTCGTTGCGCGGCAGACTGCGCCGAGGCCGTGAGCCCGGTCGCCGCCGCAGTGACGCTGACCTGGGTCAGGTTCAACCAGGCATTGTTGCTGTCATAGCCATAGCTGCTCTGCAGCAGCGACAGGCCCTGCAGGCCGCTGGAGGTGGCCGGGCTGCTGAAGGTGCCGCTCAGGCCACCGGCCGCATGGACCAGGTCCTGGCGGCTGCCGCTCTGCGGCACATAGCCGGAGACGAAGCCATGCACGCGCACGCCACCATTGATCGAGGCGGTGCCGGTCACCTGCAGCGCATTGGCACCGAGCGCGATCATCAGCTGGCCACCTGCCTGCTGCGTGTAGTTGCCCTCGATGGTACCGGTGGTGCTGCCGGTGGTCAGGAACACGCTGCTGCCGTTGACCACGTTGCCGATCACCCGCGGCGTGCCACCATTGAACTGCAGGCCGGTCGAATCCGGATCGGGCTGGCCGAGGATGGTCACGTTGGAACGGATGACACCGCCGTTCTGCAGCGACAGGATGCCGCGCTCGATGCGGGTGGCACCGGTGTAGCTGTTGTTGCCGCCCAGCACCAGGGTTCCACTGCCCTGCTTGACCAGGCCGCCACTGCCGACGATGTCGTTGCTCCACAGCGAGCCGGTCGAGGCCACATCCACGTTGGCGACCACATCACCCCAGTCGAAGCGCCCGGGGCCCTTGATCGCTCGGCCGATGTCCAGCAGGCCATAACCGAACACCGGGTCCACGCCAGGCGCGCCGATGTCTTTGGCGGTGCCCAGCAGGGTCTGCCGCACCAGATCGTTGTTGAAGTAGGGGAAGCGCTGCCAGACCAGCGCCGCCGCACCGGAGATCAACGGCGCGGCGAATGACGTGCCGTAGTTCCAGTAATAGCTGCCACCGCTGGCATCGGGATAGACCGCGCTGCCCGGCGCCGCCAGGCAGTAGCGGGCCGCCTGGCCGCAGGCATTGGCATAGCTGGCCAGTGCACCCGGCGTGTAGGGATCAACCGCGGTCGCCACCAGCCAGCCGCGCTCCAGGTCGGCCGCCGGAAGCGTGCCGGCCACGCCTTTCTGGCTGGGCAGCGCGGCCAGGCTGCTGGGTTCGGTGCGCGCGTCATTGCCGGCTGCGAACACCACCAGGCCGCCGTGGTTGATGACAAACGGGCGGTATTCGGCCGCCACCTGCGCGGTGGTCGGCAGGTCGGTCCAGTACAGGCCGCCCCACGAATTGTTCATCACCTTCACGTTGTAGCTGATCAGGTCCTGGTGGACCTGCGCCACGCCCAGCGGACCGCTGAAGGCATTGCCGCGCCCACTGCCGTCATCGGTCGGCGGCGTGTCGGAAATGATCCGCGCGGATACGATCTGCGCCCCCGGCGCGATGCCTCCCGGCCACGTTCCCACCGCTGCACCGGCGGCCAGGCTGGCCACCGCCGTGCCGTGGCCAACCACATCGTCGACCGCAAGATTGTTCCTGGCCGGATCGATGTAGTTGAGGTTGGCCAGCACCCGCCCGTTCAGCGCCACCGCATTGCGCTGCACCCCGGAATCAACGATGCCGATGCGCACGCCCTGCCCGGTCAGACCGGCCGCCTGTGCGGCCCGCGCGTTGGTGACTGACAGATGCGCATCGAAGGCCGGCTCCTGCGGCTTGGCCGGCGGCGGCGTGGTGGGGGGAGGCGTGGTCGGGGGCGGCGCGGTCGGCGGTGGATCGATGCGTACATTGCTGCCGCCTCCGCCTCCGCCACATGCCGTCAGCGCCATGGCCAGCGCGGTACCCAGGGCAGACCTCACCATCGTCGTGCGTTCCATCGATTCCTTCCCATGAACGTTGGCCGGCCTTGATCCTGGCTGGCATGCGGCCGCGCCCAGCGACGGCCCTCCGCGACCCTCTATACTTGGGCCGACCCCCACGCAGTCTGCCGGGAAACCGGGGCGCTTCCAACGGCCTCCGGTCTCCTTTCCGAACATTGCTTACGCATCAACGAGATTGCCATGTCCAACATCGTCATCGCCGCCGCCAAGCGCACCGCCATCGGCTCCTTCCTCGGCCAGTTCAACGGCGTGCCGACCCCGACCCTGGGCGCGGCCGTCATCCGCGCCGCCCTGGAACAGTCGGGTGTTCCGGCCAGCGACGTCTCCGAGGTCCTCATGGGTTGCGTGCTGCCGGCCAACCTCGGCCAGGCGCCCGCCCGCCAGGCGGCGATCGCCGCCGGCATCCCGCTGTCGGTGGGCGCCACCACCCTCAACAAGGTGTGCGGCTCGGGCATGAAGACCATCATGCTTGGCCATGACCTGATCAAGGCCGGCTCGGCCAGCATCGTGGTTGCCGGCGGCATGGAATCGATGTCCAACGCGCCGCACATGCTGCCGAACTCGCGTACCGGCAACCGCTTCGGCAACTTCCAGGCGGTCGACCACATGGCCCATGACGGACTGGTCAACGCCTACGATGGCAAGGCGATGGGTGAATTCGCCGAATGCGCCGTGGACAAGTACCAGTTCAGCCGCGAAGAGCAGGACGCCTACGCCATCGAATCGGTCAAGCGTGCGCAGGCCGCGCAGGCCAATGGCGCATTCGCCGATGAGATCGTCGCGGTGAAGGTCGCTACCCGCAAGGGAGAGGTCGAGGTCGCCACCGACGAGCAGCCGGGGCGCTCGGACATCGCCAAGATCCCGACCCTGCGTCCGGCCTTCAAGAAGGACGGCAGCGTCACCGCCGCCAGCTCCTCCAGCATTTCCGATGGCGCGGCCGCCGTGGTCCTGCTGACCGAGGAAGATGCCGCCGCGCGTGGCATCACCCCGCTGGCCCGCATTGTCGGCCACGCCACCCACTCGCAGGAGCCGGAGTGGTTCACCACCGCACCGATCGGCGCGCTGCACACGCTGCTGGACAAGACCGGCTGGTCGCTGGACCAGGTCGATCTGTTCGAAATCAACGAAGCCTTTGCCGTGGTGGCGATGGCGCCGATGCGTGAGCTGGGCATCCCGCACGACAAGCTCAACGTGAATGGCGGTGCCTGCGCGCTGGGCCATCCCATCGGTGCCTCGGGTGCACGCCTGGTGGTCACCCTGGTCAACGCGCTGCGCACGCGCGGTGGCAAGCGCGGCATTGCCACCCTCTGCATCGGTGGCGGCGAAGCAACCGCAATCGCCATCGAATTGATTTGAAAAGATTTAACGATGATTTCGCAAAAATGAATGCGGGATCGCTTGACACCCAATATTGGCTTGTCATCATGTTGTCGGCGCGCAGCATGCGCGTTGCCTAATTCTAACGACGAGGATTTACACAATGAGCATCAACAAGCTGCTGGTCGCGATGTCCCTGGCTCTGGCCCTGGCCGCCTGCTCGAAGCAGGAAGCTGCCCAGGACGCCGCTGCTTCGGCCAACGAAGCCGCCACCGAAGCCCAGGCTGCTGCCGACCAGGCCGCCGCTGCTGGCGCCCAGACCGCCGACGCTGCCCAGCAGGCCGCTGACACCGCCGCCACCGCTGCTGACGCTTCGGTTGACGCCGCTGCCCAGGCTGGCGCTGCTGCCACCGACGCTGCTGCCGGCGCTGCTGCCGACGCTGCCAAGGCTGCCGAAGGCACTGCCGAGAAGGCCAAGGACGCTGCTGAAGAAGCCAAGAAGTAATAACTTCTTTCTTCACGCTGTTCTGGAAAAGCCGCTGGTTCGCCAGCGGCTTTTTCTTTGCGCCGATGCCGGCGGTTGAGCCACTGCATCGCCACCCCGTCTTCACAACGGCATGAATAGGCTGGCGTCCCCATCCATTGCAGCACCGGAGTCCGCCATGAAGATTCGTCCGATCACCACCACCCTGCTGGCTGCCTCCCTGCTGCTGGCGCTGGCCGCCTGCAAGGGCCCGGAAGCCGAACAGGCCAAGCAGGACGCACAGCAGGCCGCCGACAGCGCTGGCGCTGCCGCCCGCGACGCTGTCGACAAGGCCGCTGCCGCCACCCGCGAAGCCGCCGACAAGACCGCCGCCGCCTCCGAACAGGCGGCTGCCGATACCCAGCAGGCGCTGGACAAGGCCGCAGACGCCACCGCCAATGCCGCCGACAAGGCCAAGGACGCTGCCACCGACGCCGCGGCTCATGCCAGCGACGCGACCGCCAACGCCGCACAGAAGGTCGCCGACAAGGCCCGCGATGTCGCCAATGACGCGAAGGCCAACGCCGCCAAGGAAGAAGCCAAGCACTGAGGCATACCGGCAGCCGGGCATGCGCTCGGCGCCACAGGAAAAGCCGCGGCACCGCCGCGGCTTTTCTGCTTTCTGCTTTTCGCTTTTTCTGTTGATTTCGTGGTGTGCGCCCACGGAAATTGTCCGCGGCCGCGCGGGAGGGTTGCGCAGGGGCGTGAGCCGCATGGATGCGGCGACCGAGCTTACATGGACGTACTTGCAGCGCCCCCTGCGCAACCCACCCGCGCGGCCCGCTCACGACGCAGACTCCGCGCCGCCCGCCACGAGGGGCTCGGCCGTTGGCCGCCGCCTACGGCAACGCGCGCGCCAGCATCCCCGGCACATCCAGCCCCGCCGGCAGCGTCCCAAACGCCAGCCCGTGCTCCCCTTGCAAACGACTACGCACGAATGCCTCGGCCATCGGACTGCGCGCACGCAACAGCAGCGCCGCCTGCAGCAGCAGCGCTGTGCG
Organism: Stenotrophomonas maltophilia; assembly: GCF_001274595.1. GTDB lineage: Bacteria > Pseudomonadota > Gammaproteobacteria > Xanthomonadales > Xanthomonadaceae > Stenotrophomonas > Stenotrophomonas forensis. The sequence goes on from NZ_CP011010.1 coordinate 3,502,629, forward strand.
CTCGCAGAACATCCGCGCCTGCGATTCTTGCGGCGGCGGTGCCGCCGCCCAGCGCTGCAGGGCGGCCGCATAGCGAGCATCACGATCGGCCACCGCGGCCAGTTCACCGCGCAGCGCCACCATCGCCTCGGGCTCACGTGCCAACGCGCGCAGCACGTCCAGGCACTGGATGTTGCCGCTGCCTTCCCAGATCGAATTCAACGGTGCCTGCCGGTACAGCCGCGGCAGCATCGATTCCTCCACGTAGCCGGCACCGCCCAGGCATTCCTGTGCTTCATTGACGAACGCCGCGGCACGCTTGCAGATCCAGTACTTGCCCAGGGCCGTGCCCAGCCGCGCCAGCGCCGCTTCGTTGCCATCCACGCCGGCACGATCCACCGCGCGCGCGATACGCATCGACAACACCGTGGCCGCTTCCGACTCCAGCGCCAGATCGGCCAGCACGTTGGCCATCAGCGGGTGATCGACCAGCAGCGTGCCGAAGGTACGCCGGTGGCGCGCATGGTGCAGCGCCTGTGCCAATGCCATGCGCATCTCCGCTGCCGCACCCAGCATGCAATCCAGGCGGGTCATCATCACCATGCCGATGATGGTGGCCACACCGCGCCCCTCCTCGCCCACGCGCCATGCCTGTGCGCCGCAGAACTCGACTTCGCTGGACGCATTGGCCCAGTCACCCAGCTTGTCCTTCAGCCGCATCAGCCGGAACGCGTTGCGGTCGCCATCGGCCAGCCGGCGCGGCATCAGCAGGCAGGTCAGTCCACCTGGCGCCTGCGCCAGCACCAGGAAGCCATCGCACATCGGCGCAGAGAAGAACCACTTGTGGCCGACCAGGCGGTAGCGCTCGCCATCGATCGGTTCGGCGCGGGTACTGTTGGCCCGTACGTCCGAGCCGCCCTGCTTCTCGGTCATGCCCATGCCCAGGGTGATGCCGGCCTTGTCCGCCACCGGCACGTCGCGTGGGTCGTAGACCGGCGCAGCAGCCTTGCGCGCCCACTCGGCCAGATGCGGGTGCGGATCCAGTACCGCCACCGCGGCGTGGGTCATGGTCAACGGGCAGCTGGTGCCCGCCTCGGCCTGGTGATGCAGGTAGCTCAGGGCCGCACGCGCGACATGCGCACCGGGCTGCGGCTCGTGCCACGACAGTCCAGCCACGCCATGCTGCTTGGCCGTGCCCATCAGCTGGTGATAGGCCGGATGGAACTCCACGGTATCGATGCGATGGCCCTGCGCATCATGCGTACGCAGTCGTGGCCGATCACGGTTGGCATCGAAGCCGAGCCGGTACAGTTCGTCACCGGCCAGCGCGCCGTACACCGCCAGGCGCGGTGCGAAGCCGCCCGCACCCTCCCGCTGCACCGCGTCCATCAATGCCACGTCGTCGGTCCACAGATGACGGCCGGCGAACGGTGGCGGCTGGTTCAGCACCACATGGGTTTCGAAGGGCGCGCTGCTGCTGAAGCTCGGTCCACTCATCCGGTCCATCCTGGCGGCAAGAAGTGTGCGGCTCGATTGTGCCGCATCACCTGCCAAGCCCGCGTTCAGGCCGGTTCTCACCCCGTGCACGAGGCAGCGGCCACAGTGACCGCATGACAGGCAACGACGATCTGGTGGTCCTGCGCCCGGAGGGGCTGTACTGCGCCGCCGGTGACTTCCACATCGATCCCTGGCGGCCGGTGCCACGTGCGGTCATCACCCATGGCCATGGCGATCACGCGCGCCCGGGCATGGGCGAGTACCACTGCAGCGAAGGCAGCCTGCCGATCCTGCGCTGGCGCCTGGGTGACGTGCCGGTGCAGGCGCATGCCGAGGGCGTGCCGTTCCGGCTGGGGCGGGTACAGTTATCGCTGCACCCGGCCGGGCATGTGCTGGGTTCGTCGCAGGTCCGTATCGATGACGGGCAGCAGGTCTGGGTGGCGTCCGGCGACTACAAGCGCCAGCCTGATCCAACCTGCACGCCGTTCGAGGTCGTGCCCTGCGATACCTTCATCACGGAGGCCACCTTCGCGCTGCCGATCTACCGTTGGCCGGACACGCCGGCAGTGGCTGCCGGGATCGTGGCGTGGCGCCGCGAATGCGAACAGCGTGGCGAGGCCGCGATCCTGCTGTGCTACGCACTGGGCAAGGCACAGCGGGTGCTGGCCGAACTGTTGCCGCTGGATGATCGTCCGGCCTGGCTGCATGGCGCCATCGCCAACGGCGTAGCGGTCTACCGGCAGGCCGGCGTACCGATGCTGGAGACGCACGCCGTCGCCGAGCAGGGGCGCCAGCCGGATGCAGCCGGCCAGTTGATCCTCGCGCCACCCTCGGCCGCGGGCACGCCGTGGATGCGTCGCTTCGGCCGCCATCAGCTGGGCTTCGCGTCCGGCTGGATGCAGCTGCGCGGCAATCGGCGCCGGCGCAATGTTGATCGAGGTTTCGTCATTTCCGACCATGCCGATTGGCCTGCGCTGCTGCAGACCATCGAACAGACCGGCGCGCAGCGGGTGATCGCCACCCATGGCAACACCGACGCGCTGATCCCCTTCCTGCGCGAGCGCGGGGTGGCTGCCGAAGCCTTCCGTACCGACTTCGGGAGCGAGGAATGAAAGCCTTCGCCGCGCTCTACCAGCGGTTGGACCGCAGCACCGCCACGCTGGACAAGCGTGCGGCGCTGGTCGATTACTTCCGCCAGGCACGTGCGCATGATGCGGCATGGGCGCTGTACCTGCTCAGTGGCGGCAAGGTCGGCGGCGCGCGCAGGAAGATCGCTGCAAGCGGCGAACTGCGCGCCTGGATTGCCGAACAATCGGGTCTGCCACCGTGGCTGGTCGAAGACAGCTATGCGCAGGTCGGTGACTTGGCCGAAACGCTCACCCTGCTGCTGGACGATCCAGCGCAACCGGCTGCCGACCGGCCCCTCGCCGAATGGATCGAACAGCACCTGCTGGCCGTGGCCAACCAGGACGAGCCGGTACGCCGCGCAGCAGTCGTTGCCGGCTGGCAGCAGCTGTGCAGCAGCGAACGGCTGGTGTTCAACAAGCTGCTGACCGGCGCACTGCGTGTCGGTGTTTCGCAGCGACTGGTGCAGCAGGCGCTGGCCGAATGGTCGGGCCTGGACATCGCACGCATCGCCCAGCGCATGCTCGGCGAATGGGTCCCCTCACCCGGGCTGCTGGGCCAGCTGCTGTCACCGGACGAGCTGCCACTGGACCGGCAGCAGCCCTACCCGTTCTTCCTCGCCTCGCCCCTGGAAGGCGAACCGGAAGACCGTCTCGGCCCGATCGACGACTGGATGCTGGAATGGAAGTGGGACGGCATCCGCCTGCAGCTGCTGCGGCGGCGCGGCGAAACAGCCCTGTGGTCACGCGGCGAGGAGCGGCTGGATGGTCGCTTCCCTGAGATCGAACAGGCTGCATTGGCCTTGCCCGATGGGTGCGTACTGGACGGCGAGCTGCTGGCCTGGGACGAGAGCGGCAGGGTGCCGCGCGCCTTCACTGCGCTGCAGACCCGCATCCAGCGTCGCAGGCCCGGTGCCGCCACGCTGCGCAACACGCCGGTACGCGTGCTCGCCTATGACCTGCTTGAACTCGACGGTGGGGATCTGCGCACGTTGCCGTTGCAGCAGCGACGCCTGCGGCTGGCAGAGGTCATCGGCGGGCTGAGTGATACCCGCATCCAGCTGTCGCCCGAGGTGGTGGCCGACGATTGGGCGCACGCCGCCGCGATGCGCGAGCTGGCGCGCGAACGCGGCGTGGAAGGATTGATGCTGAAACGACGTGGCTCGCCCTACCAGGCCGGGCGACGCCGCGGCGACTGGTGGAAATGGAAAGTCGATCCGCTCACGATCGATGCCGTGCTGCTGTATGCGCAGGCCGGACACGGCCGCCGCAGCACGCTGTACACCGACTACACGTTCGGCGTCTGGGATGGCGACGCCCTGGTGCCGGTGGCCAAGGCTTACTCGGGCCTGGACGACAAGGAAATCCTCGCACTCGACCGCTGGATCCGCGCCAACACGCGCGAGCGCTTCGGGCCCGTACGCAGCGTGCGCGCCGAACAGGTCTTCGAACTGGGCTTCGAAGCGGTCAACCAGAGTTCACGGCACAAGTCGGGCGTTGCCGTGCGCTTTCCGCGCATCCTGCGCTGGCGCCACGACAAGCCGGCCAGCGAGGCTGATCAGCTGGCCACGCTGCAGGCGCTGGCGCGATGACCCGCAGCCAGGCGCTGCGTCGGCTGGAGGACTGGTTCGTGGGCCGCGGCTGGCGCTCGTTGCCGTTCCAGCGCGCGATGTGGCGGCACTACCTGGCCGGTGAATCGGGCGTGCTGCACACGCCCACCGGCAGCGGCAAGACGCTGGCCATGTTCGGTGGGCCGCTGCTGCAGGCGATGATCGACCCACCGGCATCACCCCGTCGCGCCAGTGCGGTGCGTCCGTTGCAGGTGCTGTGGGTGACGCCGTTGCGCGCACTGGCCAGCGACACCGCGCGCGCCCTTCAGGCGGTGGTCGACGGGCTCGGCCTGGGATGGCGGGTGGGCCTGCGCAGCGGTGATGCCAGCAACCGCGAGCGGCGACAGGCGCGCGAGGGCCGCGTCGACGTGCTGGTGACCACGCCGGAATCATTGGCACTGCTGCTGAGCTATCCGGATACCCTGCCGCGGATGCGCCAGCTGCGCTGCGTGGTGGTGGATGAGTGGCACGAACTGCTGGGCAACAAGCGGGGCGTCCTGCTGCAGCTGAACCTGGCTGTGCTGCGCGAGGCCGCGCCTGCGCTGCAGCTGTGGGGGCTGTCGGCCACGCTGGGCAATCTGCAGGAGGCACGCGACGTGCTGCTGCCTGGGCAGCCGGATGCACCGATCGTGCAGGGCGTACGCCCGCGCGCGATCAGCGTGCGCAGCCTGCTGCCCGAGCCCGGCGAGCGCTTCCCGTGGGCCGGGCATCTCGGCCTGGCGCAGCTGCCGCGCGTACTGGAAGCGCTGATGCAGGCGCGCAGCAGCCTGCTGTTCACCAACACCCGCGCGCAGGCCGAACTGTGGCATCAGGCGCTGGCGGCAGTCTGGCCGGAAGACCCGGATACGCTGGCGCTGCACCATGGCTCGCTGGATCCGGCGCTGCGCCAGCAGGTGGAAGATGGCCTGCGTGCGGGCACGTTGCGTTGCGTGGTCGCGACCTCCAGCCTCGACCTGGGCGTGGACTTCCCCGAGGTTGAACAGGTGCTGCAGCTGGGCAGCCCGAAGGGGGTGGCACGCCTGCGCCAACGCGCCGGGCGCGCGCGCCATCGACCCGGAGCCGGCGGCGCCATCCTCTGCATACCCAGCCACGCGCTGGAGCTGGCCGAGTACGCCGCCGTGCGCCGTGCACTGGCCGAGGGCGTGGTCGAGGCGCGCAGGCCACCGACACTGTCGCTGGATGTGCTGGCCCAGCATGCGGTCAGCCGCGCGTTGGCCGGTGGATTCCACAGCGACGCGTTGCTGGCGCAGGTACGCCGTACCCATGCCTTTGCCACGCTCGGTGAAGAACAGTGGCAGGCCGTGCTGACATTCATCGTGCAGGGTGGCCAGGCCCTGGCCCAGTACCCCGACTTCCACAAGGTGGTACGCGATGACGACGGTTGCTATCGCATGCACGACCGTCGCCAGGCGCTGCGTCATCGGCTCTCGATCGGCACCATCAGCAGCGATGGCAGCGTACGCGTGCAGTTCCTGCGCGGCGGTGGCCTGGGCGCCGTCGAGGAACAGTTCGCCAGCCGCCTGCGCCGTGGAGATCGCTTCCAGTTCGCCGGGCGCCTGCTGGAGCTGGTGCAGCTGCGCGACATGACCGCCTTCGTGCGATTGGCACGCGGGCGCGGTGACGGTGTCGTGCCGCGCTGGCAAGGCGGCCAGTTGCCGCTGTCGATGGCGCTGGGCCGCGAACTGGAGTCGGTCCTGTCCGGCGCCGATGACAGTGCGGAATCACGATGGCTGGCTCCGCTGCTGACCCTGCAGCAACGCATGTCGGCGCGGCCCGCGCCCGATCATCTGCTGGTGGAGGACGTACGCCGCCGCGACGGCCAGTTCCTGTTCGTCTATCCCTTTGCCGGCCGTCACGTGCACGAGGCACTGGCGGCCCTGTTGGCGCTGCGTTGCACGCGCCTGCAGCGCAACAGCATCGGTTATGCGGTAAACGACCATGGCCTGGTGCTGGCGCCGGCGCAGGCCATCGATCTGGACACGGCACACTGGCGCACGCTGTTCACCGGTGATCGGTTGCTGGACGATCTGCGTGCAGCCGTGAACCTGGGCGAGCTGGCACGCCGACAGTTCCGCGGCATCGCGCGCGTGGCGGGCCTGCTGGTGCCCAGCCTGCCCGGCGGCATGCCGCGTTCGCTCCGCCAGCTGCAGGCCTCGGCGGGCCTGCTGTACGACGTGCTTCGCGAGCACGATCCGGGCCATCTGCTGCTGGCGCTGGCCGAACACGAGGTCCTGCATGACAGCCTGGACCTGCCTGGCCTGCAGCAGGTGCTGGCGCGCATCAGCACGCAGGCGCTGTCGGTGCAGCGTCCGGCGTCGCTGACGCCGCTGGGCTTTCCCTTGTGGGCCGAGCGTCTGCGCGGGCAGTTCAGCAACGAAGACTGGCGCACACGCGTGCAGCGTGCCGCACAGCAACTGGAACGCCGCCATGGTCGATGAACTGCCCGTGCGGCTTGCCGGTGAAGCCATGGTCCTGATCGGCGCGCGTGCGCTGTACTGGCCGGCGCGGCAGGCGCTGCTGATCGCCGACCTGCACCTTGGAAAGGCCGACGTGTTCCGTCGTGCCGGCATCGCGCTGCCCCGCGGCGGCACCGTCGACGACCTGCAACGCCTGCAGTCACTGCTGGACATGCACGCCTGCCGCGAACTGTGGATTCTCGGCGACATCCTGCATGGGCCGGCACATCGCGCCGCCTGGTACCAGCAATGGTTGGGCTGGCGCGAACACAATGCCGGCCTGGACGTGCACGTACTGCGTGGCAATCACGATCGGCAGCTGCCGCACGCGCAGCTGCAGGTACAGATCCACGATGAAATCCCGCTGGCGCCGTTCCTGCTTCGCCATGAGCCGGTGCCGGACGCGGCGATGCACGTGATCGCAGGGCATCTGCACCCGCAGGTCGCACTGCCCTCGTTGCGGCGGCGCTTTCCCGCATACTGGCTGCGCGAGCGGATGACGATCCTGCCCGCGTTCTCCGCATTCACCGCTGGCATCGTGCCTGTGCCCATCCGCGGCGAACGGATGATTGCCTGCGTCGACGGCGGCCTGGTGCAGCTTCCCGCCCGCTGAATCAGGCCGGGCGCAGGCCCAGCGCCGGCATCAGGCGGAAATCCGCCGTGTCATCGTCACGTCGTCGCGGCAGGGCCTGGATCGCTGCCAGCATCTCCTGCGCGCAGGCACGGATGCGTGCGTGGTGTTCGGGTGATGCATGGCTGATCAGGCTGCCGACATGGAACTCGAACACGTCCTCCAGTACGTCGGGCTGGTCCTCGTGCAGCATCTGCAACAGGCCGCGCAGCTTGCAGATTTCCGATTCCAGCTCTTCGACCGCGAACAACATGGCGTCCTCCTCTTCAACATCCGGCGGCACGTCCGGGCCGCAGCAGGCCGCAACGGCGGCGGCGCCCGGGCCACGCGCGATGTTGATCACGGAAAGGAAAACGGGCGACGCGGCTGTCGCGTGCTCCCCTCTTGTCGCACAACCACGGTGAGGCAACCGTTAATTCACGTGACGGTCTGCTTCACACACCTGCGATTGCAGCGCCAGTGCGAGGCGTTTCGGCTGCGCTGCGCAGCGCTTCAATGAAGGCTGGTTCCAGCGCGAGCGAACCGAACCAGCCATGCTGCGTGCCGCTCAGCACGCGCAGCATGTGGCTGCGACCGCCGGGCAGGCGCCCCATCGGGCCGAGCAGCACATCACGCGCCTTCGCCCAGCCATCGCGATCGGACTGGAACAACGGCGTCAGCCATCGGCTCCAGCGCTGGTACACCGCCACATGCGCGCGCCGCTGCGCCTGGTAGACCTGCAGCGCGGCCGTGCCGCCACCGTGGATGCGCACCGCATCGCGCAGCGCCAGCGCATCGAGCAGCGCCATGTTCACGCCCTGCCCCAGCTGCGGACTCATCGCGTGCGCGGCATCACCGGCCAGCACCAGGCGCCCCTGGTGCCAGCGCGACATCACTGCATCGCGATAGACCGCGCGCGCCAGCTGGCCGGCATCACGCAGGTGGGCGAAGCGCGCAGCGGCCTGCGGCCACAGCGTGTGCAGTTCCTCCAGCCAGGACGGCATGCCATCGTTCTGCCAGCGCTCGAAATCTGTGCGTGGCAGGCTCCAGAAGAAGCTCAGGCGCGGCGTGTCGTCACCGGGGCGGGTGCCCACCGGCAGCAGCCCAATCATCTTGCGCGCGGCCACGTAGCGCTGGCGCAACTCCTGCACGTGTGGCCAGTCTTCGGCCGGCAGCAGGCACCACAGCGCGCCCCACGGATACACGCGATCCAGCCCGGCACCTGCGGCAATGGTGCTGCGCAGCGTCGACGCTGCGCCATCCGCAGCTACGACCAGGTCGAACGGGCCATGCGTGCGGCCTTCGCCGTCGCGCAGACGGCCCTGTTCGGCATCCACTCCGGTAATCGTGATGCCGGCACGCAATTGCCCTGCGCCGTCCCGCGCTTCATCCAGCAACGAGAACAACGCTCCTCGCTGCATGCCCAGCCCATGCAGGCGCGCGTCCAGGCCGTCGTAGCGCATGTCCATCACCGCGCGCTCGCACGGCGTATCGCCGTACAGGCGGTGCACCGGTGCAGCATGCGCGCGCACGGCGTCGAGCAGGCCCATCTGCCACAGCACCTGCAGGCCACTGGGCTGCAGCAGGAAGCCGGCGCCGACCGGCCCCGGCGTGGGCACGCGCTCGAAAATGTCCACCTCATGACCATCACGGGTGAGCAGGATGGACAATGCCTGTCCAGCGGTGCCGTAGCCAATAACGGCGATGCGCAGTCGTTCCTTCATGCCTGCATTGTGCCCGAGGCCGGCAGAAGGCGATCGGAATGCAGACGGCTGCGCAAAAAAAACCCCGCCGGAGCGGGGTTTTCAACGCACTGTCGAGTGGATCACTCGGCCGGCGTGATGTTCGAAGCCTGGGCACCCTTCGGGCCCTGGGTCACGTCATAGGTGACACGCTGGCCTTCCTGCAGGCTGCGGAAGCCCTTGGAGTTGATGGCGGAGAAGTGCGCGAACACGTCGGCGCTGCCATCCTCCGGCGAGATGAAGCCAAATCCCTTGGCGTCGTTGAACCACTTGACGGTACCGTTCGGCATGGTGATGCGAGACCTTATGCAATGAATGGGTGGTGTACGCTGAACCCGCGCACAAGCTGAGTATGCAAAGCTTGCTCGGGGAAGACAATCACCCCCGTGCCAATTCGCCCACCAGTTCCGGAAGTCCGTTGCTGGCCGCCTGCACGTTGGCCAGCACTTCGGCCATCGTAATCTCCTCGCCATCTCCACAGCCGGCGGCCCAGTTGGCGATGATGGCCAGACAGGCGTAATCCAGCCCCAGCTCCCGTGCCAGCGCGGCTTCCGGCATGCCGGTCATGCCCACCAGGTCGCAGCCATCACGGCGCATGCGGGCGATTTCGGCGATGGTTTCCAGGCGCGGGCCCTGCGTAGCGCCGTAGCAGCCACCGTCATGGACCGTGACACCGGTCACTTTCGCGGCGGCCAGTATCTTGCTGCGCAGCATCGGCGTGTACGGATGGCCGAAATCGACGTGGACCACGTCGGTGCCTTCTTCTTCACAGACGGTGCTGATGCGGCCCCAGGTGTAGTCAATGATCTGGTCCGGGCAGGCCAGCACGCGCGGACCAAAGTGTTCGGTGATGCCACCGACCGTGTTCAATGCCAGCACCCGCTGCGCGCCCAGCTGCTGCAGCGCCGCCAGGTTGGCGCGGTAGTTGATCTTGTGCGGCGGCAGCGAGTGGCCTTCACCGTGCCGTGCCAGGAACGCCACGCGATGGCCGAGCAGCGTCCCCACGCGCACCGGGCCGGAGGGGCGGCCGAAGCGGGTGTCGACCTCATGGGTCTGCACGTCGTCAAGCTTGGCCAGGTTGTAGACACCGGTACCGCCGATCACGGCCAGGGCGATCTGTTGCATTCGAAGCACTCCATGAAAAGACAAACGCCGGCACCCGAGGATGCCGGCGGCAGAAGAACACGCGCCGCGGGCGGCGGCGCCGTTATTCCTTCATCGCGTAGATGGCCGGCACGCAGCGCAGGGTTTCGTTGACGTCCATGCCGAAGCCGAACACGTAGCGGTCCGGCAGTTCGATGCCGGCGTAGTCGGCGACCACGTCCGGCAGCGCGCGGTCGTGCTTCTTCACTGTCATCGCAGCGATGCGCACGTCGGTCGCGCCCTGCTCCAGGCACCAGGTGCGCACGCCCTGCAGGGTGTAGCCCTCGTCGAGGATGTCGTCGATCAGCAGCACGCGGCGGCCGAACAGCGAGGTGGCCGGCTTGTGCTTCCAGACCAGGTCGCCGCCGGTGGTCTCACCGCGGTAGCGGGTGGCGTGCAGGTAATCGAACTGCACGTCCTGGCCGCGCGCGCCCAGTTCCAGCGCCAGCTGGCCGGCGAACGGCAGCGCGCCGTGCATGATCGACAGGAACAGCGGCACCTCGCCCTTGTAATCGCGCGCGATGGCGTCGGCGATACCAGCGATGGCCTTGTCGATGGTGGGGCGGTCGACCAGCAGGTCAGCCTGGGCCAGGGCCTGGGAAATGGTGAGGTTGGGCATCAGACGGTTCTTCCAAGGGTTTCAAGCAGACGGGATTGGGTGTCGCCATGGCGGGCATCGGCCAGCAGGCCGTCCCAGCCGAGCGCGCCGCGGCCAAGCAGCCCCAGCAGCGCAGCAGTATTGAGGGAGCGTCCCTGCACGGCGTGCAGGGCTTCATCGACCAGTTCCGGGTGGCAGACCAGCACCACGTCGCAACCGGCATCCAGGTGTGCATGCACGCGCGCCGGCACGCCGCCGGCACTGTGCGAGGCGGCCATGCCGATGTCGTCGGAGAACACCACGCCACGGAAGCCGAGCTCGCCGCGCAGGATGTCCTGGATCCAGCGCGGCGAATAGCCGGCCGGTTCCGGTGCCACCTGCGGGTAGATCACGTGCGCCATCATCACCGCATCGGCACCGGCGGCGATGCCGGCCTGGAACGGCACCAGGTCCTGCGCACGCAGCTCGTCCAGCGCACGCGGGTCGATCGCGGTGTCCACGTGGGTGTCTTCCAGCACCGTGCCGTGGCCAGGGAAATGCTTGAGCGTGGCCGCCATGCCAACGGCGTGCATGCCACGCACGTAGGCGGCGGTGAACGCGGCCACCACCTGCGGGTCTTCACTGAAGGCGCGGTTGCCGATGGCACGGTTGCCACGGCCGAGGTCGACCACCGGCGCGAAGCTGAGGTCCACACCGCTGGCGCGCACCTCGCTGGCCATCAGCCAGGCGTGCTGCTCGGCCAGCGCCAGCGCCCGCTGCGGATCGGTCGCGTACAGCGCCCCGATCTCCTGCAGCGGCGGCAGCTCGCTGTAGCCTTCACGAAAACGCTGCACGCGGCCGCCTTCCTGGTCGACGCAGATCAGCTGCGGGCGCGGGGCGGCGGCGCGGATCGCCGCGCTCAGATCGGTCACCTGCTGGCGCGAGGCAAAGTTGCGCTTGAACAGCACCACCCCGGCCACAGCATCGTGCTGCAGCCAGTCACGTTCCTGGGCGGTCAGTTCGGTGCCGGCAACGCCGATCAGCAGCATGGTCGATCTCCACAACGCGCGCCCGCATGGCGCAGTGCCGCATTGTCGCAGAACCGGCCGACAGGCGCAGTGGTCGCGAAAAGGGGACGGAGGGGATTAAGCCGCAATCGGCCCTCACGAGCTGGAAACGACTTAATCCCCTCCGTCCCCTTTTCGCGGCTGGTCAGACCTTGCAGCCGTCCGGGCCGCAGGCCTCGTCGCCCTCTGCCGGGGACGCGGATGTGCCCTGCTCGGCCGCGATCTGGCGCAGCGCGTTGGCGAACGCCTCCGGCGGCTGGGCGCCTGAAATGGCCCAGCGGCCGTCGATGACGAAGGTCGGCACCGAGGAGATGCCCAGTGCATGGGCTTCCTGCAGCTTTGCCTCGACCTCCGCCAGGCCGCGGTCGGAGGCCAGCATCTGGGTGATCTCGCCCGCGTCGAGGCCACCGGCTACGCCAGCCTTGACCAGTACTGAGCTGTCAGCCAGGTTCTGGCCCAGCTCGAAATGGGCGCGGAACAACGCCTCGCCCACCGCGTCCTGCACCCCATGCTGGCCGGCCAGCCACAGCACCCGGTGGGCCGGCAGCGTGGTCACCCGCACCTGGCCTTGGCTGAAGTCCATCGGCAGGCCTTCGGCGCGCGCCGTGGTCTGGGTCTGGTTGAGGATCTGCTCGGTGCGCTCGACACCGCCGAACTTGCGCACATAGGCCTCGCGCAGCGGCACCGGCTTTGCGTCCGCGTCCGGGTCCAGCTGGAACGGCTGCCAGTGGATGTCGAGTTCAGGCGCATCGGCGCCCAGCAACTGCACGCCCTGCTGGAAACGATGCTTGCCGATCCAGCACCAGGGGCAGACCACGTCGGAGTAGATGTCGATTCTCATGCCCACCACATGGGGGCCGCGGCCTTCGAAAAAAGGGGACGGAGGGGATTAAGCCGCTTTCCGCACAGGCGGGGTAAAGACGACTTAATCCCCTCCGTCCCCTTTTTAGGGGTTCACCACTGTGAATAGGGGTGACTGGCGAGGGCGACGTTGTAGTAGCGGGCGTCATCGGTCACTTCGGCACCCACCCAGTCCGGCAGGTCGATGACCTGGTCGGCGCTGTCCAGCTCGACCTCGGCCACGACCAGGCCGGCGTTGTCGCCGAGGAACTCGTCCACTTCCCAGGTCAGCCCGGCGTGGTCCACCAGATGGCGACGCTTGTCGATCAGCCCGCCTACGCACAGTGCAAGCAGCGCGCGCGCGTCCTCCACCGGGATCGGGTAGTCGAACTCCTGCCGGGTATGGCCGATGGTGCGCGACTTCAGGTTCAGCGCAGCGTGGTCGCCCTCGATACGCACGCGCACCGAAGCGTTCTGGGTGCCGCGATCGAGTGCGCCCATGTCGTTGATGTAGCCCTGTGCCATCGGGATCACCCGGTGCGCGGCGGTGCGCCAGCCATCGCTGCTGACGAGGAATTTGCGTTCGATTTCGATGCCCATCGCGCCATTATGCGCGATGGGCATGACAGCCCGTCAGCGCTTCTCGAACACCGCGATGCTTTCCACGTGTGCGGTGTGCGGGAACATGTCCATGGCACCGGCGCTGACCAGAGTGAAGCCCTGTTCGTTGACCAGGTAGCCGGCGTCACGCGCCAGCGAGCCCGGGTGGCAGCTGACGTAGACGATGCGCTTGAACTGCTTCAGCGGCAGCTGCTGCAGCACTTCGATCGCACCCGAACGCGGCGGGTCGAGCAGCAGCTTGTCGAAGCCCTGGCGCATCCACGCGGTGCTGCGCTGGTCCTGGGTCAGGTCGGCACTGAAGAACTGCGCGTTGGCCAGGCCGTTGCGCTCGGCATTCTCGCGGGCACGCGCGACCAGGCCGGCATCGCCTTCCACGCCGACCACTTCGCGCACGCGGCGGGCCAGTGGCAGGGTGAAGTTGCCCAGGCCGCAGAACAGGTCCAGCACGCGCTCGTCCTCACCCGGTTCCAGCAGGTCCAGGGCGTGGGCGATCATCTTCTCGTTGAGCTTGGCGTTGACCTGGATGAAGTCCAGCGGGCGGAATGCCAGCTCGACATCCCACGGTGCCAGCCGGAACGACAGCGGCACGCCCTGCCCGTCCAGCGGCTGCACGGTGTCCACGCCGCCGGACTGCAGGTAGATCACAAAGCCATGCTGCTGGCCGAAGGCGGCCCAGGCGGCGCGGTCGGCATCGCTGAGCGGCTGCAGGTGCCGCACGGTCAGGACCACGGCCTGGTCGCCAGCGATGAATTCGATCTGCGGGATGTCACGCTTGCCATCGAGCGATTCGATGAAGGTGGACAGGGCCTCGACCTTGGTGCCGATCTCCGGAATCACGGTCAGGCACTGGCCGAGGTCGGCCACGAACCGCGGGTCCTGTTCACGGAAACCGACCAGGGTCTTGTCCTTCTTCTCGACCCGGCGCACCGAGAAACGGCCCTTGCGGCGGTAGCCCCAGCTCTCGCCGACCAGCGGCGCCAGCACGGTACCCGGCTTCACGTGGCCGATCCGCTCCAGGTTGTCCATCAGCACGCGCTGCTTGGCGACGATCTGCTGGTCTTCGTCCAGATGCTGCAGCACGCAGCCGGCGCAGGTGCCGAAGTGCGGGCATTTGGGGGTGACACGCTGCGGCGAGGCCTGCAGCACCTGTACCGTGCGCGCCTCGTCGAAATGGCGGCTGCGGGCGGTCTGTTCCGCCATCACCACCTCGCCCGGCAAGGCGCCGCTGATGAAGGTGACCTTGCCGCCCTCGCCTTCACGGCGGGCGACGCCGCGGCCATCATGGCTGAGGTCGAGGATTTCGGTCTGGAACGGGGTACGGTCGATGCGGGAGCGGGATCGGGCCACGTGGCGACAGGCTGCGGGCAAAAAATGGGGGCGTATTGTCGCAGATCCTGACCGGCAGGGTCCGCACCCGCTTGCGCCCGTCGCCGTCGTGCTTGATGATTGGACCAGCTGACATGGAGGCAGCCCTGATGCAGATGACCCCGCGGACCAGCCGGCCCCGCTTCCTGCTTGTCGAGGACGACATCATCAGCCGCGGTTTTTTCAAAGCGGCGTTGGAAACGTTACCAGCGGATGTGGACACCGCAGACTCACTGGCCAGCGCGCTGGCCAGCGCCGAGCCCGGCGCGCATGACCTGTGGCTGATCGACGTCAATCTGCCCGACGGCAATGGCGCGCAGCTGCTGCGCGAACTGCGCCGTTCACACCCCGATACCCCGGCGTTGGCGCATACCGCCGACGGCGACACCTCCATTCATGCCCGCCTGCGCGAAGCCGGTTTCAGCGACACCCTGGTCAAACCGCTGGGCCGCGACCAGCTGCTGAAGGCAGTGCGCCGGGCCCTGGTGAACAGCCCGGCGGGCATCTTCGTGGCCCAGGCCCCGGCAGCGGTCGAGCTGCAGGTGCAGGACTGGGACGAGACCGCGGCACTGGCCGCACTCAATGGCCAGCGCAACCACCTGATCGCGCTGCGAGAACTGTTCCTGGCCGAGTTGCCCGGCGTGCGCGACGCGGTCGAGCAGGCGGTGCACCAGCATGACGAGCGGCAACTGCGCAGCCAGTTGCATCGGCTGCAGGCGAGTTGCGGCTTCGTGGGTGCGGCACGGCTGGGCCGGGCGGTGCGCCAGCTGCATCATGCGCCCGAGTCGGGGCAGGCCCAGGACGGGTTCCGCGCCGCAGTGGCTGCCTTGCTGCACTGAGGGGTGTTCGGCAGGGCTTGCAGCCCTGCACCTGCCGAGGCCAAAGCAACAGCAACAGCAGGCTATCCGAGGGATGGCGGGGCGGTGTCGGAGTGCGGGGACGCCGTAAACCCGTCCATGGGGGCTTGGCAGCCGCATCCATGCGGCTGACACCCCGCACTCCGACACCGCCCCACCTCTGACAGATTCCGGCGGCTGTGGATGGGTGTCGACCTTGGTCGACACGGTAGATCCACGCCATGCGTGGATGCTTTTCGATTCCAATTCGAAATATTCGATTCCGATGGAAATTCATCCACGCATGGCGTGGATCTACTGCAGATTGCGGAAATCTGTCGAAGGCGGGGTGGGTCCGGTTGCGGGAGTGTCCGCGGCATGGATGCCGCGGCCAAGCCCCCATGGATGGGTTTACGGCATCTCCCGCAACCGGACCCACCCCGCCTACCCACGGATAGCCAGCTTTTGCAGTTGACGTTGACGTTGATTCGGCGGGTGCAGGGCTGCAAGCCCTGCCGGACACCCCTCAACGCCTGGGGGCGAGCTGCTCGAGCAGTTCCCAGGACTTCAGGCCTCGCGGCCCCAGATGATGGGCCAGTACCCGCCGCATCGGCAGCCGCAGGCTGGCCAGGTCGGCCGCCTCGGGCTCCTCGTCGGCGGCAAGCGCCAGCAGCGCCGAGCCTGTGGCCGCCGCCTGGCGCTCGCCGCCACGCTCGCTCAGCAGCCGTTGCGGCCCTTCCTGCGGGTCCAACGCATAGCGTGCAGCCGGGTCGACCGGCTGGCCGTCGCTGGCGCTGTCCAGTTCGAAACCCAGGCCCAGCGCCGACAGCAGTTCGCGTTCGAAACGACGCAGGGTCCAGGCCAGGCCGGCACCGACCGCCAGCCGCGCGCGCGCCTCACCGTAGGCGAGGTACAGCTCCGGCAACGGGTCCTGGCGAGGGGCCAGGCGCAGGGTCAGTTCACTCAGGTAGAAACCGGCCAGCATCGCCTGGCCAACCAATCGCGGCGCGGCATCCAGCGCCTCGGCAGCGCGCAGTTGCGCCAGTTCACCCCTCTGCTGGGCGCTGAAACGGATCCACTGCAACGGCTGCAGGGCAGCGCGCAGCACCTGCCCCTTCGCCGTTGAAACACCGCGCGCGAGCAGGCCGATGCGGCCATGCTGCGCGCTCAATACCTCCACCAGCAGGCTGGTCTCGCGATAGGCCCGTGCATGCAGCACGAAGCCGGTGTCGTCCTCGATCATCATCGAAGCGACCGGGTCGGCCTACTCGTAGCCGAAGGCCTTCAGCGCGGCCTCGTCATCGGACCAGCCTTCACGCACGCGCACCCAGGTTTCCAGGAACACCTTGGCCCCGAACAGGCGCTCCATCTGCAGGCGGGACTTGGCACCGATCTCCTTCAGGCGCGCACCACCCTTGCCGATCACGATGGCCTTCTGGCCTTCGCGCTCGACCCAGATCACCGCACCGATGCGCAGCAGGTTGCCGTCTTCGGTGAAGCGCTCGATTTCCACCGTGGTGGCGTACGGCAGTTCTTCGCCGAGCTGGCGCATCAGCTGCTCGCGCACCAGTTCGCCAGCCAGGAAACGCTGGCTGCGGTCGGTGATCTCGTCCTCGCCGAACATCGGCGGGGCTTCCGGCAGCAGCTTCAGCACGTCGCGCACCAGCGCTTCCAGGCCATTGCGCTTCTGTGCGGAAATCGGATGCACGGCGGCGAAGTCGCGGCCTTCGGTCACCTGCTGCAGGAACGGCAGCAGCGCGCCCTTTTCCTTCAGGCGATCGATCTTGTTGACCACCAGCACCACCGGGATGCCGGCATCGCGCAGCACGTTGAAGGCCAGGCTGTCTTCTTCGTCCCAGCGCCCGGCTTCGATCACCAGCAGGCCGGCGTCGACGCCTTCCAGCGAGCCACGCGCGGCGCGGTTCATCACCCGGTTCATCGCCCGCTTCTGCACCTTGTGCAGGCCGGGGGTGTCGACCAGCACCAGCTGGCCTTCCGGATACGTGGCGATGCCCAGCAGGCGATGGCGCGTGGTCTGCGGGCGGTTGGAGACGATGCTGACCTTGGCGCCGACCAGGGCATTGGTCAGGGTCGACTTGCCCACGTTCGGGCGGCCGATGACGGCCACGCTGCCGCAATGATGGGGAGTTTGTTCGCTCACTTGGAATCCAGTTGTTCTAGGACGGCCGCAGCCGCCTGTTGTTCGGCAAGCCGCCGCGAGGCGCCTTCGCCCTCGGTGCTGGCGGCCGGGTCAGCTACGTTGCAGCGTACCCGGAAGTGTTTGGCGTGGTCGTCACCGGATTCTGACACCAGTTCGTACTGCGGCAACGCCTTCTGTCGGGCCTGCAGCCATTCCTGCAGGCGGGTCTTGGGGTCCTTCTCGGGCCGGCCGGAGGCCGGCAGTGCCTCGATCGACGCGCTGAACCAGGGCAGTACCACCGCCCGGCAGGCCTCGAAACCGGCATCCAGGTAGATCGCGGCCACCACGGCTTCCACCGCGTCGGCCAGGATCGAGTCGCGGCGATGACCGCCGGACTTCATTTCGCCAGGGCCCAGCGTCAGCCGCTCGCCCAGTTCCAGGCTGCGCCCGATCACCGCCAGCGCGCCTTCACGCACCAGCTCGGCGCGGGCACGGGTCATCGCGCCTTCGTCGGCCTTCGGCCAGCGCCGGTACAACGCCTCGGCCGCCATCATGTTGACGATGCTGTCGCCGAGGAACTCCAGGCGCTCGTTGTGCGGCGCACCCGCACTGCGATGGGTCAGCGCCTGCTTGAGCAGGGCCGCATCGCGGAAGGGATGACCGATCAGGTCGCTACGTTGGATGAATTTACTGGGCACCGCTTCGTGTCAGGTCCTGGGAAGAATCAAAATTGCCAACCACATCGAGGTTGCCGATCAGCGGACGACGTACTTCGTAGTTGACCTTGAGGGTCCAGCCGTTGTCGCGACGATCGAACTTCACATTGGCCGGCTTCACGTTGTCCGAGTAGTTGATGTACAGGCGCTTGAAGAACAGGTCCTGGATGCGGGCCGGTTCCATGTTGCCCACGCCCGGCTCGTTGGCCAGGCTCTTCATCGCCGAGCGCACCGCGTAGTACTCCTGGTACATCGGGAACAGCTTCATGCCGATGTAGAGGAAGAAGCCAACCACGATCAGGACCGTCAGGAACGAGGTCAGGGTCATGCCGCGCTGCGTGTTCATCGTCTTCATTGCGTTCTCCCCAGATACGCGTTGGATGTGAAAATACTCAGGTGATGCCCGATCAGTTGATGCTCGAGCCGATCCGCGACGGCTCGAAGCCATCCTTGCAGAACCAGCCCTGGCAGTTCAGCCAGATCAGGAAGGCCTTGCCGCGCAGGTTCTCTTCCGGCAGCAGGCCCCAGAAACGGCCATCGTCGCTGTTGTCACGGTTGTCGCCCATCACCAGGTACTTGCCGGCCGGCACGGTCCACTGGCCCTGGCCACGCGGATAGTCGGTCTCCAGCACGGTGTGGGTGCGGCCCGGCAGGTGCTCGACCAGCAGGTTGGCGCCCTCGCCCTGGCCCTTGTGGCCGGCATAGATGCCCTTGTTGTCGTACTTCAGCGGCTCGCCATTGAGGATCACGCCGTCGCCTTCGAAGACGATGGTGTCACCTGGCACGCCGATCACGCGCTTGATGAAGTTCTCGCCCTTGGCCGGGTCGTTGTCGCTGTGGCCGGGGAAGTGGAACACCACCACGTCGCCACGCGACGGCTCGCCGAACGGCACGATCTTGGTGTTGCTGATCGGCAGGCGCAGGCCGTAGGAGAACTTGTTGACCAGGATGAAGTCGCCGATCAGCAGGTTCGGCATCATCGAGCTGGACGGGATCTTGTACGGCTCGGCGATGAAGCTGCGCACGATCAGCACGATCGCCAGCACCGGGAAGAACGCACGCGAGTAGTCCACCAGCACCGGCTCGGAATCGAGCAGGCCCGCGCGCTGGGCGCGGCGCTTGGCGAGGTACAGCTTGTCCGCGAGCAGGATCAGGCCCGAGGCCAGGGTCAGCACGACCAGGAGGATCTCAAACAGTTTCATTCAGGGTCCTTTGCAACGTCACCAGACGACCGGCCCGCAGGGGCCGGTGCGGGCTTACTTGTTGTCCATCTGCAGCACGGCCAGGAACGCTTCCTGCGGGATTTCCACGCGGCCGACCTGCTTCATGCGCTTCTTGCCTTCCTTCTGCTTTTCCAGAAGCTTCTTCTTGCGCGAAACGTCGCCACCATAGCACTTGGCCAGCACGTTCTTGCGCATGGCCTTGACCGTGGTACGGGCGATGATCTGCGAGCCGACCGCGGCCTGGATGGCCACGTCGAACATCTGGCGCGGGATCAGGTCCTTCATCTTCTCGCACAGCTCGCGGCCGCGGCGATCAGCATGGCTGCGGTGCACGATCAGCGACAACGCATCGACCTTGTCGCCGTTGATCAGCACGTCCACACGCACGAACGGGCCGGCGTCGAAACGCACGAAGTGGTAGTCCAGCGAGGCATAGCCACGGCTGACCGACTTCAGCTTGTCGAAGAAGTCCAGCACCACTTCGGCCATCGGCAGCTCGTAGCTGATCTGCACCTGGCTGCCCAGGTAGTTGATGCCGATCTGGCTGCCGCGCTTTTCTTCGCACAGCTTGATGATGTTGCCGATGTACTCCTCGGGGGTGAGCACGTTGGCACGGATGATCGGCTCGCGGATCTCCTCGACCTGGTTCACCGGCGGCAGCTTGGCCGGGTTGTCCATGTTGATGATCGAGCCATCGGTCTTCAGCACCTCATACACCACCGTCGGCGCGGTGCTGATCAGGTCCAGGTTGTATTCGCGCTCCAGGCGCTCCTGCACGATCTCCATGTGCAGCATGCCGAGGAAGCCGCAGCGGAAGCCGAAGCCCATCGCCTCGGAGCTTTCCGGCTCGAAACGCAGCGCGGCATCGTTCAGGCGCAGCTTGTCCAGCGCTTCGCGCAGGTCCGGGTAATCCTCGGCGTCCACCGGGAACAGGCCGGCGAACACGCGCGGCTGCATTTCCTGGAAGCCCGGCAGCGGCTTCGGTGCCGGGTCGCCGGCCAGGGTCAGGGTGTCGCCGACCGGCGCGCCGTGCACGTCCTTGATGCTGGCGGTGACCCAGCCCACTTCACCGGCACGCAGCGCCGGCAGCACCTTGCGCTTCGGCGTGAACACGCCGACGTTGTCGACCTGGTGGTTGCGGCCGGTGGACATCACCTGCAGCTTGTCACCGGGCTTGATCTCGCCCTGCATCACGCGCACCAGCGAGACCACGCCGAGGTAGTTGTCGAACCACGAGTCGATGATCAGCGCCTGCAGCTTCTCGGTGTCGCGCGGCGTCGGCGGCGGAATGCGGTGCACGATCGCCTCCAGCACGTCCTGCACGTTCAGGCCGGTCTTGGCGCTGACCGGCACGGCGTCGGAGGCGTCGATGCCGATCACGGCCTCGATTTCGGCCTTGGCGCGCTCGATGTCGGCGGTGGGCAGGTCGATCTTGTTGATCACCGGCACCACTTCCAGGCCCTGCTCGACCGCGGTGTAGCAGTTGGCCACCGACTGCGCTTCCACGCCCTGGGCGGCATCGACGACCAGCAGCGCGCCCTCGCAGGCGGCCAGCGAGCGGCTGACTTCATAGGAGAAGTCGACGTGGCCCGGGGTATCGATGAAGTTCAGGTGGTAGGTCTGCCCGTCCTTGGCCAGGTACGGCAGCGACACCGACTGCGCCTTGATCGTGATGCCACGCTCGCGCTCGATCGGGTTGGAGTCGAGCACCTGCGCTTCCATCTCACGGGCCTGCAGGCCACCGCAGAGCTGGATGATGCGGTCGGCCAGCGTGGACTTGCCGTGGTCGACATGGGCAATGATGGAGAAGTTGCGGATGTTCCGCATCGAATCAGAAGACATAGGTGGCGGCGGCGCGCGGCGTCGTCAGGGTAACGGTCGATTATCGCATGCCCGGCGCCTCGCCGCGAAAACGGCCTCGTCGGGCCGGCCCGGAACGGCCGAAGCCCCGCCGGGGCGGGGCTTCGGGGTAGATGGCAGCCGCCGCAGCAGCGGCCCAGACAGGCCTTACTGGCCGGCCTTCACCGCCACGAACGCGCTGTTGCCGTTGCCGGTACGCACCAGCAGCATCACCACATCGTCCTTCTTGTAGCTGGACAGCGCGCGGTTGAGGCCATCCACGCTGCCAACCGGGGTGCGCCCGACCTGCAGGATCACCATGCCCGGAGACAGGCCGGCATCACGCGCCGCCTGGCCCTTGACCCCGGTGATGCGCACGCCCTCGTTGCCGTCCAGGCCGAACTGCTTGCGCTGCGGCGCGGTCAGGTCGCTGACGTCCAGGCCCAGCAGGGCATTGGCCCCGGCCTGCGGCGCCGCATCGGGCTTGGCCGTGGCGGCCGCGCGGGCATTGCCCTGGCCATCTTCACTGAGTGCGGTCAGCGTTGCGCTGAGGTCGCGCGGCTTGCCATCGCGGATCACGCCCAGGGTGACCCGGCTGCCCGGTGCCATCGCACCGATCAGCGGTGGCAGGTCCGACCAGCTGTTGACCGGGCTGCCGTTGACCGAGCGCACCACGTCACCGATCTGTACGCCGGCCTTCTCGGCCGCACTGCCGGCCACGATCTGGTTGACCAGCGCACCGCGGCTGTCCGGCAGGCCCAGGCCCTGCGCCTTCAGCGAATCGATCGGTTCGACCACCGCACCCAGCTGGCCACGGGTGACCTTGCCACTCTTCTTGATCTGCTCGACCGCGCTCATCGCCAGGTCGATCGGGATCGCGAAGCTGATGCCCATGTAGCCACCGGAGGCGGAGAAGATCTGCGAGTTGATGCCGACCACTTCACCGCGGGTGTTCAGCAGCGGGCCGCCGGAGTTGCCCTGGTTGATCGCCACGTCGGTCTGGATGAACGGCACGTAGCGCTGGTCGGCACCACCGGTGCTGCGGCCCAGCGCACTGACGATGCCCGCGGTGACCGAGTGATCGAGGCCGAATGGCGAGCCGATCGCGACAACCCACTGGCCTGGCTTCAGGGTGTTGGAATCCCCCACGCGCACGGTCGGCAGGTTCTTGCCGTCGATCTTCAGCAGGGCCACGTCGTACTGCTGGTCGCTGCCCACCACCTTGGCGTTGAACTCGCGGCTGTCACCCAGCTTCACCTTCACCTCGCTGGCATCGGCCACCACGTGGTAGTTGGTCAGCACGTAACCGTCGGGCGAGATGATGAAACCCGAGCCCATGCCGCGGCCCTTGATGCTGGGACCGCCATCCTGGCCACCCGGGCCCTGCCCCGGCATCGGGAAGTCCGGGCCGAAGAAGCGGCGGAAGAACTCGGGCATGTCATCGTCGCCGCCCATCGGGCCCCGCGAGGCCTGGCGGTTGTTGCGCACGATGGTGGTGTCGACGTTGACCACGCCCGGCCCGACCTGTTCGACCAGGTGGGTGAAGTCAGGCAGGCCGGTGACCAGCGGCTGCGCGGGCGCCCGCGGCGCCGCAGCCGGCGCGGGCTGGGTCTGCGCCGCAGGCGCCGGCGCCTGGGCGCAGGCCATCAAGGGAAGGGTCAGGGCCAGCAGGCCGATGGCCTGCGTGCGGAGTCGGGGAGTCATCGGACGGCAACCTCCGGATCGGGTGGAAAGAGGAATACGGGCCCCGCCGACGGCGGGGCGTGAAAGCGCCCGGCTCAGTCGCGCGGGCGCGGCGGCACCGGCAGGTCATCCTGCAGGCGCGGCTCGAACGGGTAGAACGCAGCACCACCGGCGTGGGCCGGGAAGCTGGCATTGAGCGCGCCACCCGCCGCGGGGGCCAGGCTGGAGCGGGGCCACGGTCGCGCCTGCAGTGCTCCCACCTCGCCAAACGGCAGGTTGCGGCTGGCGTTGGCCGGCACCGTCGGGGTCAACGGCGCCTGCGCGGCGGCCACCGCACGCTGCGGGCTGTCATCACGCTGGGCGACGCGCGCGGCCTGCTGGCTGCGGGTCGCGCTGGCGCGACGGCTGTCCTGGCGGCGGCTGGCCGCGGCCATTGCCACCGCCGGCGCAGCCGCCACGGCCATCGTTGCGGTATCCACCGACGCCTCGGTGACCGCAGCCGGGCCGCTCGGCGCCGGCGCCAGTTCAGCCTGGCTGGCGACCACCTGCGGTGCCAGCGGCTCGCCGGGGGCGGCCTCCTGAAGCTTCTCGCCGCCCATGAACAGGGCCACGGCAGCGACCGAGGCGGCCAGTGCGGCACCACCGCCCCAGGCCCGCCAGCCGCTGCGACGCGCCTGGCGGCGCGGCTCGGCCTGCGGTGCCGGTTCGGTCGCGATGGCAGCCGCCACGGCGGCACTGAAGCCGGCCGGGGCCAGTGCCGGGGCCTGCCCGCGCATCACGTCGCCCAGCAGTTGCCAGCGTTCCTGGCAACCCGCCAGCTCCGGATCATGCTCCATGCGGCGCAACAGGAAGCGCGCTTCATCGGCGCCCAGCTCGCCGTCGACCAGGGCCGACAGCTGTTCGCGGTGGCGCTGGTCCAGGCGCTGCCCGGCAGGGGATTGATGGTTCTGCGATTCGTTGAACGGATTGCTGGTCAGATTGCTGGTCATACGCGGCTCTTCTCACGGGTGGCGCTGCCGATGTCCAACAGCGGCCGGAGTTCGGTGTCGATCGCCTCGCGCGCCCGGAAGATCCGTGAACGCACGGTGCCGATCGGGCACCCCATCTTCTGCGCGATATCCTCGTAACTCAGGCCTTCCACCTCGCGCAGGGTGATCGCCAACCGGAGTTCCTCCGGCAGCGCGTTGACGGCCTTCATCACCGTCTGTTCCAGCTCCTGGCGCATCAACTCGCGTTCGGGCGTGTCGGTGTCGCGCAGGCGCGTACCGCTGTCGAACTGTTCGGCGTCGCCGATGTCGATGTCATCGGTCGGCGGCCGTCGATTGTGTGAAGCCAGGTAGTTTTTGGCGGTATTCACGGCGATTCGATGCAACCAGGTTGAGAACTGGGCATCACCACGGAAACTTCCGATCGCGCGGTACGCACGGATGAAAGTGTCCTGGGCGACGTCCTGACATTCGCTCCAGTCGGCGATGTAGCGACCGACGAGGGCCACGACCCGATGCTGGTACTTGCGTACCAGGACATCGAACGCCGCGCTCTCACCGCGCTGCACACGCCGGACCAGTTCCAGATCCAGCTCCTGTGGTGTATCAACCTCGGCCATGAGGGGCCGCACTCCTGTCAGCCCAACCGACGTCGGGCAATGAGACTGCCAATCCCGGGAAAAGTTCAGTCGCCGATCACCCGGCGCCGCACCAGCTTTTAACCACCGTTCCGTTAGCGTCCCGGTCCACGGCCATGGATCCGGGGTCGCCACTCCCCTGCTATTGGGATTTGACGCGGGGGAAACAACCTCTGGATCATAGCCGCTTCTCCATACACAACCGGATGGAACGTCCATGCTTTCAGGCTTCGATGGTCTCCGCTTCAGCCACTGGCACCCCGAGATCCGCGACGACGGCGTGGTGGTTCTCTCCCTGGATCGTCAGGACAGCAGCGTCAACGCGATGTCGCAGGACGTGCTGCTGGAACTGGGCGACCTGCTTGAGCGCATCGCGCTGGACCCGCCAAAGGGCGTGGTGATCCAGTCGCTGAAGAAGGCCGGCTTCATCGCTGGCGCGGACCTGAAGGAATTCCAGGAATTCGACCGCCGCGGCACCGTCAACGATGCGATCCGCCGCGGCCAGGCCACCTACCAGAAGCTGGCCGAGCTGCCCTGCCCGACCGTGGCGGCCATCCACGGCCACTGCCTGGGCGGCGGTACCGAGCTGGCGCTGGCCTGCCGCTACCGCGTGGCCTCCAATGACACCAGCACCCGCATCGGCCTGCCGGAAACCCAGCTGGGCATCTTCCCGGGCTGGGGCGGCAGCGCGCGCCTGCCGCAGCTGGTGGGCGCCCCGGCGGCGATGGACATGATGCTGACCGGCCGTACCCTGTCGGCCTCGGCGGCACGCGGTATCGGCCTGGTCGACAAGGTGGTGGCGCCGGCGGTCGTGCTCGACACCGCCGTCGCGCTGGCGCTGTCCGGCACCACCCGTCCGTTCAAGCAGCGTGCGCTGGCCTGGGCCACCAATACCTGGCCGGCACGCCAGCTGCTGGCGCCGCAGATGGTCAAGCAGGTCGCGCGCAAGGCGAAGAAGGACCAGTACCCGGCGCCGTACGCGCTGATCAGCACCTGGCAGCGCAGCGGCGGCAAGCCGATCCAGGCGCGCCTGGATGCCGAACGCCGCGCAGTGGTGAAGCTGGCCAGCACGCCGACCGCGCGCAACCTGATCCGCATCTTCTTCCTGACCGAGCGCCTGAAGGGCCTGGGCGGCGGTGATTCCGGCATCCGGCACGTGCACGTGGTCGGTGCCGGCGTGATGGGCGGCGACATCGCTGCGTGGGCCGCCTACAAGGGCTTCGAAGTGACCCTGCAGGACCGCGAGCAGCGATTCATCGACCCGGCCATGGAGCGTGCGCAGGCACTGTTCGCCAAGAAGGTGCGCGACGACAGCAAGCGCCCGGCGGTGGCCGCGCGCCTGCGTGCCGACCTGGACGGCAACGGCGTGGCCGAGGCCGATCTGGTGATCGAGGCCATCATCGAGAACCCGGAGGCCAAGCGTGCGCTGTACCAGACGCTGGAGCCGAAGATGAAGCACGACGCGTTGCTGACCACCAACACCTCCTCGATTCCGCTGGTGGAACTGCGCGACCACATCCAGCGCCCAGCGCAGTTCGCCGGCCTGCACTACTTCAACCCGGTGGCGCAGATGCCGCTGGTGGAAATCATCCATCACGACGGCATGGCGCCGGAGACCGAGCGCCGCCTGGCCGCGTTCTGCAAGGCACTGGGCAAATTCCCGGTGCCGGTGGCCGGCAGCCCGGGCTTCCTGGTCAACCGCGTGCTGTTCCCGTACATGCTGGAAGCGGCCACCGCGTATGCCGAAGGCATTCCGGGCCCGGTGATCGACAAGGCCGCGGTGAAGTTCGGCATGCCGATGGGCCCGATCGAACTGATCGACACCGTCGGCCTGGACGTGGCCGCCGGTGTCGGCCGTGAACTGGCGCCGTTCCTGGGCCTGCAGATTCCGGCGGCGCTGCAGACGGTGGAACCGGACAAGCGCGGCAAGAAGGATGGCCAGGGCATCTACACCTGGGAGAACGGCAAGCCGAAGAAGCCGGACGTGGCCAGCGATTACCAGGCCCCGGCCGACCTGGAGGACCGCCTGATCCTGCCGCTGTTGAACGAGGCGGTGGCCTGCCTGCACGAAGGCGTGGTGGCCGACGCGGACCTGCTGGATGCCGGCGTGATCTTCGGCACCGGGTTCGCGCCGTTCCGCGGTGGTCCGATCCAGCACATCCGTGCGGTGGGTGCTGATGCGATCGTCGAGCGGCTGAAGGCGTTGCAGCAGCGCCATGGCGATCGTTTCGCGCCGCGCCCGGGCTGGGACAACCCGGCCCTGCGCGAACCGGTGGTGTGAGTTGATCGGCCGGGCCTGCGGCCCGGCACCCGCTGGATCAAAAGCCAAAGCCAAAGCCAAAGCCAAAGCCAAAGCCAAAGCCAGAGCCAGAGCCAGAGCCAGAGCCGGAGCAACAGCCGGCTCTGGCTTTTCTGTTAGGTGGGTAGGGCGGTGTGGGCAGGCAGGACACGCCGTAAACCCATCCATGGGGGCTCGATGGCGCCATCCATGGCGCCAACGGTCCTGCCTGCCCACACCGCCCCACCCCTGACAGTTTCCCGGTGACGGTTGGTGAACTACGAACCCGGTGGGTGTCGACCTTGGTCGACACCTGAGCGAAGCGACCGGCGTTTGATTCTGATTTTGATTTTCTTTTTTTCTTCTCCGTGGCTGGACGCCCACGGACACTGTCAGAGGCCGGGCGGGTGGGTTGCGCAGGACCGTTGGCGCCATGGATGGCGCCATCGAGCCCCCATGGGTGAGGGCGCTTTGCTTGCGAAGCACTGCTTCGCAAGCGCCCGAACGCACAGCCGCCAGCGGCTGGGCCGGACCCCGGAGGGGGGTTTACGGCGTGTCCTGCGCAACCCACCCGCCCGGCCAAACACGAGATACGCATTGCGCGTCCAGCCACGAGGGGCTGCGCCGTTGGCTGGAACAACCTGTTACCCATACGGGGCATGCCCCCGTCACAGCTGCATGCGATGCTGACCACCTGATCCCTGCCAGCGAGAACGCCCGCATGACCACCATCATCGCCCCGCGCGTGCACGACATCGGCGGACTCGAAGTCCGTCGCGCCGTCCCGACCCTGCAGGCACGCAGCATCGGTTCGTTCGTGTTCGTCGACCAGATGGGCCCGGCACTCATGCATCCCGGTACGGCCATCGACGTGCGCCCGCACCCGCATATCGGCCTGGCCACCGTTACCTACCTGTGGTCCGGCGCGATCGGCCACCGCGACACGCTGGGCTCGGACCAGGTGATCCGCCCGGGCGACGTGAACTGGATGACTGCCGGCCGCGGCATCGCCCATTCCGAACGCACGCCGCAGCCCGACCGCGATCACGACAACCCGATCCACGGCATGCAGACCTGGGTCGCGTTGCCGAAGTCGCATGAAGAGATTGAGCCGGCGTTCTACCACCATGCCGCTGCCACCCTGCCCGAGCAGCGCCGCAAGGGTGCCTGGCTGCGGGTCATCGCCGGCCGCGCCTACGGCGAGGAATCGCCGGTGAAGGTGTTCGCCGACACGCTCAACGTGGCGATCGACCTCGACCCGGATGCGGAGATCGATATCGACAATGGCCACCGCGAGCGCGCGCTGTACATCCTCGAGGGCGACGCGCAGCTGGATGGCGTGGACGTGCCCGCCCAGCACCTGATCATTCCCGAGGCAGGCGCCGTCGGCCGCCTGCGCGCGAAGACCCCGGTGAAGGCGATGCTGTTCGGCGGCGAACCGCTGGATGGCCCGCGCCACCTGTGGTGGAACTTCGTGTCCAGCTCGAAGGAACGCATCGAGCAGGCCAAGCACGACTGGGAAGCCGGCCGCTTCGGCACCATCCCCGGCGACGACAAGGAGTTCATCCCGCTGCCGCAGTACTGAACATCGCGTGTTGCACACATCCGAAGGTGTATCCCTGCACCCGGCGTTGACGCTACAGTCACCCGCTGATCACTGAAATGTGACATAAATCACACTTTCACCGTCAAAGGAGTGCAACACATGAGCATGGGTAAACGCTTGTCCGCCGAGTTCCTCGGCACGTTCTGGCTGGTTCTGGGTGGCTGCGGCAGCGCGGTGCTGGCCGCCAAGTTCGGCGGTGACGGCAATCCGCTGGGTATCGGATTCCTCGGCGTGGCGCTGGCCTTCGGCCTGACCGTGGTGACTGGCGCCTATGCGTTCGGCCACATCTCCGGCGCGCATTTCAATCCGGCGGTCAGCGTCGGTCTGTGGGCCGGTGGCCGCTTCCCGACCAAGGACCTGGTGCCCTACATCATCGCCCAGGTCGCTGGCGGCCTGCTGGCGGGCTTCATCCTGCTGCAGATCGCCTCCGGTGCCAGTGGCTTCGCCATTGATGGCAGCCAGGCCGGTGCATTTGCCAGCAACGGCTACGGCGCGCTGTCGCCCGGGGGCTACAGCGTGGCAGCCGCTTTCCTGTGCGAAGTGGTGCTCACTGCGGTGTTCCTGATCGTGATCATGGGGTCCACCCATGGCAAGGCACCGGCCGGCTTCGCGCCGCTGGCGATCGGCCTGTCGCTGACCCTGATCCACCTGATCAGCATCCCGGTGACCAACACCTCGGTGAACCCGGCCCGCTCCACTGCGGTGGCGTTCTTCGCCGGCAGCGGTGCGGTCAGCCAGCTGTGGCTGTTCTGGGTCGCCCCGCTGCTGGGCGGCGCGATCGGCGGCATCATCTACAAGTGGATCGGCAACGACCGCTGAGGCCTGTGCGGACCATTGCGGCCGACCATCGGCCGCAATGGTTACGCTTGTAACCGCAATTTGTGCGATCGCTCACGTTCCGTTAAGGTTGAGTTGACTGTCCGTGCACATGCCGGGCGGGGTGGCATCCGGGGATGGGATGCCAACGCCCCCATCCATCGGGCGGCGCCAAACGACACACCACCTTGGGGGATGCATGAAGTTCGCGCCTGTAGTGTTGTCGAGCCTGCTGTTCGCCGTGGCCCAGGCCGCCGCGCAGGCTCCCACCGAATGTCCTTCGCTGCCCGCCAGCAGCGGCCTGCAATGGCAGCAGCAGGCGCAGGCCGATTTCCTGGTCTGCCGCGCCAGCACCGGCGACGGCCGCGAAGTGCTGAGCCTGATGCTCAGTGCACGTGATCCGTCCATTCCACTGAATCGTACGCTGCGCCAGGAAAAGGGCAGCTTCGGCGGCGAATCACTCTACTGGTACCAGCCCGACCTCGGCGGCCAGCAGCCGCCCGGCTATGCCGAGCGGCGGATCAGCGTGGTCAAGCTCGACAAAGGGCGTTACGCGCAGATTTCGCTGTATCCGGACAGCCCGCAGGAACTGGGCTCGCTGCAGCAGCTGGCGCAGGGCATGAGCCTGACGCCGTCGGCCGTGGCCGCCGGGCGCTGACCATGATGGGGATGACTGCCTGGCAGCATCCCCGCAATGCGGCCCGATCACCGGGTAGTGCCGGCCGCTGGCCGGCACCCCGATCCGCCTTCGTCCGAGGCTGCTGCCGGCCAGCGGCCGGCACTACCTCAGAACCTGCCTTCCTGGAAATCGACGAAGGCCTGCATCAGTTCCTGCCGCGTGTTCATCACGAACGGGCCGTGCCGCATCACCGGCTCGCGCAGCGGACGACCGGCCACCAGGATCAACCGCGCGCCATCGCGGCCGGCCGAGATGTGCAGCTGCTCGCCACCGCCCAGCACCGCCAGTTCCTGGCGCGCCACGTCACGCGCGGCGTCCTGCTCGCCCACCGTCATCGCACCTTCGAATACATAGGCAAACGCGTTGTGCCCTTCCGGCAGTGCGTAGGTCCAGGCGCGGTCGGGCGCCAGCGTGATGTCCAGGTAGAGCGGATCGGTGGCCGGCTGCACGATCGGCCCGCGGGTACCGTCGACGCTGCCGGCAATCACCTTCACCTCCACGCCGGCGGCCGGCTGCACCCGCGGAATGCGCTCGGGCGCGAACTCCTGGTACTTCGGCTCGGTCATCTTGTCCTTCGCCGGCAGATTCACCCACAGCTGGAAACCGCGCATCTGCCCGCTTTCCTGTTCGGGCATCTCCGAATGCACCAGGCCGCGCCCCGCCGTCATCCACTGCACGCTGCCCGGGGTCAGCAGGCCTTCGTTGCCGTGGTTGTCGCGGTGCCGCATGCGCCCGTCGAGCATGTAGGTCACCGTCTCGAAACCACGGTGCGGATGCTCCGGGAAACCTGCGATGTAGTCCTCGGCGCGGTCGGTGCCGAATTCATCGAGCAGCAGGAACGGATCCAGGTCGGGCAGCGTCGGGCCACCGATGACGCGGGTCAGGCGCACGCCGGCACCATCGGAGGTGGGCATGCCACGGATGGTGCGCAGTACGCGGACCGGTTCGGGAAAGCTCATGGCGACTCCTGTTGGATGGATGCCCCTGAAGATGGACGCCACACGGCCGGACGCCAATGGACGGCTCCGCAACCGATTGTTCCATCGCTGATGTTCGCTGCACGTCAGCATTCCCTTCGTACGACCAAAGTACTACCGCAGATTCGTCCTGTGCCAATTGACCGTGTCGAGGGCAAGCAGGACTCTTTGTCTGTCTTTCCGGGAGAGAGCACCTCATGAAAGGGTTTTCCAAACTGGGCTGGGCGGTACTCGCTCTGCTCGGCGCGTTCTGTCTGGGCACCGTTGCGCTGCGTCGCGGCGAACACATCAATGCCCTGTGGATCGTCGTCGCGGCGGTGTCGTTGTACCTCGTCGCCTATCGCTTCTACAGCCTGTTCATCGCCAACAAGGTGATGCAGCTCGATCCGACCCGGGCCACCCCGGCGGTGATCAACAACGATGGCCTGGACTACGTGCCGACCAACAAGCACGTGCTGTTCGGCCACCACTTCGCCGCCATCGCCGGCGCCGGCCCGCTGGTCGGCCCGGTGCTGGCCGCGCAGATGGGCTACCTGCCCGGCCTGCTGTGGCTGGTGGTGGGCGTCGTGCTGGCCGGTGCGGTGCAGGACTTCATGGTCCTGTTCCTGTCCAGCCGCCGCAACGGACGTTCGCTGGGTGACCTGGTGCGCGAGGAGATGGGCCAGGTGCCCGGCACCATCGCCCTGTTCGGCGCCTTCCTGATCATGATCATCATCCTGGCCGTGCTGGCGATGGTGGTGGTCAAGGCACTGGCCGAGAGCCCCTGGGGCATGTTCACGGTGATCGCAACGATGCCCATCGCGATCCTGATGGGCGTGTACATGCGCTACATCCGCCCCGGCAAGATCGGCGAGATCTCGATCGTTGGCCTGATCCTGCTGCTGGCCGCGATCTGGTTCGGCGGCAAGGTCGCGGCCGACCCGACCTGGGGCCCGGCGTTCACCTTCACCGGCACCCAGATCACCTGGATGCTGATCGGCTATGGCTTTGTCGCTTCGGTGCTGCCGGTGTGGCTGCTGCTGGCACCGCGTGATTACCTGTCGACCTTCCTCAAGATCGGTACGATCATCGCGCTGGCCATCGGCATCCTCGTGGTGATGCCGGAACTGAAGATGCCGGCGCTGACCCAGTTCGCCGCCAGCGGTGACGGCCCGGTGTGGAAGGGCGGCATGTTCCCGTTCCTGTTCATCACCATCGCCTGCGGTGCGGTGTCCGGCTTCCATGCCCTGATTTCCTCCGGCACCACGCCGAAGCTGCTGGCCAATGAAGCGCACATGCGCTACATCGGCTATGGCGGCATGCTGATGGAATCGTTCGTGGCCGTGATGGCGCTGGTGGCGGCTTCGATCATCGATCCGGGCATCTACTTCGCGATGAACAGCCCGGCGGCGGTGATCGGCCCGGATGTGGTGTCAGCCGCGCACTACATCACCAATACCTGGGGCTTCACCATCACCCCGGAACAGCTGACCGCCACGGCAGCAGCAATCGGCGAGCCGACCATCCTGCACCGCGCCGGTGGCGCGCCAACACTGGCAGTGGGCATCGCACAGATCCTGCACCAGGCGATTCCAAGCAGCAGCGACGCAATGATGGCGTTCTGGTACCACTTCGCGATCCTGTTCGAAGCGTTGTTCATCCTGACCGCGGTGGACGCCGGCACCCGTGCCGGGCGCTTCATGCTGCAGGACCTGCTGGGCAACTTCGTGCCAGCGTTGAAGAAGACCGAGTCGTGGACCGCCAACATCATCGGTACCGCCGGCTGCGTGGCGCTGTGGGGCTATCTGCTGTACACCGGCGTGGTCGATCCGTTCGGTGGCATCCAGACCCTGTGGCCGCTGTTCGGCATCTCCAACCAGATGCTGGCCGGCATCGCGCTGATGCTGGGCACGGTGGTGCTGTTCAAGATGAAGCGTGACCGCTACGCGTGGGTCACCGCGGTGCCGGCGGTGTGGCTGCTGATCTGCACCACCTACGCCGGCTTCATCAAGATCTTCGACAGCAACCCGGCGCAGGGCTTCCTGGCACAGGCGCACAAGTTCCAGGCGGCGCTTGCCAGCGACACCATCACCGCGCCGGCCAAGTCGGTGGCGCAGATGAAGCAGATCGTGGTCAACGCCTACGTCAATACCGGGCTGACCGCGCTGTTCCTGCTGGTGGTGGGGGCGGTGCTGGTGTATTCGATCAAGACCATCCTGGCCGCCCGCCGCAACCCGCAGCGCAGCGACCGCGAGACCCCGTACGTGGCGCTGAAGCCGCATGAAATGGTGGATCTGTGATGAGCACGCAACTGGTTCCCGCCGGCCAGTACCAGGCGCACCGCCGCATCTGGCGGCGCCTGGTGCAGACCGCACGCCTGTGCTGTGGCATTCCTGATTACGACAACTACGTCCGGCACATGCTGGAAAAGCATCCGGACCAGGAGCCGATGGACTACAAGACGTTCTTCCGTGAGCGGCAGGAAGCGCGATATGGCGGCCGCAATGGCGGTCGATGCTGCTGAGGTGAAAGTGGGTGGCGGGCTTGCAGCCCGCCGCCCGCAGAGGCCGGTGCAACTGCAACTGCTGAGGCGTCGGCTCTGGGTTTTCTGTTTCGTTGGCGGGGCGGTGTGGGCTTGCAGGACACGCCGTAAACCCTTCCATGGGGGCTCGATGGCGCCATCCATGGCGCCAACGGTCCTGCAAGCCCACACCGCCCCACCTCTGACAGATTGCCGGTGACGGCGAGACACATGCGGGGTCAGATCCGTTTCCCGAAGGAAACGGATCTGACCCCATTTTGTTTATCGATATCTGACAGATGTGCCGACCAACGGTCGGCACCCACCAACAGCCGCGTGAACCTGTCGAAGGCGGGGCACTGTGGGTGTGCGGGGTGTGAGCCGCATGGATGCGGCGACCAAGCCCCCATGGATGGGTTTACGGCGTCCCCGCACACCCACAGTGCCCCGCCAACCCACGGAATGCCGCTTCGGCTTTTGACGTTGCCGTTGATTGAAGCGGGTGCAGGGCTGCAAGCCCTGCTGGCCTACTCCACCAGGGTAATGGGAGTGAGCGTGACCTTGGCGTTGTTCGCTGCTCCCATGCGATCGGTGTACGCCTGCCCGCGTTGGACAAGATAGAAGCTGTCCAGGTAATCGATGTCGTTGGAAAACCACGACGACGGCATCGCCTTGAGGATCGCGCCGGCAATATCGGCGATGACCGCATACTCCGGTGCGAACGCACCCAGCGCTGCCTTCACACCGTTGCTCAACGCCACCAGCAGGTCCTGGTAGTTGGTGTCACCGTCATCCTCGAACAACTGCACGTTGGCGGCGTTGAACCGATAGTTGCCCCACAGGACCAGCGCCTGCTGCGGCGTGTAGTCGGTCTTGTCATGGTCCAGGTAGGGCATGTCGACCGTGGCCATCTCCGGCTCCGCCTTGCCGATCTGCAGCCCGGACACCACCGCGAACACCTCCGCCGCGCCCAGTGCCCACGGCTCCTGGTCGTCGGCCAGGCGGATGCGGTCCAGCCGGGTGATGTCCAGTGATGCACGCGCGCCATCGGCCGACAGCTGGATGCGCTCGGGCGATTGCAGGCCCCGTGCGCGCAGGCCGGCGTTGACCAGCGCCATGCCCTCCTGCACCGAGCGGCGGGTATCGACATCGACGATCAAGACCGGGAATGCCGGTGCCTGCCGTGCGTCCAGCACATGCGCGCGGCCCCGCGCGTCGTAGGCCGTCAGCGTGGTCCAGTCACGATCATTGCCCCGTGGCAGGCTGGCCACCCACAACTGGCGTGGCGCGATGTCAGCCAGCGACTGGCCGTCCGGCACGTAGGCGCGCAGCTGCAGCAGCCCCTCGCCCTGCGCTGGCAAGCCCTTGGCCTGGCGCAGCTGCTGATCGTTGCTGGCCAGCGAGACGCTGGCCTGGGTGCGGACGCCCGGGTCGAAGCGCTCCATCACGGCGTCCAGTGCCACGCCCCGTTCCGGTGAGGCCGCCAGCGTGGTGCGCACGGCCTCGGCGAAGCCGGGTTGGGCAATCAATCCCGCCACCTCACGCGCACTGGCCTCGGTTACGGCCTGTATCTGAGCACCGCGCGCGGCAGCATCGCCTTGCGCAGCTGCCCCGGCGCTGGCCAACAGCAGTGCCAGCAGCGTGGTCCCCCCAATCATCCGTCGATGCGTCATTCCAGCCCCCAGGCAACGTCGCTGCGGATGAGCGACAGGTGCTGCCTACGCTACGTCGCGATCACCATACGATTCGGTATGTACCGCACAGTTCCGCCTGCGGCCTGCAAAAAAAGAGCCGAGCATCGGCTCGGCTCTACACGGGATCACGATGCCAGGTGTGGCCCGGCTCAGCCGGTGGCCATCCACTTCAGGATCAAGCCGGTGACATACGCCAGGCCCGTACCGGTGGCATAGCCCACCGTGCCCAGCAGCACGCCCACCGGGGCCAGCGTGGGGTGGAACGCCGCGGCCACCACCGGCGCCGAAGCCGCCGCACCGATGTTGCCCTGCGAGCCGATCGCGAAGAAGAACAACGGTGCACGCAGCAGCTTGGCAACGATCCAGAGCACCAGCACGTGCGTGGCCATCCAGATCGCACCCAGCAGGAACAGCCACGGACGATCCAGCAGCGACAGCAGGTTCATCTGCATGCCGATGCAGGCGATCAGGAAATACAGGAACACCGTGCCCAGCCGCGAGGCACCCGCCGCTTCCAGCCGGCGTGCGCGGGTGAAGCTCAGGCCCAGGCCCATTGCGGTGGACAGCAGGATCACCCACACGAACTGGCTGTCCAGGCTGAACTGGCTGGCCCAGCTGACGTTGGCCTTGAACCAGCCCGACAGCGGCGCCGCAATCGCATGGGCCAGGCCGACGCCGCCCAGCGCCACGCCGACGATCACCATCAGGTCGGTCATGCTGGGAATGCGCGCATTCTGCGCCTCGTAGGCACTGATGCGGGCCTTCATCTCGTCGATGGCGCGGGTATCGGCACCGTTGCGGGTATCGATCTGCTGCGCACGGTTGGCCAGGAACAGCAGGATCGCCATCCACAGGCTGGCGCAGGCCACGTCGACCACCGCGAACTGCCCGAAGGTGGTGGCATCGGTACCGAACACTTCGCGCATGGCGACCATGTTGGCGCCGCCGCCAATCCAGCTGCCAGCCAGTGCGGCCATGCCGGCCCAGGTGTCGCCGGCCACGGTTTCCGGGTGGATCAGCTTCATCAGCTGGAACGAGACGATGGCGCCGAGCATGATGCCGGCGGTACCGGCACAGAACACGATCAGCAGTTTCGGACCGAGCTTGGCGATGCCCTTGAGATCGATCGACAGGGTCAGCAGGACCAGCGCGGCAGGCAGCAGCACATCACGTGCCACCGGGTTGTACAGCGAGGTGTTGTGGCCGTCGATGACACCGGCGGTGTTGTAGATGGCGGGGATGAAGTAGCACAGCAGCAGTGCCGGCACCCAGGCGAAGATCTTCTTCAGCAAGGGGGTCGGGCCGCTGGCAGCCCAGAAGATCAGGGCCAGGGTGGCGGCAATCAGGCCCAGTCCAACGATGTCGTTGCTGATCAGGGCAGTAGCGGGTTCGGTCGGCATGGGATCCTCTGTCGATCGAAAGAGCGGAAAAAAAAGCGCCGCATAAGGCGGCGCAGGTCGAGATTAACATTGTCTTCACGCCGGGTCATGCTGCAGTGCCGACCACGACCCCATCCTCTCCGGGAGCCTCCCCATGCAGCTCGGCGCTTTCTCGGTCAGCCTCTCGGTGAAGAATTTGGCCGCCTCCCGCGCGTTCTACGAAGCCCTGGGCTTCTCGGTCACTGGTGGCGACCCGGCACAGAACTGGCTGGTACTGCGCAGCAACGGCACGGTGATCGGACTGTTCCAGGGCATGTTCGAGGGCAACCTGCTCACCTTCAATCCCGGCTGGGACCAGCACAGGCAGGAACTGCCCCACTTCCAGGACGTGCGTGAACTCCAGGCCGAGCTGGACTCGAAGGGCATCGAGCTGGCAGTACGTACCGACCCTGAGGGCCAGGGCACCGGCTACCTGCAGCTGGCCGATCCAGATGGGAATGTGATCCTGATCGACCAGCACGTGGCGCGCCCGGACAGGCGATAACACGTACAGCATGCCAACCAAGGTTGGCATCTACCAGGACAGCCGGATCAGGTCGGGCGCGAAGCGCTGAAATCCAGGGTGGCGCGCGTACCTCGCGCTTCGCAGGGCTGCAGCCGCAGGGTCCATCCCAGGTGTTCGCACAGGCGCGCGATCAGGTCCAGGCCGATGCCCCCACCGCGGTCGGCGCGGTCGCCCCGGGCCATGCGCGCGTGAATCGCGGCGATCTCCTCCGGGCTCATGCCGTGCCCCGGGTCCTGCAGGGTGAGCACTGCCGACGAACTTAGTCGCAGTTCGATATGGCCACGGCCGCTGTTCTCGATGGCGTTGCGCAACAGGTTGCCGATCGCCGCCTGTACCACCGCCAACGGCGCAACAATATCCACCGGCGCGGCCTGGATGCCGATGCTCAGGTCCTTGTCGCCAAGCAGGTGGCGGTGGTCATCGACAATCTCGGGCAGCAACTGGTCCAGCGCGATGCGCTCGGCGCGAGCGGCCAGTCGCGCCGGATCGCGTGCCAGCACCAGCAGCAGCTCGATCAGCTGCTCAACGCTCTGCGCCGTACGCAGCACGCGCTGCATCTGCTGGCGCGCCCGATCCGGCAGGCCCGGTTGTTCCAGTGCCAGTTCCGCGGCGCCGGTCATCACCGCGATCGGCGTGCGCAGCTCATGGCTGGCGGTACTGATGAACACCCGCTCACGCTCGACGAACTGCTCGTTGCGGTCCAGGTAGTCGTTCAACGCATCGGCGATGGTATGCAACTCGGAACTGCCGCGCGGGTCCACGTTGATGCGCTGCCCCTGCACACCCGGCCGCAGCGCGCCGATATGCTGGGCCAGCAGGCTCAGCGGACGCACCATCCGCTCCATGCCGAACGAAGCCATCAGCACGGTGACGAAGATCATGATCACCCCGGCCAGCATCACCCAGCGCGTGGCGAACTGCTCCAGGTCATGGAAGTCGGAGATGTCCAGCGCCAGTGCCACCCGCCCCATCGAGCCGGTGTCGCGCACCATCACGGCGGTCTGCCGCCCCTTGATCGGTACCCCATCGTGCAGCCCCGGGTGCAGCGTGCGCACGCTCTCGGGCATGTTGCCTTCATCGAAACGGAACAGGCTGAGCGTGTCCGAGTCCTGCCAGCGGTAATGCGGCTCGTGCTCGGTATGGTCGACGATGCTGTCCAGTTCGGAGTTGAGCAGCGCGCGCCAGGCCGCATGCTCGGCGTGCTCATGCACGTAGTTGCCGACGCTGAACACCGCGATCGACAACAGCGCCAGGTAGCCCAGCAACCACCACACCACGCGCCGGTACAGCGGTCCCGGCTTACGCGCCTTCATCGTCTTCCCTGGCCGGATCGTTGGCCGAAGTCACGGCCAGCCGGTAGCCGACCCGCGGCAGGGTGTGGATCAGCTTGTCAGCGAACGGGCCATCGACGCTGCGGCGCAGTTCGTAGACATGCGAACGCAACAGGTCTCCATCCGGTGGCTCGTCACCCCATAAAGCGAATTCCAGCTGCTGGCGGGTGACCGCACCGGGGCTGGCACGCATCAGTACTTCCAGCAGCTTGCGGCAGGCCGGGTACAGATGCAGTACCTGGCTGCCGCGCTGCGCCTCCAGGGTGGCCAGGTCCAGCACCAGGTCGCCCACCTGCAGCCGCTTGCGCGGATTGCGGCCCTGCGCACGCAGCAGCAGCGCCTCCAGCCGCACCTCCAGCTCGGGAAGGGCGAACGGCTTGGTCAGGTAGTCGTCGGCACCGGCGCGGAAGCCGGCGATCTTGTCCGGTAGCTCGTCACGTGCGGTCAGCATGATCACCGGCACCTCCGAGGCGTGCTCGGCGCGCAGGCGGCGCAGCACCTCCGGCCCCTCCATGCGCGGCAGCATCCAGTCCAGGATCACCGCATCGTAGGGGTGGCTGCCGGCCAGGTGCAGGCCGGTGATGCCATCCGGGGCCACGTCCAGCACATGCCCGCGCGACTCGAAATAGTCGAACAGGTTGGCCACCAGCTGGCGGTTGTCCTCGATCACCAACAGACGCATGCACGAAACATCCACGGAAGTTCGTAACATGGTAGCGCTGCCCATGTCGGAATGCGGTCGCCTTGGCCACCTCCGACGCTTTTCCCACCCCCGCCGCCTCAGAATGGCTGTTTTGCTCCCGGAGCCCGCCGTGCCCGTAGCCCTGCCCCGTCGTTGGCGCCTGCCCCTGCTGTGGCTGCTGATCATTGCCGCGCTGGCGGCCGGTATCGGCATGCGCCAGCCGCAACCACCGGACGAGCCCCGCTTCGTGCTGGCTGCCCGCACCATGGTCGAGAGCGGGCAATGGCTGCTGCCCCACCGTGGCGTCGAGCTGTATGCGGAAAAGCCTCCGGTGTTCATGTGGCTGCAGGCGGCGGCCTACGAGGTGGTGGGCAGCTGGCAATGGTCATTCCTGCTGCCCTCGCTGCTGGGTGCCCTGCTCAGCCTGTGGCTGGTCTCGGACCTGGCGCGGCGCCTGTGGTCCCCCCGGCATTCGCTGTACGCAGTGGCTGCGCTGTTCTGCACCCTGCAGTTCGGCCTGATGGCCAAGCGCGCGCAGATCGACATGGTGCTGGTGGGCATGACCACGGTGGCCCTGTGGGGCCTGATGCGCCACCTGTGCGAGCGACGCAACCTGCCCACCCTGTGGCTGGCCGGTTTCGCCGCCGGTGTCGGCACGGTGACCAAGGGCGTGGGTTTCCTGCCGCTGCTGATGGTGCTGCCCTGGTTCGGCTGGTGGCTGTACCAGCGTCGCCGTGGCCATGTGGTGGACGGCCCGCATCCGGCCAGCCTGCTCTGGCTCATCCCGGCCTTCCTGCTGGGCGTGGGAGTGTGGCTGGCACCGCTGGGCTGGGCCCTGCTGCATGCGCCCAGCGCCGAGCTTCAGGCCTACGCGCATGAGCTGTTGTTCAAGCAGACCGGCACCCGCTACGCCAACGCCTGGCATCACCGCCAGCCGGTCTGGTACTACCTGCAGGTGATCCTCACCCTGTGGCTGCCAGGCAGCCTGCTGCTGCCGCTGCTGTTCAAGCCGTGGTGGCGCCGCCTGCGCCGTGGCGACCGCCGGCAGTGGCTGCTGCTGGGCTGGGCGCTGCTGGTGCTGGTGTTCTTCAGTGCCAGCCCGGGCAAGCGCGAGGTCTATCTGCTGCCGATGCTGCCGGCGATGGCGCTGGCCGTCGCACCGCTGCTGCCGGGCCTGCTGCGCCGGTTGTGCGTGCGCCGCTACCTGTTCGGCTACAGCGTGGTGCTGATGCTGGCCACCGGCGTGCTCGGCGTGATGCTGATGACCGAACACCCGTGGGCGGTGGCGCAGCTGGAGCGCCGGGCCATGCCTGACACCCTGCTACCGGTGCTCGGCGACGGTCTGCTGACCTTCGCCATCGCCCTGGCCACGTTGATCGTATGGCTGCGGGTACGGCGCGCTGCGACACTGGTGCTGCTGACCCACGGCATGCTGTGGATGCTGTACGGACTGGTGCTGATTCCGGCGCTGGATCCCTATGCATCGGCATCGGCGCTGATGCGCCGGGTTGGCACACGGATCGGCCCCGATGCCGAACTGGCGCTGGTGGCCTGGCGCGAACAGAACCTGCTGCAGGCCGACCGCCCGGTGCGCGAGTTCGGCTTCAAGCGCCCCTGGCCCGAGCAATGGCACGATGCCGGCCCGTGGCTGGCCGAAGCGCCGGACAAGCGCTGGCTGCTGGTACTGGACGATGCGATGAGCCCCTGCGTGGACCCAGCCAAGGTGATCGACATCGGCGTGGCAAACCGCAATCGCTGGCAGCTGCTTCCGGGTACCGCCTGGGACCCGCAATGCCATGCCGAGCGGGCCGGGTCGACCGCCGAAGAAGACTGAACGTTGGCTCGTGCCCGGCAAGCATTAACCCGGCACGAACGAGCGTCCGACCCTTCTCCGACATCCAGGTGACGAGCATGGCCGCGGATTCCCGAACCGCCCTTTCCCAGCATGCCCGTCCGTCCCATTGATTCGGTAGCGCCGCTTGCGACATCGCCGCTGGCGTCAAGATTTGCCGTAACCCACCTCTGGCTGCCTGTCGCCATCGGCCTGCCCGTGTTCGCGCTGCTGATGGGCTTCGGTGGCGATCAGTGGGTCGCCGACCACCTGTTCCGCCTTGAGGGTGGCCACTGGGCGTTGCAGGACGCCTGGGTCACCCGCACGCTCGTCCACAAGGCCGGCAAGTGGATGAGCACGGCAGCCGCGCTGGTGGCGATCCTGTTGTGCTTCCACCATTGGCGCAAGGGCCGTGACCGGACCCTGCGCTGGGCGCTGCTTTATGTCGTTGTTGCCATGGCGTTGGGCACCGGAGTGATCTCCCTGCTGAAGTCGCTGGTGCCGATGGAATGCCCGTGGGACCTGCTGCGCTATGGCGGCCACCAGCCCTTCATCGGATTGTTCACCCTGCGCCCGGCCGGCATGGCGCCGCAGGCGTGTTTCCCGGCCGGGCACGCCAGCGCGGGCTACGCCTGGCTTTGCCTGTACTTCTTCGCCCTGCTGTGGCGGCCGTCGTGGCGCTGGGCGGGGTTGTGGATCGGCCTGGGCAGCGGCCTGGTGTTCGGCATCAGCCAGCAGCTGCGCGGTGCGCACTTCCTTTCGCATGACGTTGCCACGGCCTTGACGTGCTGGCTGCTTTCGTTGGGCCTGTATGTCCTGATCCGCCGTCAGCTGGACCGTCCCCACCGCCAGGAGGCAAACGCATGAGCGCATCGGTCCAACGCTCTACCCGCCTGCCGGCCCTGGCAAGCGTCCTCCGCTGGCGGCCGCAGCTGTCCACCGAAGCACTGATCGCGCTGACCAGCCTGTTCTTCGCGGTGGCCGGCAACGGCCTGTTCTGGCACAGCGCGATGGCCAGCCATCCGGGCAGCCTGCGCTACGCCCTTTCGCTGCTGCTGTTGCTGCTGGGTACGCACGGCGTACTGCTCGGCATCCTGGTCTGGCGCTGGAACGCCAAGGTGGTGATCAGCCTGCTGCTGCTGGTGACTGCATTCGCCGCGCACTACATGAGCCGTTACCACATCTACCTGGATGCGGACATGCTGCGCAACGTGCTGGCGACCGACCCCAAGGAAAGCCGCGAACTGATGACGGTGTCGCTGGTGTGGCCGGTGCTGCTGCTGGCGGTGCTGCCGATGGTGGTGCTGTGGCGTGTGCAGCTGCGCCGCCGATGCTGGGGACGCAGCCTGCTGTGGCGCCTCGGCTTCCTGGTGGTGGCAGCGGTGACCGCGGTCGGCGGCGCGCTGATCTCGTTCCAGGACGTCTCGGCGCTGATGCGCAACCAGCGCGAAGTACGCTATCTCGCCACCCCGGCCAACGTGCTGCTGGGCATGCCGCGTGCGCTGCGTGGCGACAATCCGGTGCAGCGCGCGCCGAAGCTGCCGATCGGCACCGACGCCAAGGCCACCCCGCGTACACCGGCCAGCAAGCCGCGCCTGCTGGTGATCGTGATGGGCGAGACCGTGCGCGCGCAGAACTGGGGCCTCAACGGCGGCCGCAACACCACGCCGGAACTGGCGCAGGCGCCAGTGATCAACTTCCCGGACATGCACTCGTGCGGTACCAGCACCGAAGTCTCGCTGCCGTGCCTGTTCTCGCCATGGGGCCGCCACGACTACGACGAGAAGAAGATCCGCGCGCACCAGTCGCTGCTGCATGTGCTGAACCGTGCCGGCATCGCACCGCTGTGGCGTGACAACCAGTCCGGCTGCAAGGGCGTGTGCGAAGGCCTGGACTTCCAGTCGTTGTCCGACGCGACCACGCCGGGGCTGTGCGCCGATGGCCGCTGCATGGATGAGATCCTGCTGCAGGACCTGGCCACCCAGGTGCGCGCCAAACCCGGCGACCGGGTGGTGGTGCTGCACCAGCTGGGCAACCACGGCCCGGCCTACTTCGAGCGCTATCCGCAGGCATTCCGCCGCTTCACCCCGACCTGCGACACCCGTGACATCGGCCGCTGCTCGCGCGAGGAGATCACCAACAGCTACGACAATGCCGTGCTGTACACCGATCACTTCCTGAGCAAGACGATCGGCACGCTGCAGGGCCTGCAGGACTACGACACGGCGATGATCTACCTGTCCGACCACGGCGAGTCACTGGGCGAGAAGGGCCTGTTCCTGCACGGCGTGCCCTACGCCATCGCCCCGGCCGAGCAGACCCGCGTGCCGATGACGATGTGGTTCTCGCCGGGCTTCGCCAGCAGCCGCGGTCTGGACCTGCAGTGCGTGCGCAAGCGTTCGGCGGCCTATGCCGACCATGACAACCTGTTCCCGTCGGTGCTGGGCCTGATGCAGGTGAAGACCTCGCTGTACGAGCGCGACCGCGACGTGTTCGCCAACTGCGAAGGGTGAGGGTTGTTCGGCAGGGCTTGCAGCCCTGCACCTGCAGAGGCAACTGCAACCGCAACGGCCGAAGCAACAGCAACAGCGTGCATTCCGTGGGATGGCGGGGTGGGTCCGGTGGCGGGAGACGCCGTAAACCCATCCCTGGGGGCTTGGCCGCGGCATCCATGCCGCGGACACTCCCGCCACCGGACCCACCCCGCCTTCGACAGTTTTCCGCGATCTGTTGGAACGGCAGTCTGCTCTGGTGGGTGTCGACCTTGGTCGACACGGTAGATCTGATTCAAATTTGATTTTCGATATCTGACAGATGTGTCGACCAAGGTCGACACCCACCAACGGCCGCCGCGATCTGTCAGAGGTGGGGCGGTGTGGGCTTGCAGGACCGTTGGCGCCATGGATGGCGCCATCGAGCCCCCATGGATGGGTTTACGGCGTGTCCTGCAAGCCCACACCGCCCCGCCATCCCACGGATAGCCCGCTTCTGCTGTTGCTTCGGTCTTTGCCGTTGCTTCTGCGGGTGCAGGGCGCCGCCCTGCCGAACCCAACCGACTTCCGCCACTTGCGGTGGCAGCGGCTGCCCACTAGCCTTCGGCCGTCGTTCACCACCCAAGGACCGCCCGTGAAACACCGCCATCTCCTGCTGGCCTCGGCTATCGCCGCCGCCACGCTGGCCCTGGTCGCCTGCAAGAAGGAACCGTCGCCCGGCACCGAGACCGCCAGCCCCAGCGCGCCGGCCGGCGAAACCGCCGACCAGTTCGTGGCCCGCATCAATGCCGAATTCAAGGCCGCCTACCCGGAGATGACCTCGGCGCAGTGGCTGTCCTCCACCTACATCAACAGCGATTCCGAACGCATCGCGGCCAAGGCCAACGAGCGCTCGCTGACCCAGCTCAACAGCTGGATCGAGCAGGCCGCCAAGTTCGAAGGCAAGCCGATGAGCGAGGACAGCAAGCGCGCCATCCACCTGCTGAAGCTGATGTCCTCGATGCCGGCGCCGCGCGACCCGGCCAAGCTGGCTGAGCTGACCCAGATCGCCACCCGCATGGAAGGCAGCTACGGTGCCGGCAAGTACTGCACCGACGCCAACGATCCGAACTCCTGCCGCCAGCTGGGCGAACTGGAGCAGGTGCTGGCGCGCAGCCGCGACTACGACAAGCAGCTCGATGCCTGGCAGGGCTGGCACAGCACCACCAAGAGCATGCGCGGCGATTACCAGAAGTTCGTCGGCCTGGTGAACGAAGGTGCCAAGGGCATGGGCTTCACCGATGCCGGGCAGATGTGGCGCAGCGGCTACGACATGCCGCCGGAGCAGATCGGCCCGGAAACCGACCGCCTGTGGGAACAGGTCAAGCCGATGTACGAGCAGCTGCACTGCTATGCGCGCGGCAAGCTGGACAAGACCTACGGTAAGGACAAGG
Source organism: Stenotrophomonas maltophilia (assembly GCF_001274595.1). Taxonomy (GTDB): domain Bacteria; phylum Pseudomonadota; class Gammaproteobacteria; order Xanthomonadales; family Xanthomonadaceae; genus Stenotrophomonas; species Stenotrophomonas forensis. Next base: position 3,547,584 of record NZ_CP011010.1, read on the forward strand.
CCGAAGTGGGCAATGGCCTGATCGCCGCGCACCTGCTGGGCAACATGTGGCAGCAGGACTGGTCGAACCTGTGGGACCAGCTGGAACCGTACCCCGGTGCCGGCAGCCTGGACATCACCGCAGCGCTTGAAAAGCAGTACCAGAGCAACCTGAGCGCCGCGCTGGCCAAGGCCGGCAAGGACGCCAACGTGGCCGCGCAGTACAAGGCGCAGCGCGAGGCCGAACTGCGTACCGCCAGGCAGATGACCGAGCGCGCGCAGGACTTCTACGTGTCGCTGGGCATGCCCTCGCTGCCGCAGTCGTACTGGGAAAAGACCCAGTTCATCAAGCCCGATGACCGCGACGTGGTCTGCCACGCCAGCGCCTGGGACATGAACATGGAAGGCGATGTGCGCACCAAGATGTGCATCAAGCCGAACGAAGAGAACTTCACCACCATCTACCACGAGCTGGGCCACATCTATTACGACCTGGCCTACAACCCGCTGCCGCCGCTGTTCCAGGGCGGTGCCAACGATGGCTTCCATGAAGCGATCGGCGACACCATCGTGCTGGCGATGACCCCGAAGTACCTCAGCTCGATCGGCCTGGTCGATGCGCCGACCGAGAGTCGCGAGGCGGTCATCAACAACCAGATGCGCATGGCGCTGTCGGGCGTGTCGTTCCTGCCGTTCGGGCTGATGATCGACCGCTGGCGCTGGGGCGTGTTCGACGGTTCGATCACCGCCGACAACTACAACAAGGCGTGGTGGGACCTGAAGGCCAAGTACCAGGGCGTGGCCCCGGCCAGCACCCGTGGCGAAGAGTTCTTCGACCCGGGCGCGAAGTACCACGTGCCGGGCAACACCCCGTACACCCGTTACTTCCTGGCGCGCATCCTGCAGTTCCAGTTCTACAAGGGCCTGTGCGATGCGGCCGGTTACAAGGGCCCGCTGCATGAGTGCACCTTCTACGGCAACAAGGAAGCCGGCCAGAAGTACTGGGCGATGCTGAGCAAGGGTGCCAGCCAGCCGTGGCAGGCCACGCTGAAGGAACTGACCGGCACCGACAAGCTCGATGCCGGCCCGATGATCGAGTACTTCACCCCGGTCAACGAGTGGCTGAAGCAGCAGAACGAAGGCCAGATGTGCGGCTGGCAGGCCAACGCGGCCCCTGCGGCGAAATGAAAGAGGGGCGGATCCGCAAGGATCCGCCCCTTTGCCGTGTTGTAGAGCCGAGCCATGCTCGGCTGTTTTTCCACCGTGCTGCGCACGGCAAGCCGAGCATGGCTCGGCTCTACAGGATGTGTGCGATCAGCTGTTCTTCTTCGCCGCCATCGCCGCGGCCAGCTCGGCCTTGAATTCCTCGAAGGTCTGACCCTTCTCCTTCGCTTCGGCCTGCGCGGCATCGCGAAGCGCATCGGAGTACATCAGGCGCACCGGCGTGCCGTTGCGCTCGTGCAGTTCACCGGCCTGCATGATCAGCGCCAGCACCTGCGCAGCACTCTCGCTGTGGCCAGCGATGCGGCCGTCCATGCCCAGCACCCATTCGCCGTCACGGCGCACGACCCCGGCCAGCAGGGTGCGCTGCGCGTCGCGCAGTTCGGCATGCGGCTCCACCGGCGAGGCCTGGGCTGCAACCTTGTTGGCGGCCTGCTTTTCCTGGCGACGGCGCTGGTCGCGGCGGGTCTTGGAGCTGGTGGACATGGTGCGGTACCGCGGCGAGGGGGGCGCAAGGATAGCGCACCCCGCCCGCCGGGCCACTTCACGCACGTTCAATCCCGCACGATCAGTCCAGTACTTTGCCGTGCCGCCAGTAGCCCATGAAGGTGATCGCGCGGCGGTCCAGCCCGCAGTCGCGGACCAGATGCCGGCGGATCGCCATCACGGCCCCGGCCTCGCCCGCCACCCATGCGTACAGCGGCCCGGCCACGCTGGCATCGGCCTGCTCCCAGAGGATCTGCGCATCGACGTCGATCTCCTCCAGCTCATCGCCGGCGGCCACGCTCGAGGCCGCTGCCAGGCGTTCCTGCACCGCCTGCAGCAGGGGCTGGCCGTAGGCCGCCTGCCCGCGCGGCAGCCAGACCAGTTCGGCGCTGGCCGGCGCGGTCAACGGCACCGCATCACCGGCCTGGGCGACTTCCAGCAGGGCCAGCGTGCGTGGCGGGTCCGCCAGCGCGGCCAGTTCCTCCAGGATGCCGGCCACGGCCGGCAACGCGGTCTCGTCGGCCACCAGCAGCACCTGGCCCACACCGGCCGTCGGCTTCCATTCCCAGCCTTCGCTGCTGTCGGCGCAGTCGGCATCCGGAGCGAGCAGCACCACACGGTCGCCCGGGCGTGCATGCATGGCCCAGCGCGAGGCGGGCCCGGTCACGCCGTGGATGACGAAATCGACGTCGACCTCGCCCTGCTCAGCGCGCAGCTGGCGGATGGTGTAGGTGCGCATCGGAGGGCGCTGGTCGTCAGGCAGGGCCCGGTAGCGCGGGTACCAGTCCTCGCCGCTGGGGACCTGCGGCAGGTCCTGGCCGGGCAAGGGGAAGAACACCTTGATCCGCTGGTCCGGGCCTTCGGTCTTCATCCGTGCCACGTCGGCACCGGTGAACACCATGCGGTCCAGCGAAGGGGAAAGCACGCGGCGCTCTTTCAGCGCCACCTCGAACAGGCGGTAGGTCTGCTGCGCAGCCATGGGGGAACCTCATGCAACGACATTGGATCGGCTGGCTGTCGTGCACCCCTGCACCGGCTGGCTGGAGTCCCCAGCCTAATCCGGTGGTGTTCGGTCGCAAGGGTTGCAGGCATCGCGCCCCGCCCTACCCCTGCGCGCTGCTCAATGGCCCGTGCAGGCTGCCTGCGCCACGCGTTCGCGCTGGTGTTCCCAGTACCAGAACACGAAACCGAGGGCGAAAAAGGCGGCCTGGCCCAGTGCCAGGTGCAACGGGCTGGCACTGAGCAGCGGCGATACCACGCCCGCCACCACGGTGCTGATCATCAGCTGCGCAAAGGCCTGCAGCGAAGACGCCAGGCCACGCTGATGCGGGTACATGTCCAGCACCGCCAGCGCCAGGATCGGGAAGATCAGCGCCATGCCCATGCCACCCAGGAAAATCGGCAGCACCGCCCACGGCAGCACGAACTGCGGCGCCAGTGCCACGTAGCCGACGTTCAGCAGTGCCGACAATGCGCAAAGCGCGAAACCGATGGCGACCTGGCGGGTGGGCGTGGCGTGCCCGGCCATGCGCCCGGACAGGAACGAGCCGGTGGTCATGCCGCCGATGGTCGGAATGAACAGCCAGGCGAATCCGCCCTCGCCCAGATGCAGATGCTGCATCACGAACACCGGCGCCGAGGAGATGTACAGGAAGATGCCGCCGAAGCCGATGCTGCCGGCCAGCGCCAGGCGCAGGAAACGTGGATTGAAGCCGATGCGCACGTAGTCGCGCATCAGCACCCGCGGCGACAGCGGCACCCGCGCCTCGACCGGATGCGTTTCCGGCAGGAAGCGTGCGGTGGCCGCCAGCAGCACCAGTGCGAACACCACCAGGAACCAGAAGATCAGCGGCCAACCCGCGCCACTGAGCAGGATCCAGCCGCCGATGATCGGCGCGATCGCCGGGGCGATGCCGAACAGCATCGACACCTGGCTCATCAGCCGCTGCGCGTCATGCCCGTGGTAGAGATCGCGGATCACCGCGCGGCCGACGATCATGCCGACACCCGCCGACAGGCCCTGCAGCGCGCGGAACGCCAGCAGCGTGGTCAGGTCGGTGGACAGCGCGCAGCCGACCGAGGCGCCGACAAACACCACCAGGCCGCCGAGGATCACCCGCTTGCGGCCCCAGGCATCGGACAGCGGGCCGTGCGCCAGGCTCATCAGGCCGTAGAACAGCAGGTACACGCTGATGGTCTGCTGCACCGCCACCTCGTCCACCGCCAGGCGCTGGGCCAGCTGCGGGAAGGCCGGGAAGATGGTGTCGATCGAGAACGGACCGAACATGGCCAGGCCGGCGAGCAGCAGGGCCATGCGGCGGGTGGAAGGAGCAACAGCGGCGGTCATGGGGAAGGCGTCCGGCAGGGCCATGCGTGGCACGCACGGCGGGCGCCGGTCCCCCTGCAGCAGGGACGGCGCCAGATGAATTCGGGTATCCGCTCATCATAGGTGGGGATTGCGCCCGATGCCATGCAGCAGTGCACAAAACGCACGGACGGGCCATCGGCCATTCAGGCGCGGCCGCACCCGCCGGGGGCGGCCCACGGGCCCGCGACGGGCTATAATCGGCAGGCAACACGGTGGGAGAAGCGGAACACCGCTGCCGAAGGCGCAACGCCCGTAATCGCTCAGGCCCGATACCACCCGTAACACAACTCTGGAGAGACCGGTTCGATCCGGCGCCGAAGGGGCACGAAGCTGCGGCCAGCCGCACTTCCAAACTCTCAGGCAAAAGGACAGAGGGGCGCCCCGCAGACCGCCGACCGGCGGCTTGTGCCCGTGCGTGTGCCCTTTCCTGACGGATCCTTCGCCATGTCCCAGAACACCCCTTCCCTGCGTGAGCTCGAGCACCATTCCGCGTTCGTCGAGCGCCACATCGGCCCCAACGATGCCGAGATCGCGCAGATGCTCGACGTCGTCGGCCACGCGTCGCTGGATGCGATGACCGATGCCATCGTGCCGGCCAAGATCAAGTCGCCCGCACCGCTGGCACTGCCCGAATCGATGACCGAAGTGCAGGCACTGGCGAAGATCCGTGCGATCGCCGACAAGAACACCGTGCTGCGCAGCTTCATCGGCCAGGGCTACTACGGTACCCACACGCCGAACGTGATCCTGCGCAACATCCTGGAAAACCCGGCCTGGTACACCGCCTACACCCCGTACCAGGCGGAAATCTCGCAGGGCCGCATGGAAGCGCTGATCAACTTCCAGACCCTGTGCGCCGACCTGACCGGCATGGAAATCGCCAACGCCTCGCTGCTGGACGAAGCCACCGCCGCCGCTGAAGCAATGACCCTGGCCAAGCGTTCGGCCAAGTCGAAGTCGGACACCTTCTTCGTGCACGACGCCGTGCACCCGCAGACGCTGGAACTGCTGCGCACCCGCGCCGAGCCCATGGGCATCGTGCTGCGCGTCGGCACCCCGGCCGAAGCGCTGGAAGCGGAAGCCTTCGGCCTGCTGCTGCAGTACCCGGACACCTTCGGCCAGGTCGGCGACTACAAGGCGCTGGTCGATGCCGTGCACGCACGCGGCGGCCTGGTGGCTGTGGCCACCGACCTGCTGGCGCTGACCCTACTGGCCGCCCCGGGCGAATGGGGTGCGGATATCGTGGTCGGCAACAGCCAGCGTTTCGGCGTGCCGTTCGGCTTCGGTGGCCCGCACGCTGCCTTCATGGCCTGCCGTGATGCCTACAAGCGTTCGATGCCGGGCCGCCTGATCGGCGTCTCGGTCGATGCGCAGGGCAACCCGGCCTATCGCCTGACCCTGCAGACCCGCGAGCAGCACATCCGCCGCGAGAAGGCCACCTCCAACATCTGCACCGCGCAGGTGCTGCTGGCGGTGATGGCGTCGATGTACGCCGTCTACCACGGCCCGGACGGCCTGACCCGCATCGCCCGCCGCACCCACCGCCTGGCCTCGATCCTGGCCGCGGCGCTGCGCACGGCCGGCGTGCAGGTCGGTGGCGACTTCTTCGACACCCTGCATGTCACCGGCGTGCACGCCGATGAGATCCACGCCAAGGCCCGCGCCGCCGGTTACAACCTGCGCGCGATCGACAGCGACTCGGTCGGCATCAGCCTGGACGAGACCACCACCCGCGCCGACATCGTTGCCGTGGCTGCCGTATTCGGTGCCGCACTGGATGTCGACGCACTGGATGCCAGCACCGCCGATGCGCTGCCGGCCGGCCTGCAGCGCCAGTCCGCGTTCCTCACCCACCCGGTGTTCAACACCCATCACAGCGAGCACGAGCTGCTGCGCTACCTGCGTTCGCTGGCCGACAAGGACCTGGCGATGGATCGCACGATGATCCCGCTGGGCTCGTGCACCATGAAGCTCAACGCCACCGCCGAGATGATTCCGGTGACCTGGCCGGAGTTCTCGCAGATCCATCCGCTGGTGCCGGCCGACCAGGCGCTGGGCTACAAGGAACTGATCGATACGCTGGAAGCGATGCTGGTGGAGTGCACCGGCTACGACGCGGTCAGCCTGCAGCCGAACTCCGGCGCGCAGGGCGAATACGCCGGCCTGCTGGCGATCCGCGCCTACCACCGCTCGCGCGGCGAAGGTCATCGCGATATCTGCCTGATTCCGGACTCGGCGCATGGCACCAACCCTGCCTCGGCGCAGATGTGCGGCATGAAGGTGGTGGTGACCAAGACCGACGCCAACGGCAACGTCGATGTCGAAGACATCCGCCTCAACGCCGAGAAGTACAGCGACCGCCTGGCCGCGATCATGATGACCTACCCGTCCACGCACGGCGTGTTCGAGGAAGAGGTGGTGGAGATCTGCGAGATCATCCACAAGCACGGCGGCCAGGTGTACACCGACGGTGCCAACATGAACGCGCTGGTCGGCGTGGCCAAGCCGGGCAAGTGGGGTTCGGACGTTTCGCACCTGAACCTGCACAAGACCTTCTGCATCCCGCACGGCGGTGGCGGCCCGGGCGTCGGCCCGTGCGCGGTCAAGGAGCACCTGGCCCCGTTCCTGCCGGGCAAGCTGGGTGACCACGGCCCGGTCGGCATGGTCAGCGCGGCCAGCTTCGGCAGCGCCTCGATCCTGCCGATCAGCTGGATGTACATCGCCATGATGGGCAGCGAAGGCCTGCGCAAGGCCACCCAGGTCGCGCAGCTCAACGCCAACTACATCGCCAAGCGCCTGGCCCCGCACTTCAAGACCCTGTACACCGGCCGCAACGGCCTGGTGGCGCACGAGTGCATCCTCGACGTGCGTCCGCTGGAAAAGACCAGCGGCATCGGTGCCGAGGACGTGGCCAAGCGCCTGATCGACTTCGGCTTCCACGCCCCGACCCTGAGCTTCCCGGTGGCCGGCACGCTGATGGTCGAACCGACCGAGAGCGAATCGCTGCACGAACTGGATCGCTTCATCAACGCGATGATCCAGATCCGCGAGGAAATCAGCGCGATCGAAGACGGCCGCCTGGACCGCGAGGACAACCCGCTGAAGAACGCACCGCACACTGCCACCGCAGTGACCGCCAGCGAGTGGACCCACGCCTACCCGCGCGAACTGGCCGCCTTCCCGCTGGCCAGCCTGAAGCAGAGCAAGTACTGGCCGCCGGTAGCGCGCGTCGACAACGTGTACGGCGACAAGAACGTGATGTGTGCCTGCATCCCGGTCGATGCCTACAAGGACGATGAAGTCGAGGCGTAAGCCTTCGATCCATCGGAAATGAAAACGGCCCGCGCAAGCGGGCCGTTTTTTCAAGGGTCTGTGGAGCAAGGTCCACACCCACAAAGATCCGATCACGGGTCCGGCATCTGCCCCAGGCTCAACTGCCAGGACACGCCGAAGCGGTCCTGCACCCATCCGTAGCGGTTGCTGAAATCGTAGTCGCCCACCGGCATCAGCCAATGGCCGCCCTCGCCCAGCACGCGCGCCGCGCGCTCGAACTGCTCGGCGCCCGAGCACTCCACGAACAGCGAGATGGACGGGGTGAAGGTGAAACCGTGCACATCGAGGCTATCGAAGCACAGGTAGTGGGTGCCGCCGAGCAGGAAGATGGCCTGGCGGACCTGGCCGGGCACGCCGGCACCGGGCCCCTCCGGGTGGCGTTGCAGCGCCAGCAGCCGGAAATCGGCAAAGGCCTCGGCATACAGGGCCAGGGCGGCTTCGGCCTGGCCGGTAAACATCAGGAACGGACGGCTGCGCAGCATGCGGTACTCCTGTTCGACGGGCCGGTAACGGCCCACACAATCAGCATCGCACGCCCGATGTGCAGCCCCCGTGGTAGTGCCGGCCGCTGGCCGGCAGCTTCATCACGCCTCGCGCATCCGCCGCGCGATGGCGCTGCCAGCGGCGATGGTGGCGGTCAGTGCCACCATCGACAGGAACTGCAGGCGGGTATGCGATTCGCTCAGCAGCAGGCCGAAGATCAGCGCCAGGATCGCCAGCGCGCAGCAGGTCAGCCACGGGAAACCGGCCATGCGGAACGGCAGGCGCGTGCCCAGGCGATCCGCGCGGCGGCGCAGCACCAGCTGCGAGACCAGCGACAGCGTCCACACCAGCAGGCAGGTGGAACCGACGATGTTCAGCAGCACCGGCAGTACCCGGTCCGGGAACAGCAGTTCCATCACCGTGGCGGCGAAACCGAACAGCACGCTGGCCAGCACGGCGACCACCGGGACCTGGCGCGGATCGGTCCAGCCGAGCACGGCCGGGGCTTCGCGGCGCTGCGCCAGCGAATACATCATGCGCGAGGCACCGTAGAGGTTGGCATTGAGCGCCGACAGCAGCGCGATCACCGCGATCAGGGTGATGGCGGTGCCCGCACCCGGAATACGGGCGATATCCAGCACCGCGGCGAACGGCGATTTCAGCGCTTCGCTGGTCCACGGCACCACGGCGATGATCACGCTCAGCGAGCCGATGTAGAACACCAGGATGCGCCAGGCCACGGTGCGAATGGCACGCGCGATGCTGCGCTCGGGGTCTTCGGTTTCAGCGGCGGCGACGGCCACGATTTCGGTACCGCCGAAGGCGAACACCACCACCAGCAGCGCTGCACCGATGCCGGCCAGCCCCTTCGGTGCGAAGCCGCCATGCTCGGTGAAGTTGCTCAGGCCCGGTGAGGTCACCTGGGGCAGCCAGCCCATCAGCAGCGCCACGCCGATGGCGATGAACGCCAGGATCGCCACCACCTTGAGGATGGCGAACCAGAACTCGAATTCGCCGAAGTTCTTCACCCCGAGCAGGTTGATCGCGGTGAAGAACAGCATGAACGCCAGCGCCGCCATCGGTACCGGTATCGATGGCCAGACCGTGGCCAGCAGGCCAGCCGCACCCACCGCCTCGGCGGCGATCACGATCACCAGCTGCACCCACCACAGCCAGCCGACGGTGGCGCCGGCCGTGGCGCCCATGGCGTCGGCGGCGTACACCGAGAACGCACCGCTGGTCGGCTTGGCCGCCGCCATCTCGCCCAGCGCGTTCATTACGATGATCACCAGCGCACCGGCGACCAGATAGGACACCAGCACCGCCGGACCGGCCGCCTGCACACCCACGCCCGAGCCGAGGAACAATCCGGCGCCGATGGCGCTGCCCAGGCCCATCATGATCAGCTGGCGGGGCTTGAGCGAATGTCCGAGGCGGGACGGCGAAGCGGTCGGAATCGAATTGGGCATCGGCAGGGCTGGCGGCGGGCTACAGGGGCGACACCTTACCCTGTCCCATGCCCACGGGGATAGGCACAGCGCAGCAGGCGGCTCAGGCCAGGGCCGGCTCGCCGACGTTGCCACCGATTCGGGCCCGATAGGCACGCGGCGAGAAACCGGTTTCAGCCTTGAACTTGCGGGTAAAGGCGCTCTGGTCGCTGAAACCGCAGGCCTGGCCGATGCAGGCGATGCTGTCGTCGCCATGCAGCAGGTGCATGGCCATCTGGATCCGCAGCCGGGTCAGCACCTGCTGCGGGGTCATCTGGAACACCTTGCGGAAGCTGCGCTCCAGCTTGGACAGCGAGAAGCCGGTGATATCCAGCAGGGTCTGCATGCGCACGTTCTCGGCGTAGTGCGCATTGAGGTGGGCCAGGGCCAGCCGCAGCTGCTCGTACTGGGTGCCGAGGCTGTCCTTCTGGCCAAGGTCGCGGGAAATGCCGATCAGGCCCTCGATGGCCCCATCGACCAGCAGCGGGCGCTTGCAGGTCAGGCACCAGCCCGGTTCGCGGTTGGCAAACAGGTGCAGCTCCATCAGGTTCTCGATCACCTCGCCGGACAGCACGCGGGCGTCCTGGTCGACATAGTCCGCACTGAGCCCGGTCGGGTAGATCTCGGCCGCGGTACGCCCGATCACATCCTTGCGCGCGCGCAGGCCCAGCCGCCGCAGCATGGTCTGGTTGACGTGGGTGTAACGCCCCTGGCGGTCCTTGATGAAGAACAGCACATCCGGAATGGCGTCGAACAGGGCTTCGATGTCGGCGGGCTCGACTCGCATGCGGCAAGCATAGCCGAGGCGGCCTTGCCGGTGCGATCACCCTTGCGGGACTTGTGCTTAACGCCGCCAGGGCCACCGTGGGGGCCAGCCCCCACCGGAGACCCTGCCATGCCACGCGGTGACAAATCCGCCTATACCGACAAGCAGAAGCGCCAGGCCGAGCACATCGAAGAGAGCGAGCGCCAGCGCGGTGCCAGCGAAGGCACGGCCGAGCGCATCGCCTGGGCCACGGTGAACAAGCAGGATGGGGGTGGCAAGCGCAGCGGCAGCGCGCGCAAGAGTGCCGGGAAGACTGCCAGCAAGGCACCGGCAAAGAAATCGGCCACGACGTCGGCAGCCAGGAAGACGACTGCCAGCAAGGCCACAACGAAGAAGACCGCCGCAAAGAAGGCTCCCGCTCGCAAGGCAGCGGCAAAGAAGGCCAGCACCGCTGCTTCGCGCAGTGCGGCCGCGAAGAAGGCAGCCAAGACCCGTGCCGCGAAGAAGAGTGTGCGCAAAGCGGCGGCGAAGAAGGCGGCGCGCACCCGCGCCAGTGGCTGATCGCGAGCCATCCACCGGAACGCGGCCGCAGTGCCCTGCGGCCGCACAATTTCAACGGAAGTGACGTGCTCAGGCCGCGCGACGTGGCACGGCGGAAGCTGCTGCGCCTTCCACCTTGAACACCGACACCGACGTAGTCAGCGCATGCGCCTGTTCTTCCAGCGCGCGGCTGGCGGCGGTGGCTTCTTCCACCAGCGCAGCGTTCTGCTGGGTGACCTGATCCATCTGCACCACCACCTGGTTGACCTGCTCGATGCCGGCCGCCTGTTCCTTGCTGGCGGCTGCGATGTCGCTCATCAACTGCGTGGTGCGCGAACTGGCCTGGGCCACGCGTGCGATCGCAGCTTCGGATTCAACGGTCACCGCCAGGCCACTCTTCACCTTGGCGGCAGCATCTTCGATCAGTTCCTTGATCTCCTTGGCGGCGACACCGGCGCGCTGCGCGAGCGTGCGCACTTCGCTGGCGACCACGGCGAAGCCACGGCCCTGCTCGCCTGCGCGGGCGGCTTCGACTGCAGCGTTCAACGCGAGGATGTTGGTCTGGAACGCAATGCCATCGATCACCGTGGAGATTTCCGAGATGCGGGCCGACGACTGGTCGATCTCGCCCATCACCGAGGCCATCTGTGCCATCGCCTGTTCGGTCTCGCGCACCGCGGCACCGGCGGCGTGTGCTTCGCTGTCGGCCTGGCGGGCCAGCTCGGCATTCTGGCGCACGGTGGACGTCAGTTCCTCCATCGATGCAGCGGCCTCTTCCAGGTTGGCCGCCTGCTGCTCGGTGCGGCGCGACAGGTCGTTGTTGCCGGCGGCCAGTTCCTGCGCGGCGTTGTTGATGCTGTCGGCCGCCACCTGGATGCCACGCACGATGCCGGTCAGCTGCGCGGTGGTGGTGTTGGCGTCGTCGCGCATGCGCGCGAACACGCCGTCGTACTCGCCGTCCATGCGTGCGGTCAGGTCGCCATGCGAGATCGCGCGCAGCACGTCGGAGACATCGGCGATGCTGGCCTGCGAGCTGGCCATCATGCCGTTGAGATGCTCGACCATCGCCTTGAACTGGTACTGGAATGCGGCGGCATCGCCGCGCATGCTGAAGTCGCCGGCGCGCGCGGCGCGGGCCAGTTCATCGATCTGCGCGTTGATCGCCATCAGGCTCTGCTTCACGGCGGACAGGGTGCGGGTCAGCGCGCCCTTCTCGCCCGGGTAGTCCGGCAGGTCACGGCTGAGGTCACCGATGGCGTAGCGCTGCATCACCTCGGCCATCAGCAGTTCCACCTGCACGTGCGATTCGACCAGGCTGTTGGTGGCCTGCACCATGCGTCCGAAATCACCCGGGAACGCGCTGGCATCCATGCGATAGCGGATCGCGCCCGCCTCGTGCTGCTCGGCCATCTGCAGCTGTGCGCCGATCGCGGCCTGCACGCTCTGCCGCACACTGGCCATGGCCTGGCCCAGCTGGGTCAATTCGTCCCGACCGCCAAGCCGGAATTCCTGGTCCAGCTCGCCCTTGGCCAGGCGCTCGGCCAGGTTCACTGCGCGCGCCAGCGGACCGGTCAGGCTGCGGCCGATCATCACCGAGGCAGCAATGCCAACCAGCAATGCAACGCCGCCCAGCACCAGCAGCTGCAGCAGGCTGCGCTCGCCCAGGCGGATCGCCTCGGCGGCTGCATCACGGCTTTCCTTCTCTTCGAAGTCCACACCGTCGGACAGCGCCTTGTTCCAGCCGTTGGCCGCTTCCTGCACCGGGCCCAGGGTCAGCGCCACCGCGCCGGGATAGTCACCCTGCTCCATCAACTCGCTGGTCTGCTTGTTGAGCGGGCGAGCGAGGGCGCGCTTGGCTGCGATGGTTTCAGCAATGGCCTTGCCGTCGGCATCGCTGGGTAGCGCCTGGTAGGCGGACCAGCTGGCCTCATAGCGCTTGACCAGATCGGCAATGCGCTGCTCGTCGTGGCCACGGTCATCGCCCTGGCGGATCAGCATCTCGCGGCGCACCACCATCATCTGGTTGTTGGCATCGAGCATCTGCGACAGCAACCGCACCTTGGCCACGCTGACATCGACCACCTGCTGCATCGCGCGCTTCTGCACGACGCTGGCGGTGGCACCCGTGGCCACCACGGCGGCGACCAGCAGCAACAACAGGCCAAAGCCCAGCCCAAGACGCCAGGCAACCCTGACATTCCTCAAGTAGTTCATCGGTACATCCAAAACGGGGGGATGCGCCCGTATCGGCCGCGCCGCCGGCATTCTTGATCGGCAACACGCACGGGCGTCGGCAGCCGTTCACCTTGGTGATGGCACGCACGGCGCTTCTGCGACAAGGGCCCGGGCCAAGCCGGGGCTGCCCCGCTCATGCCGGCATCAGGTCGCTTTCACGGGGGCTGCGCAGCCTCTCCGGGCAGGGTAGAGCTGCCATCTGCCGGAGTCCTCCATGCCCGTACCCCGCCCCGCCCTGCTCGCCCTGTCCTTGCTGGTGTACCCCGTCTTCGCGCAGGTGCCGCCGCCGGCCCAGCTGCCCGAGCCCATTGCCGAGAAGGCCGGACCCGATACCGCGCCGCGCTCTGCCCTGCACGCCCAGGTGCTGCTGGATCGCGCGAATTTCTCGCCGGGCCAGATCGATGGGGAAGTGGGCAGCAACCAGCGCAGGGCGGTATCCGGCTTCCAGGCAGCGCGCGGGCTGACCGTGACGGGGGAACTGGACGACGCCACCTGGAAAGCGCTGCAGGCCGATACGGTTGGGCCGCTGGCCAGTTACACCCTGACCGCCGAGGATGTGGCCGGCCCCTTCCAGGCGATTCCCAAAGGACCGGCCGCACAGGCCAAGTTGAAATCGCTGGGCTACGGCAGCGTGGCCGAAGCCCTCGGCGAGCGCTTCCACGCCTCGCCGGAACTGCTGAAGGTGCTCAACCCCGGCGTCGATCTGGCCAAGGCGGGCAGCCGCATCCAGGTCCCCAACATCGCACCGGCTGCATTGCCGAAGGCCACGAAGATCGTGGTCGACAAATCCGATTCCACGCTGCAGCTGCTGGATGCGCAGGGCAAGGTGATTGCGCAGGTGCCGGTGTCCTCGGGCAGCCAGCATGACCCGCTGCCGATCGGTGAATGGAAGATCCTCGGCGTGTATCGCGATCCGCCCTTCCACTACAACCCGAAGCTGTTCTGGGATGCGCGCAAGGGCGAGAAGAAGGCCACGCTGCCGCCGGGCCCGAACAATCCCGTGGGCCGGGTCTGGATCGATCTGTCCAAGCCGCACTATGGCCTGCACGGCACGCCCGAGCCCGGCCACGTGGGCAAGACCGAATCGCATGGCTGCGTGCGCATGACCAACTGGGATGCGCTGCGCGTAGCCGATGCCGTGGATACCTCCGTTCCCGTCGTGATGCAGGAGTGATGCGATGCGTCTTTCGCAGCTGATCGTGCTGGGCGTGCTGCTGGGCCTGGGTGCTGGCTGGTGGCTGCGCCGGGATGTGGCTCAGCCGGTGGCCGTTGCCCAGCCTGCCCCGCAACCCGCAGTGGCTGCAACGCCGGTGAAGGCGCCTGCAGCTCCGCAGGTGGATGCAGCGCCTTCCGCATCGGTGGCACCGTCGGCCAACGCGGGCGACACGCCAACCGGCCTGTTGCTGCCCGTACAGGGCATCGAAGCCTCGCAGCTGCGCGACACCTTCACCGATGCACGCAGCGAAGGGCGCGTACACGATGCCATCGACATCATGGCCGACGCCGGTACGCCGGTGCTGGCCGTGACTGATGGCACCGTGGAAAAGCTGTTCGACAGCGAGCGCGGCGGCCTGACGATCTACCAGTTCGAACACAGCGGACGCTGGTGCTACTACTACGCCCACCTGCAACGCTATGCCGATGGGCTGGCGGAAAAGAAGGTGATCAAGCGCGGGGAAGTGATCGGCTACGTCGGCAGCACCGGCAATGCCAGCGCCGAGGCCCCGCACCTGCATTTCGAGGTGCACGTGCTGGGGCCGGAGAGGCAATGGTGGAAAGGCGAGTCGATCAATCCATACCCGCTGCTGCGGGCGGGAGGCTAGCGCGTCTGCCGCGTGGCAGAGCCAGTCGCAGTGATGCCCGATTTGGGTACGATCCTGCCCATATTGGGTATCTGGCAAGTGCACTGCCGGGCATGGCCCGGCGCTACCGGGGTGGAGGACGGCGTCGCCAGCGCCGCAGCGCGATGCTGGCAGCCGCCAGCCCGCCGCCGGCAATCAGCAACAGCAGTGCCACGGGCTGCCAGAAGAAGAACGGCCACAGCCAGAGGTAGTCCAGGTCGGTCAGCTTCAGCACGTCCATCGGCGGCAGCAGGTCCACCGAGGCCGCACGGCCAGCCAGCGCCGGGTCGACCGCCAGCACGGTCAGCCGCAGCCAGGAACGGCCACGCGGCAATGCATCACCGCGGCCGTAGCCGAAGTACGAGGCGGCGAAGCGGTCGGGCTCGACCGATTCCAGTGCACGAATGACGTCGGCCGTTGCCGAAGGTGAGCGCGTATCCGCGCGGAACTCATTGCGATCGGTCGGCGTTTCAGCGCGCAGGCGCACCTCCGGATCGATCGACGGCTCGAGGCCATCGCCCGCATAGCGCAGCCGCAGGCGCAGCGGATCATCGATGAAGCGGTAGACCGTGATCTCGGCCGAGGCGCCCGGCTGCAGCACCAGTGACAGGGTCTGCGTGCGCGAGGCCAGATGGTTGGCGGCTGCGCCCAGCAGCAGCACGATGCAGGCCAGCGCCCATAGGCTCCACAGCAGCCACAGGGCCACCCGTGCGACCGTCTCGCCTTTCATGCCGAACCCCCGGTCATCGCGCTGCATCCCTGCTGGCATTGGCCACAACGTAGCGCAGAACTGCGCGTGCCCACAGTGCCGGCGCAAAGCAGCGCGTGCCCACACCCGGTACCTCGCCCGATGGCGAGGCTGGGCATCGCACATGCGAAAGGAGGTCAGGCCGGCCTGACTTCCCTGCACACCAGCTCGGCAAGTTCGCGGCAGGCGAAGAACAGCCCTTCCACCACACCTTCGTCCAGGTGCCTGCGCGGCGTCGCCATGGTGGCGCAACGGTTGGCCGCATGCAGCATCTCCACCGCGGTGAGGATGCCCACGGCGGCACGGTCGATCCGCGCCAGGGACTGACGTCGTCCGTCGGACAGGGCCTCCTCCGGCCACAACATGCCATCGGAGCCTTCGCCATCACGGATGCGGGTGAGGCAGCCCTGGAACGTGCTGAGATCGTCGGCGGGATTGGCGTCGTCGTTGATGGGCTCAACAACATGGAACGGCGGGGTCTTGCGACTGGTCATGGCGTCGGCTTCCGTGGCTGTACTTAACAGCGCCACCGCGCGGAAGCGGGTGGCGGACGGTGCGGGTTGCAAACCGGGATAGATAGTTACCAATGACCGGCGGGTCCGAAGACCCCCACGCACCGCCCGCCATAAAGGCCGACGGATTGCCAGCCGGCACCGCTTCAGGACGGTGCCGGCTGGCAAGCGTAAGTAACACCTATCTCGGGTTTGCACGCCCGGCCACCCTTTTCCGGTGGCGCGCCATGGTGTCTACGCCTGCATGCTCGATTCAATGAAAAAAATCCGAAAGGTTCGGATGAATCGAGAGCGCAGGGCGAAGTGTTGCATGCCCGGGGAATGGTGGATGCGACAGGAACAGGCGCGACTGTGCTGGTGCGCGGATGGGAGCGACGTGCGGTGACGCGATCAACTCTGACTTCAGAATGGCGCGTGACGTTTATCGCTTACCAGAAGTTGTATGCGGGGAGCATGAGGGATGTGTGGCTTGGCAGAATTTGACGTGGTCGGCCGAATTGGCGCGCTGAAAGCGACATGTTGGTGGCTTCGGTTCTGCCAGCCATGGGCTGGCACTACTGGAGCCCGCACGGGCCGCCGAAGATTGCTCCGGCCCAAAACAAAACGCCGCGACCCCACAGGGAGTCGCGGCGTTCTTCTCTCAATTGAACAACGTTATTGCGTCAGGCGAACGGATCCTGCAGGACCATGGTGTGGTCGCGGTCCGGGCCGGTGGAGACGATGCTGATCGGGCAACCGGCCAGCTCTTCCAGCGAACGCAGGTAGGCGCGTGCGGCCGGCGGCAGCTCGTCCCAGTTGGTGATGCCGTGGGTGTTCTCGCTCCAGCCCGGGAACTCCAGGTACACCGGGGTGCAGTCTTCCCAGCCCTGAGCGTCCAGCGGGGCGTACTCGGTGCGCTTGCCGTTGTATTCGTAGGCGATGCAGACCTTCAGCTTTTCCATGCCATCCAGCACGTCCAGCTTGGTGATGCACAGGCCGCTGATGCCGTTGATGGCCACGGCGCGCTTCAGCGCAACGATGTCCATCCAGCCGCAACGACGCGGGCGACCGGTCGAGGCACCGTACTCGGCGCCGCGGTCACGGATGCCCTGGCCGACTTCGTCGTCCAGTTCGGTCGGGAACGGGCCGCCGCCGACGCGGGTGGCGTAGGCCTTGGCGATGCCCAGCACGTAGTCGATCGAATCGGCGCCAACGCCGGAACCGGCCAGCGCGCCACCGACGGTGGTGTTGGAGCTGGTGACGTACGGGTAGGTGCCGTGGTCGATGTCCAGCAGCGCACCCTGCGCGCCTTCGAACAGCACGCGCTTACCCTGCTTGCGCAGGTCGTGCAGGATGCCGGCCACGTCGGACTTCATCGGCTGCACGTATTCGCCGAAGGCCAGTGCTTCGTCGAATGTCTTCTGGAAGTCGACCGCATCGGTGTTCAGATACTTGGTCAGCACGAAGTTGTGGTAATCCAGCGCGGTGCGCAGGAGTTCTTCCAGCTGCTTCGGGTAGTGCAGGTCGGCGATGCGGATGCCGCGGCGCGCCACCTTGTCTTCGTAGGCCGGGCCGATGCCACGGCCGGTGGTGCCGATCGCCTTGCCGCCGGCAGCGCGTTCGCGCGCCTGGTCTAGGGCGATGTGGTACGGCATGATCAGCGGCGCGGCCGGGGAGATCTTCAGGCGCGAACGCACTTCGACGCCGGAGGCTTCCAGCTCGGCGATTTCCTTCTGCAGCGCGGCCGGCGAGATGACCACGCCGTTGCCGATCAGGCACAGCGCATCGTCACGCAGGATGCCCGACGGGATCAGGTGCAGGACGGTCTTCTTGCCATTGATGACCAGGGTGTGGCCGGCATTGTGGCCGCCCTGGAAGCGCACCACGGCGCCGATTTCCTCGGTGAGCAGATCGACGATCTTGCCCTTGCCTTCATCGCCCCACTGGGCACCCAACACTACGACAGACTGACCCATGACGGGCTCCTCGATTTGTTGCGGCCATCGGGGCCGCGGACGGGTAAACCGTGGCGGGGCTGGCCAGCACTTGGAAGGCGGCTCCAAACGGGGAGCGGCCGGCGATGGAAGGCCCAGACACGGAAAAAGCCGAACGGGGAGGCCCGTCCGGCTTTTGTGCATTATCCGGGTTTCCGGGGTCGGGTGCCACCTTTCCGACGGGCGGCTTCACCGGCCGGTCAGCCGCCCCGCCCGGTCGTGCCGGCCGCTGGCCGGCAATGCCAACCAAGGTTGGCATCTACCAGAGCCGGGCCACGCATGTACCGGCCGGTCAGGCGCCTCCCGGTAGTGCCGGCCGCTGGCCGGCGATCCCAGGCCAGCAGCCGGCACTACCCTTTCAATGCCGGGCCCACCACAGCAGGCTCAGCCCGGCCAGCAGCACCAGCCCGCCGAAGCTGCGCAGGGCCGGGCTGGGCAGGTCCAGCAGGCGCTCGGCCATGCGCTTCCAGGCGAACGGGGCAACGAACAGGAACAGGCCTTCCAGCACCGCCACCAGGCAGACGGCGGCGAACAGATCTTTCATGGGGGACTCCGGAAAAAGCACGGGGCCCGGCATCTGGCCGGGCCCCGTGGGGTAATGCCCTGCGACCTCAGCGGTCGTTCTTCAGGTACTGCAGGAACGGGTCGTTCTTGTCGAGCACGATCACGCCATTGCCGTCGGTCATGGAGCCACGGTAGGCCTCCAGGCTGCGGTAGAAGGCATAGAACGACGGGTCGGCCGAGCCGGCCTTGCCGTAGATGCGGGCGGCATCGGCATCGCCTTCACCGCGCAGACGCTGTGCATCACGCTCGGCTTCGGCGATCAGCACGGTGCTGTCACGGTCGGCCTGGGCGCGGATGGTCAGCGACTGTTCCTCGCCTTCCGCACGCAGCTTGGCCGCTTCCTGCTTGCGCTGCGCGCGCATGCGCTCGTACACATCATTGATCACCTGGCTGTCGGTCGGCAGGTCCACCTGCTTGATGCGCAGGTCGATCATCTGCATGCCCAGCCCGGCCACGGCCTCGTTGATCCCCTTCAGCTGCTCGGCGATCAGCTCGCTGCGGTCGCCGGAGACCAGCTGCTGCAGGGTGCGCGAGTTGATCTGGTTGCGCAGCGAGTCGGTGATGATCGGGGCCAGGCGGGCATTGGCGATGCGCGGATCGCCGCCGGTGGCACGGAAGTAGTCACCCACGTTGGAGATGTAGCCGATGGCGAAGAAGTCGACGCTGACGTCCTTCTGCTCAGCGGTGAAGTAGCGCGCCGGGGCGGTGTCGAGCACCTGGAAGCGGCGGTCGAAGACCTTCACCGTTTCCACCACCGGCACCTTGAAGTGCAGGCCCGGCTTGATGTCCGAACGCACCACCTTGCCCAGGTTCAGCACCATGGCAGTCTGGTCCTCGCGGACCACGTACACCGAGCCGAGCAGGCCCAGCGCCACCGCCACGATCACGGCGATCCAGATTGGACTCTTCATCGGCTGCCCTCCTCACGGCCGCTCGGTCGCCCGGTCGGGCGGCCCACCGGCCGGCCCGGATCACGGGAAGCTTCCGCCGCTGCACCCGGCAGCGACGGCATCACCACGTCCGGGTTCGCCACTGCGGCCGGGGCCGAGGTGCTGGGACGGGTATCGCCGGTCATCGGCACGTAGATCAGCTGGCGGCCATCGCCACCGATCACCTTGCGGTTCTCGCTCAGCACCTGCTGCACGGTCTCCAGCCACAGGCGCTTGCGGGTCACTTCAGGGGCGTCCTTGTACTGGGCCTGCAACAGGCTGAAGCGCTGCGCGTCACCCTCGGCCTTGGACACCACGGCCTGCTTGTAGCCCTCGGCGGTGGTACGGGCACGCGAGGCCTGGCCTCGGGCTTCCGGCACGACCTTGGCGGCGTAGGCCTGGGCTTCGTTGATCAGGCGTTCCTTGACCTGCTGGGCGCCGTTGACCTCGTCGAAGGCCGGCTTCACTTCCTCCGGCGGACGGGCGTCCTGCAGGGTCAGGCCGGTCACGGTCAGGCCGGTCTTGAACGCCTTCAGCAGCGCCTGCAGGCGCTCTTCGGCGGCCACGGCCAGCGGGCCACGGTTGTTCAGCACGGCATTGAGGTCGGCGCGACCAACTTCCTCACGCACCGCGCTCTGCGCCGACTGCTCCAGCACCTGGTTGGCATCAACGGTGCCGAACAGGTACTGCTGCGGGTCGTCGATGCGGTACTGGACGTTCAGCGAGACGTTGACGATGTTCTCGTCACGGGTCAGCACCGGCACCTGGATCGAGAACGTCTTGATCTCGGTGGCGTTGACCTTGGTGACCGATTCGATCGGCCACGGCAGCTTGAAGTTCGGTCCGGGCTGCAGGATCCGCGAGAACTGGCCGAAGCGCAGCACCACGCCACGCTGCTGTTCGCCGATCAGCTGGAAGCTGGAGAACAGCACCAGCAGCACCACGGCTGCCACCACCCAACGCATGATGCCGCCGTCGAACAGGTCCTTCAGCGGCCCGGGCAGTCCGCCCCAGCCACCACCATTGCCACCGCCGCGCGACCCGAACGGCCCGCGTCGATTGTCCTCGGGGCCTTGTCCGCCCTTGTTGCCGCCGGGTGTATTCCAGGCCATGCACGCTCCATCAAGATGTGGGCTGCGGCGCGGGCCCTTCCCGCGGCGCCAGCCGTGAAACCATTACCGATCATACAAGATGGGGCGGATCGGCAGGATCGAAAGGGGGGCAACCGGGTAAGGTGACGTTTTCCTCGAAGTCAGGCAGCGCCGATGGCCCCCACCACCCCGTTCACCGCCTTCCGCATCGAAAACGACGACGCCGGCTACCGCAGTGGCCTGGCCCAGCTCAGGGTCGACGACCTCAACCCCGGCCAGGTGCTGATCCGCGCCCACTGGTCCTCGGTCAATTACAAGGATGCGCTGGCAGGCACCGGCAAAGGGAAGATCCTGCGCCGCTTCCCGCTGGTGGGCGGCATCGACGTGGCCGGCACCGTGGTCGCCAGCACCGACCCGGACTGGCGTGAAGGCGACGCGGTACTGGCCACCGGCTGCGGCCTCAGCGAGACCCGTGACGGCGGCTACAGCCAGTACGTGCGGCTGGAGTCACGCGCGGTGATTGCCCAGCCGGCCGGGCTGAGCCCGCGCGAGGCGATGGTGCTGGGCACCGCCGGCTTCACTGCGGCGCTGGCGCTGCTGCGCATGCAGGACAACCGGCAGACCCCGGACCTCGGCCCGCTGGCGGTCACCGGCGCCAGCGGTGGCGTCGGTGCGCTGGCACTGTCGATCTTCAGCCGTGCCGGCTACAGCGTGCACGCGGTCAGCGGCAAGCCGGACCAGGCCGACTTCCTGCGCGGCATCGGTGCCAGCGAGGTGCTGCCGCGCGCGGCGCTGGCCGACACCGGCCCGCTGCAGTCGGCGCGCTTCGGCGGTGGCCTCGACAACGCCGGTGGCGCGATGCTGGCCAGCCTGCTGGCGCAGACCGTGCCCTATGGCAGCGTGGTCAGCGCCGGCCTGGCCGCCAGCCCGACGCTGGACATGACGGTGATGCCGTTCATCCTGCGCGGTGTGTCGCTTCTGGGCGTGTCTTCGGCAAACGCACCACGCGCGCTGCGCGAGGAAGTGTGGGCACGCCTGGGCAACGAGTGGAAACCGCAGCACCTGGACCGCATCTGCACCGCCGAGGTCGGCCTTGATGGCCTGCCGGCGGTGTTCGAGCGGATGCTGGCCGGTGGTTCGCTGGGGCGCACCGTGGTGCGGATCGACTGAACGTCGCAGGCAGGCGACGGACGGCAGACGTGGCCCTCCCGCCGGTAATGTGCCCGCACTACACTGCGGGCATTACATGGGGAACAACATGGCACGCATTCTGATCGTCGACGACTCACCGTCGCAGCTGTTGGGGATACAGCGCATCGTCGAGAAGCTCGGGCACCAGATCCTGACCGCCACCGATGGCGCCGCCGGGGTCGAAACCGCCAAGGCCGAGCTGCCCGACCTGGTCCTGATGGACGTGGTGATGCCCAACCTCAACGGCTTCCAGGCCACCCGCACCCTCGCCCGCGACGAAGCCACCCGGCACATCCCGGTGATCCTGGTGACCACCAAGGACCAGGACACCGACCGCATGTGGGGCATGCGCCAGGGCGCCAAGGCCTACATCACCAAGCCGTTCTCGGAAGACGAACTCTCCGAGGTGCTGGAGCGGGTGTTCGCCGGGCAGGGCTGAAGCCTGCTCCGGTGGGTGCCAACCTTGGTTGGCACATCGCCCTGGTAGGTGCCGACCTTGGTCGGCACGTTTTTGCTGAGTCGAGCATGGCTCAACTCTACATATCAAAGTCGCCGGGCGTGGCCCGGCGCCACCTTCAGATTGACTCGCCGAACGCCTTGGCCAGGTTCCGGTAGGCCTTCTTCTGCGCCTCGTCGGTCGCAGCCGGGGCCACGATTTCGATTTCAACGATCTGGTCGCCGTCCGGATTGCCCGGCAGGCCGCGCCCGCGCAGGCGCAGCTTGCGGCCGGCATCGGAATCGGCCGGGATCTTCAGCTCCACCGCACCGCCCAGGGTCGGTACGCTGATGCTGGTGCCCAGCGCGGCCTGCCATGGCGTGACCGGCAGCGTGTAGAGGATGTTGCGGCCATCGACCTCGAACTGCGGGTGCGCGGCGTACTCCACTTCCAGCAGCAGGTTGCCACCGTGGTTGCCCTGCCCTGCCAGGCGGATCACCTGGCCCGGGCGGATGCCCTTGGGCACGCGCACGTCCAGCTGCTTGCCGTTGACGGTGATGCGCAGGCTGTCGCCGTTGTAGGCCGCCTCCAGCGGAACCGACAGCTTGGCGCGGGTATCACGGTTGGGCGCATGCCCCTGGCTGCTGAAGCCCGGCCCCGGGCCGGCACCGCCACGCTGGCGTGCGAACAGGCTCTCGAAGAAGTCGCTGAAGCCGCCATTGGGGCCGCCACCGCCGAACACTTCCTCGAAATTGAAGCCCCCGGCGCCGCCGTAGTTCGGCGGCACGTTGAATTCCTCGCCCGGGCGGTACCCCTGCGCGCGCAGCTGGTCATAGGCGGCGCGCTTCTCGGGATCGCGCAGCGCCTCGTAGGCCTCGTTGACCGCCTTGAACTTGTCTTCGGCCCCGGCCTCCTTGCTGACATCCGGGTGGTACTTGCGTGCCAGCCGGCGATAGGCGGTCTTGATCTCCGCCTCGCCCGCGCTCGGTTCCACCCCCAGGGTGGCGTAGTAATCCTTGAATTCCATCCAGCTACCTCGATTCGCTTCGGCCGCGCCGGTGGCGCCGCCCCGGGTTCATTCTACGCGCCAGCGATGCTACGCCGCCCATCGTGCGGCCCCGGTGAGGCCGACTGATCCTGCGCAATGCGGCTGCCATCCCGATGCCCCAGGCTGTGGCTGGAAGCCCCCGCCGCAAAGCCTGAAGATGGGGCCTGCACACGGGTTTTCCAATGTCTTGACGCCCCTGTCCCATGCCGGCCACTAGCCTGCCCCTGCAAGGAGTTCACCATGACCATCCACGTTGGCGACCGCATCCCGGAAGTGACCCTCAAGCGCATCCGCGAGGGCATCGAAACGCTCGATACGCATTCGCTGTTCGACGCACGCAAGGTGGTGCTGTTCGCCGTGCCCGGTGCGTTCACCCCGACCTGCTCGGCCCGTCATCTGCCCGGCTACGTCGAGCAGTTCGAGGCGTTCCGCAAGCGCGGCATCGACGTCTACTGCATGGCGGTCAACGATCCGTTCGTGATGAAGGCCTGGGCGGCCGAGCAGAATGTGCCCGATGGCCTGCTGATGCTGTCCGATGGCAATGCCGAACTGACCCGCGCGCTCGGCCTGGAACTCGATGCCAGCGCCTCGGGCATGGGCATCCGCTCGCGCCGCTTCGCCCTGTACGTGGTCGACGGCGTAGTGCGCGCAGCCTGGATCGAACAGCCTGGCCAGTTCGAAGTCTCTTCAGCCGAGTACGTGCTGGAGCACCTGCCCACCTGACTACCAACCGCAAGAGGAAACGGCCAGCCATGTCCAGCAAGCCAGCCAAAGCCCCCAAGCCCGCCGCGAAGATTCCCGGCATCAGCGACCGCAAGACCCTGCGTGACCGCGCCCGCCGCAACATCGAGGATGGTGCGATCACCGACAGCTACAGCGCCGACCGCAAGGTGGTGATCAAGCTGCTCAACGATGCCCTGGCCACCGAATACGTGTGCGTGCTGCGCTACTACCGGCACTACTTCATGGCCAAGGGCATGCTGGCCGACGCGGTCAAGGCCGAGTTCCTCGAACACGCCCAGCAGGAACAGGCTCATGCCGGCAAGCTGGCCGAGCGCATCGTCCAGCTCGGCGGCGAGCCCGATTTCAACCCCGACACGCTGACCGCGCGTTCGCATGCCGAGTACAAGGAAGGCAGCGACCTGCGCGACATGGTCCGCGAGAACCTGGTGGCCGAGCGCATCGCCATCGACAGCTACCGCGAGATGATCAACTTCATCGGCGACCGCGATACCACCACCAAGCGCATCCTCGAAGAGATCCTCGCGCAGGAAGAGGAACACGCCGACGAATTCGCCGACCTGCTGGATGGGTGGATTGGCGAATAGCCTTGTAACGCTCCCGGTAGAGTCGAGCATGGCTCGACTCTACAAGGGCCTGGCGCTACCGCAGGACGTTGAACCGCACCTGCGTCCACGCGCCATCGGCCGCCAGCGCGGTCAGGGTATGCGCGCCCGGGTCGGCGAACTCACGCTGCATCAGCTGCGCGCCACGGGTCTGTGCGATCCAGCGTCCATCCAGCAGCCAGTCCACCGCCTGCTCGCTGCCCAGCGCGCGCAGCTGCAGGCGCACGCCATGCTCCGCATTCGGCGCGCGCGCCAGCGTGGCGCCATCATTGAGCCCGTCGATGTGCAGTGCGACGCTGGCCTCGCGGCCATCATCACGGCAATCCGGCGACAACGGCGGCAGCTGCGAGGCCTCGCGCGTGGCCTTGGACAGCCAGGGCGACAGCAGCGCCGGCCAGCGCGCGATCTCACGCGCCACTTCTTCATGAGGCGCGCTGCAATCGGCGGATACACGCAGGCCGCTGCGGGCATCGGCCAGGTAGCGCTGTCGGCCCGGCTGCCAGCGCCGTGCTTCGCGCTCGGGGAAGGTTGGCGGTGCCGCGCCCTCAAGCAGGTACGCCGGCATCCGCCGCTGGCAGAGTGCCGCCGGCAGGCCTTCGGCCCGCTCGCCGGTCGGCCAGCAGATGTCTTCCTGGCTGACGCTGGCCGGCATCGGTGCGGCAGCCGAGTCACCGCGCTGGCGCGGCAGGCTGTCCACCACTTCGAACATCAGCGGCAAAGCGGTGACCGCACCGTACTGGCCGGGAAGCGGCGTGCCGTCCGGACGCCCCACCCACACGCCCACGGTGTAGTGGCGGGTGCTGCCGATCGCCCACGCATCGCGGTAGCCATAACTGGTGCCGGTCTTCCAGGCCACGCGCGGGCGGCCCCCGACGTCGAAGGTGCCGACGCTGTAGCCCGGGCGCGGGTTCGATTCCAGCATCTCGCGCACGATCCAGCTGGCGCCCGGCGAGGCCAGGCGGCGCTCGATCATCGGCTCATCATCGGTGTAACGCACGCGGCCGGCGATGCCGTTGCGGTTGAGCGCGGCGAACGCGCCGACCAGATCCTCCAGCCGCGCGCCGGTGCCGCCCAGGATCAACGACAGGTTGGGCGTGCTGCCGGGCGGGAAGCGCAGCTGGATGCCGGCGTGCGACAGGCGCGCGGCAAAGCGCGCCGCGCCGACCCGCTGCAGCAGGTCCACCGAAGGCACGTTGAGCGACAGCCGCAACGCGCTGGCGGCGCCGATTGGCCCGTTGAACGCCATGTCGAAATTGCCGGGGCGGTAGCTGCCGAAACTCTGCGGTGCATCGACCAGCAGGCTTTCCGAATGGATCAGGCCATCATCCAGCGCCATCGCGTACAGGAATGGTTTGAGCGTGGAGCCCGGCGAGCGCCAGGCCTGCACCATGTCCACGTGGCCCAGCCGCTGGCGATCGCCGAACGCCAGGGTGCCGACATAAGCGCGCGCCTGCAGGGTCTGGTTGTCGACCACCAACAGCGCTGCAGACGTGCGTTCCGGCAGCGTCGAGAAATAGCTGGCCACGCGTTCTTCCAGCGTGCGCTGCAGGCCGATGTCGATGCTGCTCTGGATGCGTGCCTGGCCCGGATGCGCCGAATGCAGGCGCTGGGCCAGCAGCGCGGCGTGCAGCGGCGGCCGCAGCGAGCGTGCCACCACGTTCTCGATGCGCGCGTCCTCCACCTCGTCCGGCGTCCATGCACCCAGTTCGGCCATGCGTGACAGCACCTTGTCGCGCGCCTTCTGCGCCGCTTCCGGGTGGCGGTCCGGGCGCAGCCGGCTCGGCGCCTGCGGCAGCACCGCCAGCAACGCAGCCTCGGCGTGCGACAACTGCGCCGCCGGCTTGCCCAGGTAGGCCCAGCTGGCCGCTTCCACGCCCTCGATGGTGCCCCCGTAAGGCGCGCGCTCCAGGTACAGGGCCAGGATCTGCCGCTTGCTCAGGTGCACTTCCAGCTGCACCGCGCGCAGCATCTGCTTGAGCTTGCCCCACGGCGTGCGCGTGTGCGGGTCGAGGATGCGTGCGACCTGCATGGTCAGGGTCGAACCGCCGGACACGATGCGGCCGCCGCGCAGCAGCTGGCCACTGGCACGCAGGATCGCCAGCGGGTTGATACCCGGATGCCGCCAGAACCAGCGGTCTTCGTAGGTCAGCAGCGCCTGCAGGTACAACGGCGAGACGCTGTCGATCGACGCCGGATAGCGCCACACGCCTTCGGCATCGGCAAATGCACGCAGCGGCGTGCCGTCGGCAGCCACCACCAGGGTGCTGGTATCGCGCTGCTTCGGCAGCGGCGGCGGGAAGGCGACGTCCAGCACCAGCAGCAGCGCCAGCATGGCTGCCGTGCCCCATCGCAGCCACGGCCACAGCGGCCGCAGCCAGCGGCGCAGGGCCGCCAGCCGGGTCGTCATCGTGCGTTTCATTGCAGGTTGCCAGGGGGACGGGCCGCGCCGTCGCGGCCCGTCCGCGCGGTCACGGCTGCACCACCGTGATCGTGGTCGGGTTGCTGCGGCCCACGCCACGCAGCTGCGGGCGGTACATGTCCTCCACCAGCGGCGGCGGCACCGAGTAGGTACCCGGGGTCACCGCGCGCACCAGGTAGAACACGTTGGCCTTGCTGCCACGCGAGAGCTTCAGCGCGGCCACGTAGCGGTCGTCGCGGAACTCTTCGTGCTTGGTATCGGCCGCTTCACCGCGGTCGCTGATGGTGATGCCATCGACCACCACGTCAGCCCACTGCTTCGCATCGCCCAGGTTGAAGTTCTCGATCTCCAGGCCGGCCGGCAGCAGGTCGGTCAGCAGCGCGTCGGGCATCGTGGTATCGGCGGTGACGGTGACGCGCACGATCAGCGCCTCGCCTTCCTTCAGCGGGCGCGGCGACCATGGCTTGCCATCGGTGCCGTAATAGCTGCGCTCGATGCCGAGCACGCTGTTGTCCGGTGCCGGCGCGCTGCGCGGGATACCCGCCACGTCGATGCTGGCGAACATCGGCGGCTGGCCCTGCGGGGTGAAGCGCACGCCACTGGCCAGCTCGCTGGCACTGAAGTTGCGGCCGAACAGCTTGCGTTCGCTGATCGCTTCGGTCGTGCCGCCGATCACCAGCTCACCGGCCACCAGCGCCTTCTGGTTGGCGGCCAAGGCCTTGCCGAGGCGGGCGATGGCCACCTGTTCCTGCGTGCTGAGCCACATCCAGCCAGCATTGCGGCGCGCGTCCAGGCCACGGCCCAGATCCACCGCACGCGCATCCCAGGCCGGCTTGGCCAGCTTGTTCTCGTGGGTCAGCGCGATCATCAGCGCGTCATCACGGATCGCGCTGCCGTAGTCGCCGAAGTACGACGGGCGTTCGCTGCTGGACTTGGCGAAGGCCGCGGCCAATGCCGCCTGGCCACGCTTGGCATCGCCCTGCAGCGACAGCGCCACGCCCAGATGGACCAGCGACAGGCCGCCGACCGCCTTGCTGCGCTCGTTGTCATACAGCGTGCGCAGCGTCCCCAGCGGAGCGCGGTTGACCCGGGCCAGCACGTAGCCCGAATACGCCTGGTTGGCGAACTTCAGCTTCTCGCGGTCGTCCTGGCCGTAGAACTGATTGCCACCGGACAGCAGGTCCTCGCTGAGGCGGTTGAGCGCCTTCTGCAGCACGTTGTCGGGCACCGCGAAGCCAGCATCCTTGGCGTCGAGCAGGAACTCGGTGATGTAAGGGGTCAGCCACGGGTTCACGTAGCCATCGTCACCCCACATCGAGAAGTTGCCGTTGGCCACCTGCATCGACGCCAGGCGGCCGAACGCGCCTTCCATGCGCTCGCGGCGGGTCTTGGCGTCCAGGCCGTCGGCGCCAAGCATCGACGACGTGGCCTGATCCAGGATCAGCGCGGCGTAACCCTTGCTGGTGGTCTGCTCGGCACAGCCATACGGGTAGTTCAGCGCGCCCTGCAGCGCACTGGCGAACGGGATCGGTGGCAGCGGGCTGACCAGCAGGCGTGCATTCACCGACTCGGACATCAGGCCATCGGTCAGGCTGTTGTCGAGGCTGACCGCGGCCAGCGGATCGAGCGTGCGCACCTGCGAGCGCAGCACCTGCGGCCACGCCGCACGCACCGGCAGCTCGTAACGGCGATCGGCCTTGAAGCCGTTGCCGTCCACGCGCACGCGCACCTTGGCCACGCTGTGGCCTTCGCGCGCCGACAGCGGGAAGCTCAACGTGGTCTTGGCATCGGCATTCAACTGCACGCTGCGGCTGCCCTCGCCCAGGTTCAGCGGCCCCTCGCTTTCCACCTTCACGTTGAACTGGCCGGGCTTGCCGGTGAAGTTCTGCACGTCCAGGGTCACGGTGCTGCGGTCGCCCGGCGCCAGCACGCGCGGCATGCTGGCCTCGGCCAGGATCGGCGCACGCACCACGGTTTCCACGTCGCGCTTGCCGTACTGGTCATCGCTGTAGACCAGTGCCGACACGCGCAGGGTGCCGTTGAAGTCGGGCACCTTCAGGCGGATGCGGGCGATGCCCTTGGCATCGAGCTGCACCGGGCCGGAGAACAGGTCCACGGTCTGCACGCGGGCGGTGGGGCGCTTGGCCTGCGGCAACGCCTGCAGCGCCATGTCACCGCCGAACTTCAGCTTGCCGGCGCCACCGTCGAAGCTCTCGATCACCCGGCTGTAGATGTCGTAGGCATCAATGCCGAGACGACGCTGCGCGAAGAAGTGCGCGCCGGCATTCGGCACCGGGAAGCGGGTGATGTTGAGGATGCCCACGTCCACCGCCGACACGGTGACGTGTGCGGTCTTGCCCGCCAGCTGCGGTGCGCTGACGGTTACCGGCAGGTCCTGCTCCGGGCGCATCTGCTTGGGCGCGACCAGGCCGACGGCCACGGTGCGGCCCTTGCGGTCCATCGGCACATGCACCACGCCCACGGCACGGGCCGGGGTGATCTTGCTCGGCGCACTGCCGCCACGGAACACCAGCGCGGTGATGTAGACGTCGTGCCGCTCCCAGTCGGCGGTGACCGGAATCTTGAAGGTCGAACCCGGCTTGGCCTCGATGTCCTGCACGTACAGCATGCGGTCGGTCTCGACCATCAGGATGCCCTTGCCAGCGTGCGGCGGGGTCACCGTCACTTCCAGCGTGTCACCGGCCTTGTAGCCGGTCTTGTCCAGGCCCAGCTTGACCTTGTCCGGGCGTGCGTCCAGGCCGCGGTTGTCATCGCCCCAGCTCCAGCCGGCGCGGAACGGGTAGCGGCTGGTCAGGCCGGTGGACGGATCGAACACGTCCACCCGGTACTCGCCCCACTCCACCGGGAAATCGAAGGCGACCGCGCTGCTGCCGGCATCGACGGTACGGGTTTCCTTGTTCTCGAAGCGGCGGGTGAAATCGTAATCCCAGCGGTTGTCGTTGAAGGTCCAGTGGTAATCGCGCAGTTCGCGCACCAGGGTGATCTTCAGGCCCTTGGCCGGCTGCGGGTTACCGGCGGCGTCCACGCGCATCAGCTCGAAGCGCGCATTGCCGTTGGAATCGGCGCCATCATCGGGGTTGAACAGCGGGCGCACGCCGACCAGCGCATTGGCCGGCCACATCACCCGCTTCAGGGTACGGGTGACCGTGCGGCCACCGGTTTCATACAGGCTGCCGGACAGCACCACCGCGATCGGCGCCTTGGCCTTGGCCGCCTCTTCCGGCAATGCCACGTCCTCGCGCAGCTGGCCATTGGCCGGCAGCGTGGTATCGACCACGTCCTTGGCTTCGCGCGGCAGCTGCAGGGTCGGGTCGCCGAAGAAATACCCCGGCAGGCCGTCCACCGGCTTCTGTTCGGCCGCCACCGCCATGCGCGCGGTGAAGCGGTTGCCATCGGCCGGCGCGCCATACAGGTAAGCGCCATTGGCCTGCAGGCGCAGCGCCTCGCCCGGCTTCAGGGTCTTCTGCGCGCTGTCCAGCTCCAGCTTCATGCGCTCGGGCAGGAACTCTTCGATGCGCAGGGTCATGCCCTGGATCGCTTCCTTGCTGGCCGGGTCGGTGCGGAACTCGACCTGCCAGCGCCCGGTCGGCGCCTCGGCCGGAATCACCTGTTCGAAGTTGATGTAACCCTGGTCGCCCGGCTGCAGGCGGGTCTCACGGAAGGTCTTGCCGTCGGGCTGCTTCAGGCGCAGGAATACCGGCTGAGCCTTGACCGGCTTGCCATCGTTGTCGCGCAGCAGTGCGGACAGGCGCACGGTCTCGCCCGGGCGATACAGGTCACGCCCCGACCACGCGTAGACGTCGAACCAGGCATTGTCACGACCGGCCACGGCGAATTCGCTCAGGTCCAGCGCCGGCTGGTTGAACGGCAGGAAGCTGGTGTCCTTGCCGCTGCTGGCGACCAGCACGTGGGTCGCATCCAGGGTGTAGTTCAGCAACGCGTTGCCGTTGCCGTCGGTGCTGCCCTTCAGGACCACCTCGCCCTTGGCATCGAGTACGCGCAGGTCGATGCCCTTCAGCGGCGCGCCGTCCTTCAGGCCGGCGGTGTGCACGAACAGCTTGTCCTTGTAGGCACGGGTATGCAGGCCGATGTCACTGACCGAGAAGAACGCGGTATCGAACTCGCCTTCATAGTCACCGGTACGCTTGAGCAGGGCGAAATACAGGCCCGGCTCCTGCAGCTCCTTGATGTCCTGGGTCGGCAGGTAGGTCAGCACCCGCTCGTTCTGCTTGCCACCGAGGATGAAGCGGTTGACGTAGACCGGCTCGGCCAGCTTGTTGATCGGGCTGCGCTCGTAGTCGCTGCTCAGTTCCCAGCTGCCACGGCGGCCGCCGCGCTGGTACTGGCTGAAGAAGGTCGGCAGGTCCTTCTCGCGCACGCGCAGGAACTCGACGTCGACCTCCGGCACGTTCACCGAGACCACCGGCAGGCCGCGGCTGTCCTTGGCCGGCAGCACGCTGCCCTGCGAGGCGAAGCCGACCACCGGCTTCAGCTCGCCGCTGAACACCTTCTGCTTCAGTTCCTTGCCCAGGCGGCTGCCATCGGCGGCCAGCAGGTCCGGCGAGACCACCAGGCTGAATTCCTTGCCGGCCTCGACGAACGGGTAGCGCAGGGTCAGGCCGTCGTCGGACAGCGTCCAGCTGCTGTCATCGGTGCCGACCTTCTCTTCGAAGCGCACCAGCTTGTCGAAGTCCTGGGTGCCGACCAGCGGGCGCGAGAACTCCAGCGCCAGCGACAGGCCGTCATTCTTCTGGTCCGGGTAGGCGCGCAGCAGGGTGAACTCCTTCACCTGCTCGGCTTTGGTGGTGATCGCTTCACCGCTGGTCTTGGGCAACTGCCCACTGTCGTTGCGGCAGCCGGCCAGGCCCAGCAACAGGCCTCCTGCCAGTACCGCCGCCGCCCATCCCCACCGCTTCCGCCGCGCCGGACCGCTCATATCGTCACTCCTTGATCGAGGTGGCCATTATAGGCGCGCCGCGTCAAGGTGTTGACGCGAATCCGGCAATTGCCCGGGGCGGGTAGTGCCGGCCGCTGACCGGCAGGACCGGTAGCCGCCAACCTTGGTTGGCGCCCTCATGCCAACCAAGATTGGCACCCACCAACGCGCCCCTACCCCGGCAGGTACAGGTCCACGTAGTCGGTCACCGGCATCGCCGCCAGTGCCACCGGGTCCAGCGACGCGGCCAGGATGCGTTGCTGCTGGACGGTCGGGAAACGGTGGGCCAGGTGCCGGCGGAACTTGTCCATCAGCAGCGGGATGCCTTCCTCGCGGCGCCGGGCGTGACCGAGCGGGTACTCCACCAGCACCTCCGGCAGTTCGCTGCCATCGGTGAAACGCACGCTCAGGCCGTTGGCAATGCTGCGCTTGTCCGGGTCAAGGTAATCGGCGCTGAGCCGCGGATCCTCATGGCAGGCCATCTTCGCGCGCAGCGCGTCGATGCGCGGATCGGCGGCAACGTCGTCCTCGTAATCCTCGGCCACCAGCCGCCCATGCAGCAGCGCGATGGCGACCATGTACTGCACGCAGTGGTCACGGTCGGCCGGATTGTGCAGCGGGCCCTGCTTGTCGATGATGCGGATGCAGGCTTCCTGGGTGCGGATCGCGATGTGCGCGATGTCTTCGACCCGGCGCCCCGTCGCGCGCAGCTGCTGGTGCAGCGTGATCGCGGCCTCGACCGCGGTCTGGCCGTGGAACTCGGCCGGGTAGCTGATCTTGAACAGCACGTTCTCCATCACATAACTGCCCAGCGGCCGCCCCAGCGTCAGCTGCTGGCCATGCATCGACACTGCCTCAAAGCCCCAGGTCGGTGCGCTCAGCACGCTTGGGTAACCCATCTCGCCACTGGCCGCCATCAAGGCGAGGCGCACGCCACGGCTGGTCGCATCGCCCGCCGCCCAGCTCTTGCGCGAGCCGGTGTTGGGCGCATGACGGTAGGTCCGCAGCGCCTGGCCATCGACCCAGGCCAGCGACAGCGCATTGAGCATGCGTTCGCGATCCAGCCCGAGCAGGTGCGCGACCACCGCGGTGGTGGCCACCTTGACCAGCACCACATGGTCCAGCCCGACCCGGTTGAACGAATTCTGCAGGGCCAGCACGCCCTGGATCTCGTGCGCCTTGATCATCGCCAGCAGCACGTCGTGCAGGGTCGGCGGCGGGCGACGCAGGGCCTGTGCGTTTCGTCCCAGCCAATCACAGACGGCGAGGATGCCGCCGAGATTGTCCGACGGATGCCCCCATTCGGCGGCCAACCAGGTGTCGTTGAAATCCAGCCAGCGCACCATCGCGCCGAGGTTGAAGGCGGCCTGCACCGGGTCCAGCACGTAGTGCGTACCCGGCACGCGCGCGCCGTTGACCACGCTGATGCCCGGCACCAGCGGCCCGAGCAGCTTGCTGCAGGCCGGGAAGGACAACGCTTCCAGCCCGCAGCCCAGCGTATCGAGCAGGCAGTGATGCGCGGTCTGGAACGCCAGCGGTGAGTCGATGCGCGCGTCGCGCACGTAGTCGACAATGTCCACCAGCAGCGCATCCCACGCTGCACGTTCGTTGGATGGAACGGGGTTGCTGGACATCGTCGATCTCCTCGTTGCGGTGCACGGTTGCCCGTGCACCAAGCCAACCAAGGTTGGCAGCTACCAGAGCACTATTCGGCCGGCACCCGCACCTTGCCTTCCATCAATACGCGGGCACTGCGGCTCATGATGGCCTTGGTCACCGTCCACTGGCCGTCAACGCGGCCGGCCTGCGCGCCCACGCGCAGCGTGCCGGAGGGATGGCCGAAGGTCACCGCCTCGCGTTCGCCGCCACCGGCGGCACGATTGACCAGGGTGCCTGGAATCGCCGCCGCGGTGCCGATCGCCACGGCCGCGGTACCCATCATCGCGTGGTGCAGCTTGCCCATCGACAGCGCACGCGCGTGCAGGTCGATGGCCGAGGCCGCAATGGCCTTGCCGCTGGACGATACGTAGTCCTGTGCCGGCGCCACGAAGGCCACCTTCGGCGTGTGCTGGCGGGTCGCCGCGTCTTCAAGTTTCGAGATCAGGCCCATGCGCAGCGCTCCATGCGCACGGATGGCTTCGAACTTCTGCAGCGCCGCCTTGTCCTCGTTGATCGCCGGCTGCAGTTCGGTGCCGGTGTAGCCCAGATCGGCGGCGTTGAGGAAGATGGTCGGAATACCGGCGGTGATCATGGTCACCTCGAAGCTGCCCACGCCGGGTACGTCGAGGGTGTCCACCAGATTGCCGGTGGGGAACATCGCGCCGGCATCACCGTCGTCGGAGGGATCGATGAATTCCAGCTGGATTTCGGCGGCCGGGAAGGTCACGCCATCCAGCTCGAAATCGCCGGTCTCCTGCACTTGGCCATCGCGCATCGGCACGTGGGCGATGATGGTCTTGCCGATGTTGGCCTGCCAGATGCGCACAGTACACAGGCCATCGCGCGGCACGCGGGCCGGATCGATCAGGCCGTTGGCAATCGCGAACGGGCCGACCGCGGTGCTGAGATTGCCGCAGTTGCCGCTCCAATCGACGAAGGCGGTTTCGATCGAGACCTGGCCGTACAGATAATCCACGTCGTGGTCAGGCACCGAAGCGGCGGAAATGATCACGCACTTGCTGGTGCTGGAGGTGGCACCGCCCATGCCGTCGGTCTGCTTGCCATACGGATCGGGCGAACCGATCACGCGCATCAGCAGTGCATCGCGTGCGGCGCCCGGCACCTGCGCGGCTTCAGGCAGATCCTGCAGGCGGAAGAACACGCCCTTGCTGGTGCCACCGCGCATGTAGGTGGCGGGAATACGGAGTTGCGGAAGGAAGCTCATGACATTCTCGATAAGGTAAGGAACACGCACTACGCAGGCTGCAACCGCTGTCGCCGACGATCTGCGGCGGAGGCCCCCTGCTGCCAGCGGAACAGATACAGGATGACCAGTTTGGTGCTGCCGCTCACCACGGCCAGCAGCAGCAACGGCCATCCCATCTGCATCCCCATGGCGAAGGCAAACACGATCGTCGACAGGTCCATCAGCAGGATCAACTGACTCATCCGCAGCGACACTGCACCGGTATGGCCATTGCGCAGGATCAGCAGGATCTGATGCGTGTAGCCCTGCGCCAGCAAGGCAGTAATGACCACTATCATCGCGCTGGCGACTACCCTGCCCTCATCCACATGCCGGTCACCCCAGGCCAGCCCGGCCAGTGCGCAGAGCAACAACAGGGCGGCTGTCAGCACGCTGGTCGTAGCGGAGCGGCTCCGTCGGTCGCGCCAGATCTCCACCAGGATGGCCATGACCAGTAGCGACGCGAGCAAGCGCGGCCAGACAATGAAGTGATTGAACGGCGTGATGCTGTAGCCATAGACGAAGAAGGACAGGTAGGCCAGGAAGCTGACCGTGAACTGGTTCAGCGAAAGCACCGCAGTGGCGCTGTCAGCCGCGCCCGCACGTTCCCGGCGGCGGCGCACCAGCCGCAGCTGCGCGCCCACACCCAACAGGCTCAGCAGGATGAAGGCGGTGTTGACCGTACCTGCGATGTTGTAGAACGCGGTTCCCATGCAGATGGGGCAACGCCCCTCTCCTTCGTGACCACCGCCATGCGGGCCGAAGCCAGCATGGCGGCAACTCGACACAAGGCAGCCAGCCGCTGCCTTACGCCACCTTGGCGCCTTCCAGGAAGTCCTGGGCGAAGCGCTGCAGCACGCCGCCGGCCTCGTAGATCGCCACTTCCTCATCGCTGTCCAGGCGGCAGGTGACCGGCACGATCACGTCCTGGCCATCGCGGCGATGGATGACCAGGGTCAGCTCGGCACGCGGAGTACGCTCGCCGACCACGTCGAAGGTCTCGGTGCCGTCGATGCCCAGGGTCAGGCGGGTGGTGCCCGGCTTGAACTCCAGCGGCAGCACGCCCATGCCGATCAGGTTGGTGCGGTGGATGCGTTCAAAGCCTTCGGCCACGATCGCTTCCACGCCAGCCAGGCGCACGCCCTTGGCAGCCCAGTCACGCGAGCTGCCCTGGCCGTAGTCGGCACCGGCGATGATGATCAGCGGCTGCTTGCGGTCCATGTAGGTTTCGATCGCTTCCCACATGCGCATGACCTTGCCTTCCGGCTCCACGCGCGCCAGCGAACCCTGCTTCACGCTGCCGTCGTCGTTGCGCACCATCTCGTTGAACAGCTTCGGATTGGCGAACGTGGCGCGCTGCGCGGTCAGGTGGTCGCCGCGGTGGGTGGCGTACGAATTGAAGTCTTCTTCCGGCAAACCCATCTTCGCCAGGTATTCACCAGCGGCACTCGACGCCATGATCGCGTTGGACGGCGACAGGTGGTCGGTGGTGATGTTGTCCGGCAGCACCGCCAGCGCGCGCATGCCGGCCAGCGTGCGCTCACCGGCCAATGCACCCTCCCAGTACGGCGGGCGGCGGATGTAGGTGCTCTGCGGGCGCCAGTCGTACAGCGGGCTGACCGCAGCGCCATGTTCAACGCGCACGTTGAACATCGGGTTGTAGACCTTGCGGAACTGCTCGGGCTTCACCGAGGCCTTCACCACGGCATCAATTTCAGCATCGCTCGGCCAGATGTCCTTCAGGCGCACCTCGTTGCCGTCGGCGTCCACGCCCAGCACGTCCTTCTCGATATCGAAGCGGACGGTACCGGCGATGGCGTAGGCGATCACCAGCGGCGGCGAAGCCAGGAAGGCCTGCTTGGCGTACGGATGGATGCGGCCATCGAAGTTGCGATTGCCCGACAGCACAGCCGTGGCGTACAGGTCACGATCGATGATTTCCTGCTGGATCTTCGGGTCCAGCGCGCCACTCATGCCGTTGCAGGTGGTGCAGGCGAACGCCACGATGCCGAAACCCAGCTGTTCCAGGTCCGGCAGCAGGCCGGACTCTTCCAGGTACAGCTGCACGGCCTTGGAACCCGGCGCCAGCGACGACTTCACCCACGGCTTGCGCTGCAGGCCACGCGCATTGGCATTGCGCGCCAGCAGCGCGGCGGCGATCACGTTGCGCGGATTGGAGGTATTGGTGCAGCTGGTGATGGCCGCGATGATCACCGCGCCATCGGGCATCAGGCCCTGCGCCTGCTCGGCCTTGCCCGCTTCCAGCTTGGCTTCGTCGGCGATGCCGCGCTCGGCCAGCTCGGCGGTGGCCACGCGCTTGTGCGGGTTGGACGGCCCGGCCATGTTGCGCACCACGCTGGACAGGTCGAAACGCAGCACGCGCTCGTACTGCGCGGTGGCCAGGTCATCGGCCCACAGGCCGGTGGTGCGCGCGTAGTTTTCCACCAGCGCCACCTGCGACTCCTCGCGGCCGGTCAGGCGCAGGTAGTCGATGGTCTGCGCGTCGATGTAGAACATCGCCGCGGTCGCGCCGTATTCCGGGCACATGTTGGAGATGGTGGCGCGGTCACCGATGGTCAGTGCCGCCGCACCCTCGCCGAAGAATTCAAGCCACGCGCCGACCACGCGCTCCTTGCGCAGGAACTCGGTCAGGGCCAGCACCACGTCGGTGGCGGTGATGCCCGGCTGCGGGCGACCACTCAGTTCGACGCCGACGGTATCGGGCAGGCGCATCCACGAGGCGCGGCCGAGCATCACGTTCTCCGCCTCCAGTCCGCCTACACCGATCGCGATCACACCCAGCGCATCCACGTGCGGGGTATGGCTGTCGGTGCCCACGCAGGTATCGGGGAACGCAACACCGTCCTGCACGTAGACCACCGGCGACATCTTCTCCAGGTTGATCTGATGCATGATGCCGTTGCCGGGCGGAATCACGTCCACGTTCTGGAACGCCAGCTTGGTCCAGTCGATGAAGTGGAAGCGGTCTTCGTTGCGGCGATCCTCGATGGCGCGGTTCTTCTCGAACGCCTGCGGGTCGTAACCACCACACTCCACCGCCAGCGAGTGATCGACGATCAGCTGCACCGGCACCACCGGATTGACCTTGGCCGGATCACCGCCCTTGTCGGCGATCGCATCGCGCAGACCAGCCAGATCGACCAATGCGGTCTGGCCGAGAATGTCATGGCAGACCACGCGGGCCGGGAACCACGGGAAATCGAGGTCGCGGCGGCGCTCGATCAACTGCTTCAGCGAGTCACTGAGCGTGGCCGGATCGCAGCGGCGCACCAGGTTCTCGGCCAGCACGCGCGAGGTGTACGGCAGGGTGGCATAGGCGCCGGGCTGGATCGCATCGACGGCGGCACGCGCGTCGAAATAGTCCAGCGCGCTGCCGGGAAGGGTCTTGCGGTAATCGGTATTCATGGGCTGGCGGAGTGCTTGAGGCGGGCCGGGTGCCGGCGGTGCGGCGGCGAAAGCACCCGGCCGGCATAGGGCCGGCCGGATGGATACAGCAGGTGGATCAGACGCGCTTGTCGATGGCGACGAAGTCGCGGTCTTCCGGGCCGATGTAGTTGGCACTCGGGCGGATGATCTTGCCGTCGATGCGCTGCTCGACGATGTGTGCGCTCCAGCCGGCGGTGCGGGCGATCACGAACAGGGGGGTGAACATGGCGGTCGGCACGCCCATCATGTGGTAGCTGACGGCGCTGAACCAGTCCAGGTTCGGGAACATCTTCTTGATGTCCCACATCACCGATTCCAGGCGCTCGGCGATGTCGTACATCTTCATGCTCGACTGTTCTTCGGACAGCTCGCGGGCGACGTCCTTGATCACCTTATTGCGCGGATCGGAGACGGTGTAGACCGGGTGGCCGAAACCGATCACCACTTCCTTGCGCTCGACGCGGGCCTTGATGTCTTCCTCGGCCTCATCCGGGTTGTCGTAGCGCTTCTGCACTTCGAACGCCACTTCGTTGGCGCCGCCATGCTTCGGGCCGCGCAGCGCGCCGATGCCACCGCAGATCGCGCTGTACATGTCGCTGCCGGTGCCGGCGATGACGCGGCAGGTGAAGGTCGAGGCGTTGAACTCGTGCTCGGCGTACAGGATCAGCGAGGTGTGCATCGCCTTCACCCACGAATCCTGCGGCTTCTCGCCATGCAGCAGGTGCAGGAAGTGGCCGCCGATCGAGTCATCGTCGGTTTCCACATCGATGGCGCGGCCGTTGTGGCTCCAGTGGTACCAGTACAGCAGCATCGAGCCGAGGCAGGCCATCAGCTTGTCGGCGATGTCACGCGCGCCCGGGTGGTTGTGGTCGTCCTTCTCCGGCGCCACGCAGCCGAGCACCGACACGCCGGTGCGCATCACGTCCATCGGGTGCGCCGACGGCGGCAGCTCCTCCAGCGCGGCCTTCACCGCAGCCGGAATGCCACGCAGCGACTTCAGCTTGGCCTTGTACGAAACCAGCTCGGCGCGGGTCGGCAGCTTGCCGTGCACCAGCAGGTAGGCGATTTCCTCGAACTCGCTGGTGTTGGCCAGGTCCAGGATGTCGTAGCCACGGTAGTGCAGGTCGTTGCCGCTGCGGCCGACGCTGCACAGCGCGGTGTTGCCGGCGGCGGTGCCGGACAGGGCGACGGACTTCTTCGGCTTGAAGGTCGGGGTTGCGGTCGTATCGTTCATGTTTTCCCTCCGAAAACTGATGGTGCAGGGTACTGCTTATTTCTTGGCGGCGAACAGTGCATCGAGCTGCTGCTCGAAGGCGTGGTAGCCGATGCGGTCGTAGAGTTCTTCGCGGGTCTGCATGGTCTCCACCACGTTGCGCTGGTGGCCATCACGGCGCACCGCCTGGTAGACGTTCTCCGCCGCCTTGTTGGCCGCGCGGAACGCGGACAGCGGGAACAGCTGGATGGCCACGCCGGCCGAGGCCAGTTCATCGCGACTGAACAGCGGGGTTGCGCCGAATTCGGTGATGTTGGCCAGCACCGGCACCTTCACCGCGTCGACGAAGCGACGGTAGGTGTCCAGGTCGTAGGCGGCCTCGGCGAAGATGCCATCGGCACCGGCCTCGACACAGGCGATGGCGCGCTCGATGGCCTTGTCCACGCCGTCCACCTGGATGGCGTCGGTACGTGCGATCAGGAAGAAGTCCGGATCGGTCTTGGCGTCAGCTGCGGCCTTCACGCGGTCGACCATTTCACCCTGCGACACGATCTCCTTGCCCGGGCGGTGGCCGCAGCGCTTGGCGCCGACCTGGTCTTCGATATGACAGGCCGCGGCGCCGGCCTTGATCAGCGACTTCACGGTGCGCGCGATGTTGAACGCGCTCGGACCGAAGCCGGTGTCGATGTCGACCATCAACGGCAGGTCGCAAACATCGGTGATGCGACGCACATCCACCAGCACGTCTTCCAGGGTGTTGATGCCCAGGTCCGGCAGGCCCAGCGAGCCGGCGGCAACGCCGCCACCGGACAGGTAGATGGCGCGGAAGCCGGCGCGCTTGGCCAGCAGGGCGTGGTTGGCGTTGATCGCGCCGATCACCTGCAGCGGCGATTCGGCAGCCAGCGCCTCACGGAAGCGGGCACCGGCGGAAAAAGGAGTGGAAGCGGTCATGCGGCAATCCAGGTTGAAGAACGCAGGGGTAGGCGCAAACACCGTGCCAAGCTGCAAGCGGTTGATTTCAAAGGCATGACCATAGCGCAGCAGTGAAACATATGAAACATTGAAACGGATGTATCATGAAACATCATTCGTCCTTGCCACCGCCATGTACCTGCCCCGCTCGCCCCTGCGCCATGCCGACACCGACCCCGGCCGCCCGGTGATCTGGACGGTCAGCGTCTCGCGCCTGACCGGCCTGCTCGGCGACGTCATTCCCGAGTTCGACCGCCGTGCGCGCATCGAGCAGATCAACCTCGGCTTCGAGGAAGCGGTGGACGTGATCGGCCAGCGCCTGCGCCGCGAGCACTGCGACGTGGTCATCGCCGGTGGCTCCAACGCCGCCTGGCTGCGCGGCCGGCTCGACCTGCCGCTGGTGCCCATCCAGGCCAACGGCTTCGACCTGATGGAGGCACTGGCGCGTGCACGGCGCATCGCCAGCCGCATCGGCCTGGTCACCCACGCCAGTGACGTACCGGTATTCAGCAACTTCCAGCAGAGCTTCGGCCTGGATATCGAGCATCGGCGCTTTGTCACCCGCGAGGACGCGCGCGACTGCATCGCAGACCTGCGCGCCAACGGCATCGAGGTGATCGTCGGCACCGGCATGGCCATCGACCACGCCGAGCAGGCCGGCCTGCCGGGCGTGCTGCTGTATTCGGCCGATTCGGTGCGGCAGGCGTTTGAACACGCACTGGAACTGACCCAGGCCCTGGCCCGCTCCGGTGGCACCCGCCCTGCCCCGCGTCGCCGCGCCGCGTCGCGCGCCGATGCGCATGAGCTGCTCGGCGACAGCGACGCGATGGCGCAGGTGCGCGCACAGATCGCGCTGTATGCGCCGCATGACAGCACCGTGCTGGTCAGCGGCGAGACTGGCACCGGCAAGGAACTGGTCGCGCGCCAGCTGCACGCTGCCAGCGCTCGTCGTGGACGCTTCGTGGCGCTGAACTGCGGCGCGATCAGCGAATCATTGCTGGAGGCCGAGCTGTTCGGTTACAGCGATGGCGCCTTCACTGGCGCGCGGCGGGGGGGCCGTGTCGGCCTGGTCGAGGCGGCCGATGGCGGCACTCTGTTCCTGGATGAAATCGGCGAACTGCCACTACCGCTGCAGACCCGCCTGCTGCGGGTACTGGAAGAACGCGAAGTACTGCGCGTGGGCGCCACCGAACCGACCCCGGTCGACCTGCGCGTGGTCGCCGCCACCCTGCAGTCACTGGAACAGCGCGCGGCGGCCGGCAGCTTCCGCCGCGACCTGTACTACCGGCTGGCCGCGCTGCGCATCGCGCTGCCCTCGCTGCGTGCGCGGCGCAGTGACATTGCGCTGCTGACACAGCATTTCTTCCGCCAGCTGCGTGGCATCGACGCGCCGCTGGACGAGGCTGCAATGACCACACTGACCAACGCCGAATGGCCCGGCAACGTGCGAGAGCTTCGCAACCTGGTGGATCGCCTGCGCATCCACTGGCAGCCGGGCGAAGGACTCATCGATGCGGCGCGACTGCGGCAGTTGGCACCCGAACTGGTGAACGACGGCGCCGCCGCGTTGCCAGTGGAAAGCAACGGCAAGCGCCCGCCGCGTGCGCAGCTGGAAACGCTGCTGCAGGAACACCGCAATGACCGCGA
Source organism: Stenotrophomonas maltophilia (assembly GCF_001274595.1). GTDB lineage: Bacteria > Pseudomonadota > Gammaproteobacteria > Xanthomonadales > Xanthomonadaceae > Stenotrophomonas > Stenotrophomonas forensis. The sequence continues at coordinate 3,589,720 of NZ_CP011010.1, forward strand.
AGGCATGGCGCAGGCGCTGGGCGTGTCACGCACCACGCTGTGGCGCTGGCTGCGCGCGGAAGGGCTGTAGAGTCGAGCTTGCTCGACTAGAGAAAATCAGCCGAGCATGGCTCGGCCCCACAGAAAAGCAGTCGAGCAAGCTCGACTCTACAGATTGCGCGAGCGCGCCCAGCGTGCCTCGATGGCGAAGCGGCCACTGCCCACTGCCGCTATCCACAGCAACAGCACGCCCAGTGGCACTTCGCTCAGGTAGAAGAACCAGCTCAGCCAGTCCGGCACGCTCAGTCCTGCCGGAATGCGCGCAATGCCATCGGTCAGCGCCGCCACCGCGCAGATCGCGGCCAGCAGCAGGGCAGACGGGCGACTGAGCAGGCCCAACACCAGCAGTCCACCCGCAATCCACTCAATTGCGCCGAGCACCGGCGCATTGAACACCGGGAACGGAATGCCGGCATCGACCAGCGTATGCACCATGCGTTCGCGGCCGGCCTCGGTGAACACCTTGTTCCAGCCGGAGACGCAGAACATTACCCCGGCCACGATGCGGGCAAGCAGCAGAAGAGACGCTTCCACGCCACGGCGCGGTGATGGCACGGCAAACAGGCAACGCCAGGAGGGCATGGCAACTCCGGATGTCGAGGGAATCGATCGCAGTGTGCCGGTTGGCAGCCTGCTCGCAGATGAAGCGGGCCAGTCCGAACACGACAACCCGCTTTCGTAGAGTCGAGCTTGCTCGACTGGGTATAGAGCAGTCGAGCAAGCTCGACTCTACGAAAGCGGCCGAGCATGGCTCGGCCCTACAGAGGACACGTCAGCCGGGCCGCATCATTCACGGGTACAGCAGCCGCTTGCTCCAGCGCCCTTCGGCACCGGCCTCATAGCACCAGCGCTCGTGCAGGCGGAACTGCGCGCCGTACCAGAACTCGATGCGGTCAGGCACCACGCGCAGGCCGCTCCAGCCTTCCGGTCGCGGCACGTCCTTGCCCTCGAAGCGGGCTTCGATCTCGGCCACGCGCGCGTCGAATTCCTCACGCGTCGCCAGCGTCTTCGACTGCTGCGAAGCCCACGCGCCGATCTGGCTCATGCGCGGGCGGCTGGCGAAATAGACATCGGCTTCGGCATCGGCGACCTGTTCGACACGGCCTTCGATGCGCACCTGGATACCCGCCTCGCGCAGGCTGCGCCACAGGAACAGCAGCGCGGCCTGCGGATTGGCCTGCAGTTCCCGGCCCTTGTGGCTGTCCAGGTGGGTGTAGAACACGAAGCCGCGCTCGTCGAACGCCTTCAGCAGCACGGTGCGCGCGGAGGGGCGGCCCTGCGCATCAGCGGTGGCCACGGTCATCGCGTTCGGCTCGACCTCGCGGCTCTGCTTGGCCTCTTCGAACAGGCCGGCAAACGTGGACAGGGCTTCGGCGTACAGGTCGCTCATGATTGCGTTCTTCTCACACGGTTTGGGCTATTGTGGCGGCATGGTCGCTGCTGCGTATATGCCCCAGGTGAAAGGATTCCCCGAAACATTGGCCGAGCGGGTTCTGGACGATGTGCTGGGCAGCGGCATGACGGTTCCAGTATTGGCGATCAGCGGCCTGCAGGGGAGCGGCAAATCGACGCTGGCCGCGCAGGTGGTGGCACGCGCCCAGGCACGCGGCCTGAACGCGGCCACGCTGTCGATCGATGACGTCTACCTCACCCGGGTGCAGCGTCAACGGCTGGCCCGCCAGGTGCATCCGCTGCTGATCACCCGTGGCCCACCCGGCACCCACGATCTGCCACTGGCCCACGCCGTGCTCGACGCCGTGGCCGCGCGCCAGCCCTTCGCAATGCCACGCTTCGACAAGCTGGCCGATGAGCGCCTGCCCGAGGCGCAGTGGCCTCGCCTGCAACAACCGCTGGACCTGCTGGTATTCGAAGGCTGGTTCCTCGGCACGCCCGCGCAGGATGAAGAGGCGCTGGAAAGCCCGCTGAACGCACTGGAACGCGAGGCCGACACCGATGGCCGCTGGCGGCGCTGGTGCAACCAGGCGCTGGCCCGCGACTACCCGGCGCTGTGGCAGCGCTGCCACCGCCTGTGGTTCCTGCAGCCACCGGACTTCTCGGTGGTGCCGCGCTGGCGCTGGCAGCAGGAACAGAATCTACAGGCGGCACAGCCGGGCCGGCACGGCATGAGCCGGCCGCAGCTGGAGCGCTTCGTGCAGTACTACGAGCGGGTCAGCCGCCAGGCGCTGCAGGCCCTGCCCGCCCTGGCCGACCACGTGGTGGTGCTGGACGGGCAGCGCCAGGTGCAGGACGTGCGCTGAGGCCATCTACTCCACCAGGAACGTCACCCGCAGGTTGACCCGCCATTCGGTGATCTCGCCGCTGCCGTTGGTGACCACCTTGGTCTCGTTCACCCAGGCGCCCTGGATGCCCTTGACCGTCTCGGAAACCTTCTTCAGCCCGCTGCGCACCGCGTCCTCCACACTTTTCGGCGAGGAGGCGGTGATTTCGATGACCTTGGCGACCGTCATGGCCTGTACTCCGGCTGGCGCGGGAGACCCCGCAGGAACGCCTACCCTGACGTGAAGAACGTAAAGGCCGGGGCACGGAGGTGTTAGCATCAGAGGGCATGAATCCTGCTCCGAACCTGATCCTGATCGGCCCGATGGGCGCCGGCAAAACCTGCATCGGCCGCCGCCTGGCCGAGCGCTTCACGCTGGACTTCGTCGATGTCGACCAGGCCATCGTCGATGCCGCCGGCGCCAGCATCCCCACCATTTTCGAGCATTCGGGCGAAGCCGGCTTCCGCAGCCATGAACGCGAGGCGCTGGCGCGCGTGCTGGAAGGCCGTGGCCAGCTGGTCTCCACCGGCGGCGGTGCGGTGCTGGACCCCGGCAACCGTGCGCTGATCGCCCAGCGCGGCTTCGTGGTCTACCTGCGGGTCAGTGTGGCCGCGCAGCTGGAACGCCTGGCCCGCGACAAGGGCCGGCCGTTGCTGCAGCGCCCGGACCGCGAGCAGGTGCTGCACGATCTGGCCGCACACCGCGACCCGCTGTACCGCGAGCTGGCCGACCTCACCCTCGATACCGACCCATACACCGCTGCCGACGCGACCGCCCATCTGGTGGTCAAGCTGGCCACGCAATGGCAGCGCCAGGACCTGACCGCATGACTTTCCCCGCACCGCTGCAGGTCGCCGTTGGCGGCGACCGTCCCTACACCATCACCATCGGCGCTGGCGCCCAGGCCGACGGCGCCGCGCTGGCCTCGCACGTACGCGGCCGCCATGTGCTGCTGCTCAGCGACAGTGAAGTGGCGCCGCGCTATCTGGCGTCGGTGAAGCAGACGCTGCTGGCGGCACGTCCCGACCTGATCATCGGCGAACACGTGCTGGCTGCGGGCGAAGCCTCCAAGACCCTGGCCGAGTTCGGCCGCGCCATCGAAGCGCTGGCCACGTTGGGTGCCACCCGCGATGCCTGCGTGTTCGCGCTGGGCGGCGGCGTGGTCGGCGACCTGGCGGGCTTCGCTGCGGCGTGCTGGATGCGTGGCGTGGACTGCGTGCAGTTGCCGACCACCCTGCTGGCGATGGTCGATTCGTCGGTGGGCGGCAAGACCGCGGTGGACATCCCGGCTGGCAAGAACCTGGTCGGCGCCTTCCACCCGCCACGCGCGGTGATCGCTGATACCCGCGTGCTGGCCACCCTGCCACCGCGCGAACTGCGTGCCGGCCTGGCCGAAGTGGTGAAGTACGGTGCGCTGGGCGATGCCGCCTTCTTCGACTGGCTGCAGCAGAATGCCGAGGCGCTGGTTGCTGGCGTAGACGGAGTGCTGTCCGAAGCGATCGCACGCAGCTGCCGGCACAAGGCCGCGATTGTCGAACGCGATCCGTTCGAGAAGGGCGAGCGCGCCCTGCTCAACCTCGGCCACACCTTCGGCCATGCCATCGAGACCGAACAGGGTTACTCGGCCCCCGGCCGCGATGCGCTGAACCACGGCGAAGCGGTGGCGGTGGGCATGGTGCTGGCGGCGAAGCTGTCCACCGATCTGGGCCTGGCCGACGATGCCGACCGCATGCGCCTGCAGGCGCTGCTTGAACGGCTCGGCCTGCCGGTGGCGATCCCGGCCGGGCTGGACCCGCAGCCCCTGCTCGGCCGCATGCGGCTGGACAAGAAGAACGTGGCCGGCCGCCTGCGCCTGGTGCTGTGGCGGGGCATGGGCCGTGCCGAAGTGGTGCCGGACGTGGATGAGGCAGCGGTGCTGAAGGTGCTGTCGGCCCGGTAGTGCCGGCCGCTGGCCGGCAATCCTGCCGCGCAGCCCGGTAGTGCCGGCCGCTGGCCGGCTTCCCCGTTGCTGACATTGCCGGCCAGCGGCCGGCACTACCGCGTTGCGGCAGGGGTCACCCGTGCCCCGCTACAATCAGTGCCATGCACGTCTACCTGCAACATCCCGATGCCGGTGCGCAGGCGCCGCGCTTCCTGCGCCTGAGCCTGCAGCCGGACCTGTTCGGCGGTTGGGAACTGCTGCGCGAGAGCGGTCGCGTCGGTGGCCGCTCGCAGCTTCGGCGCGAGCTGTTCCTGCAGGCCGATGAAGCACGCCATGCCTTCGAGAAGGCCCGTGATGCCGAACTGCATCGCGGCTTCCAGATCCTTTCGCACGGCGACTGACGCCGCTGCCAACTTTCGCCCAAGGAATGCCCATCGTGACCAGCCCTCTCCGCAACGATCGCCTGCTGCGCGCCCTGCGCCGCGAACCGGTGGACTGCACCCCCGTCTGGTTGATGCGCCAGGCCGGCCGCTACCTGCCGGAATACCGTGCGACCCGGGCCAAGGCCGGCAGCTTCCTGGCCATGGCCAAGACCCCGGAGATCGCCTGCGAAGTCACCCTGCAGCCGCTGCGCCGCTTCCCGCTGGACGCGGCCATCCTGTTCTCGGACATCCTCACCATTCCCGATGCGATGGGCCTGGAGCTGTACTTCGTCGAAGGCGAAGGCCCGAAATTCCGCCACCCGGTGCGCGATGAAGCCGCCATCGCCAGGCTGGCAGTGCCGGACATGGAACAGGATCTGGGCTATGTGATGGACGCGGTGCGGCTGATCCGCCGCGAGCTGGACGGCCAGGTGCCGCTGATCGGCTTCTCCGGCAGCCCGTGGACGCTGGCCTGCTACGTGGTGGAAGGCGGCGGCAGCAAGGACTTCTCGCGCATCAAGGCCATGGCGCTGAACCACCCGCAGGCCCTGCACCGCCTGCTGGAAGTGACCACCGAGGCGGTGATCGCCTACCTCGGCGCGCAGCGCGCCGCCGGTGCGCAGGCGCTGCAGGTGTTCGACACCTGGGGCGGCGTGCTGTCGCCGGCGATGTACCGCGAGTTCTCGCTGCGCTACCTGCAGCGGATTGCCCAGGGCCTGGACCGTGGCGCAGGCAGCGAGCGTACGCCGCTGATCCTGTTCGGCAAGGGCACCGGCCTGCACCTGGAAGCGCTGTCGCAGACCGGCGCCGATGCGCTCGGCCTGGACTGGACGCTGGACCTGGACGAGGCCCTGCGCCGCACCGGCGGCCGCGTCGCCCTGCAGGGCAACCTCGACCCGACCACGCTGTACGCCTCGCCCGATGCCATCGCCGCAGCCGCCGCGCGCGTGCTCGACACCTACGCCGCCGGCAACGGCGGTTCGCGCGAGGGCCATGTGTTCAACCTCGGCCACGGCATGTCACCGGACATGGACCCGGCACACGTGCAGGTACTGGTCGACGCGGTGCACGCGCACAGCCAGCGCTGAGCATTGCGCAGGCAGCCACGGTGCGATGTTGATCGCGCCGTGACCCGCATTGCGCGATCATGGCGTCCCCCACGCTGCACCGGCCGCACGCCATGTCCACATCGTCATCGAACTACACCCGCCACCGCCCCCTGCTGTGGCTGGTGTCGCTGGCGATCTTCATGCAGATGCTGGATTCGACCATCGTCAACACCGCTTTGCCGGCGATGGCAGCCAGCCTGGGCGAAAGCCCGCTGCAGATGCAGTCGGTGGTGTTCAGCTACGCGCTGGCGGTCGCCACCTTCATTCCCGCCTCCGGCTGGATCGCCGACCGCTATGGCACGCGGCGCACCTTCCTGGTGGCGATCATCCTGTTCACTCTCGGCTCGCTGGCCTGCGCGCTGGCCCAGCACCTGCACCAGCTGGTCGGTGCGCGCGTGCTGCAGGGCATCGGCGGCGCGATGCTGCTGCCGGTCGGTCGCCTGGCGGTGATGCGTTCGGTGTCGCGCGAGGATTTCCTGCGCGCAATGAGCTTCATCGCCATTCCGGCCCTGGTCGGTCCTTTGATCGGCCCGACCCTGGGCGGCTGGCTGGTCGAGATCGCATCCTGGCACTGGGTGTTCCTGATCAACCTGCCGATCGGCGTGATCGGTTTCATCGCCGCGATGAAGATCATGCCCGACCACTACGCCAGCCATCGCACCCGCTTCGACCTGCGCGGCTACGTCATGCTGGCCTTCGCGATGGTGGTGTTGTCGCTGGCGCTGGACGGCATCTCCGGCCTCGGCACACCGCACGCGCTGGTGATGCTGATGACGGTCGCGGGCCTGGCTGCGCTGGTAGGTTACTGGCTGCATGCCGCCAACTCCACCGCGCCGTTGTTCTCGCTGGCATTGTTCCGCGTGCCCAGCTACCGCATCGGCATCCTTGGCAACCTGTTCTCGCGCATCGGCAGCAGTGCCATGCCGATGCTGATCCCGCTGCTGCTGCAGGTCGGCCTGGGCCTGGGCCCGATGAACGCCGGCCTGATGATGGTGCCCGTCGCTGCGGCCGGCATGGTGTCGAAGAAGCTGGCGGTGAAGCTGGTCGAGCGCTACGGCTACCGCCGCGTGTTGATGGTCAACACCGTGCTGGTGGGGCTGGCGATGGCCAGCTTCATCCTGATGACACCGGGCCAGCACCTGGCGTGGCGCCTGCTGCAGCTGGCGTTCTTCGGTGCGGTCAATTCGCTGCAGTTCACCGTGATGAACACCGTGACCCTGCGCGATCTCGACCGCGAGTTCGCCAGCTCCGGCAACAGCCTGCTGTCGATGGTGATGATGCTCGCCGCCGGTTTCGGTGCCGCGGCGGCGGGCAGCCTGCTGGCTGCGTTCGGTACCCACCTGGACAGCAACAGTGCCACCGCTGCGCTGCATGCCACGTTCCTGTGCGTGGGTGCGATCACGCTGACGTCGACGATGATTTTCTGGCAGTTGCCGGATACCAAGCCCGAACCGCGGCAGGTCGAGCACGTCGCGGAGTGAGGGGGTCGGCAGGGCCTGCGGCCCTGCACCTGCTACAGGCAACGGCAACAGCTGAAACAGCAGCCAAAGCGGTATTCCGTGGGATGGCGGGGCGGTGCCGGGTTGCGGGGACGCCGTGAACCCGTCCATGGGGGCTTGGCCGCGGCATCCATGCCGCGGACACCCCGCAACCCGACACCGCCCCACCTCTGACAGATGGTCGCTGCTGTTGGTGGGTGTCGACCTTGGTCGACACATCGGTCAGAAATCGAAATACATCTGGGGTCAGATCCGTTTTCCTTCGGAAAACGGATCTGACCCCGAGCGTCGTTCCGACAGATCGCAGAAAACTGTCGAAGGCGGGGTGGGTCCGGTTGCGGGAGTGTCCGCGGCATGGATGCCGCGGCCAAGCCCCCACGGACGGGTTTACGGCGTCTCCCGCAACCGGACCCACCCCGCCATTCCACGGAATGCACGCTTTTGACGTTGACGTTGATCCGGCGGGTGCAGGGCCTACGGCCCTGCCGAACCTACCTGCCCATCACCCGGGCGATCGCTTCCACCAGCAGTTCCCCGGTCACAGGCTTGCGCAGGAAGCCGCCAATACCCGCCGCTTCAACCTGCTGCTGCAAATCCGGATCGGTACGCGCGGTCACCGCCAGCAGCGGCAGCATGTAGCCCTGGTTGCGCAGGTGCTGGGCCAGCTCGAATCCGCTCAGGCCCGGCAGGTCCAGATCGAGCAGGCCGACGTCGAAATCGCCGGCACTGATCTCGCGCAGCGCCGCCAGCGCATGCCCGGCATGTACCACTTCGTGGCCTCGTGCGCTCAGCAGGCCGCGCACCACGTCGGCCACGGTCGCGTCGTCCTCGACCAGGAGCACCCGCAGCGGTGGCATGTTCGCAGCCTCCTCGCGATGCGTTCCGCCCTCGGCTTCGGCACTGGCATCGACCACCAGCGGCAACGGCAGGGTAACGCCGAAGCAGGTGCCACGGCCCAGCTGGCTTTCCACCTGGATGCGCCCCTGCATCGCCTGCGCCAGTTCACGGCAGATCGCCAGGCCCAGGCCGCTACCACCGTACTGTGCGGCGGTACGTGCACCGTCGGCCTGCTCGAAGCGCCGGAACAGGCGCTGCTGCTGTTCCTGGCTGATGCCCGGGCCGGTGTCGCGCACCTCGAAATGCAGCGCGCGCAGCTCACCATCGCTGCGCGCGTGCAGCGTGATGGTGCCACGGCTGGTGAACTTGACCGCGTTCGAGAGCAGGTTGAGCAGGATCTGCCGCACCCGCATCGCATCGCCGGTGGCCTGCAGGCCGGGCGGCAGCTGGTTGTCGAGGGTGAAGCGCAGCCCCTTCTGCGCAGCCAGCGGCCCCATCAGCGCGGCCAGATCCTGCAGCAGGCAGCTCAGCGCGAAGGGTTTGTGCTGCAGCTCCAGTCGCCCGGACTCGATACGCGCCAGGTCCAGCGCGTCGTTGACCAGGTGCAGCAGATGTTCGCCGGCATGCCGGATCGATTGCGTGTAGCCCCGCTGCTGCGGGTCCAGCGGCGAGGCCAGCAGCAGTTCACTCATGCCCAGCACGCCGGTCATCGGCGTGCGGATCTCGTGGCCGAGGTTGGCCAGGAAACGGGTCTTGGCCGCCGAGGCCTGCTCGGCCAGTTCCTGCTTGTGCAACGCCAGCTGGTAGGCGTGACGACGCTGCAGGCGACGCCGGTACAACCAGGCGAACCAGCTGGTCAGCAGCAACGCGATGGAGGCCAGCACCAGCAGGCCAGACAGGCTGCGCCACCACGGCGGCTGCACGCGGAACTCCAGGCTCTGCACCCGCGACCAGACATGGTCGGCCGAGCGTGCCTGCACTTCCAGCCGATAACTGCCCGGGGGCAGGCGCGAGAACAGGCGCTCACCGGCCGGCCCGACTTCGACCCAATCCGGATCGTAGCCGGCCAGGCGGTAGCGATAGGTATTGGAGGCCGAATCGGCGAACGACAGCAGCCGCGCGACGATGCGCAGGTCGCGATCACCATCGACGATCTGCAGCGGCGTGTCATGGGTCAGGTCGAGCACCTGCTCGTTGCGGCGCACCTCGACCCGTTCGATCACCAGGGGCGCGCGCCGCACCGATGGCCGCACCAGTTCCGGATCGAACACCACCACGCCGGCTGGCGTTCCCGCCACCAGGTGGCCGTCGCCTGACATCACCAGGGTGTGCTCGCGGAATTCCTGGCTGGGCAGGCCATCGTGCACCCCATACAGGCGCACGCTCTGGCCGTCGGCGCCAATCCGCACCAGGCCGCGCGCACTGGTGGCCCACGCCACGCCCTGCGCGTCGACCACCAACCCCGACGCGGAGATCGCCGGATAGCCCTGCTCGGCGCCGACCACCGCCTGCCGTTCCAGCCGCCCCTGGCTCCAGCGATAGCGCGACAGCCGGCCATCCTCGGACAACCACACCTGGCCATCGCGGCCTACGTGCAGCGCATGGATCGCGGTCGCAGGGGCGCCCGGTACCGGCTGGAAGCGCTCGCTTTCCGGCAACCACTGCAGCAGGCCGCGGCTGCTGGCCAGCCAGATGTGGTCCTGCGGCCCGCACTCGACATCCAGGTTGAGCTGCCCCTGCTGCAGGCCGCGCTGGCCATTGTCCAGCTGGCGGCGCAGGCGCCCGTCCAGGTCGCGCTGCTGCAGGCCGGACGGCAGCATCAGCCACAGGCTGTCGCCATCACAGGTCATCATCGATTCGATGACCCCTTCCATGGTCGCATCGGCACCGGCATCACGCCCCCAGCGGCGCAGATCGCGCAGCTTCGGGTCATAGCGCAGCAGTGCATCGTTCGAACCGATCCAGACCTGGCCGCGGCGATCCTCGCGCACCGAGGTCAGCCAGTGCATGCCATTGACCCAGGTGCGGTGCTGTTCGACCTTGCCGGTCTTCGGGTCGAAGCGGTCCAGCGCACCATGGCCGCCCACCGTCCAGATGCCGCCATTGCTGGAGGGGCTGGTGCCCAGGACGAAGGCGTTGCGCAGCGAGCTGGGGTCGTCCTCCAAGCGTGACAGCACCGAGAACTGCCACCAGCGGGGCAGCAGGTGCCACAGCCCGGCATTGGTGCTGGCCAGCCAGATTCCACCCTCACGGTCTTCGTAGGCACCGGTCCAGTTCGGTCGTACCGGGCCACGCGCCACCGCGCTGTACAACGGCACGCCCTGATACTGGCCATCGACCGCACGGCCGAGGCCGGTTCGGGTGTCCAGCCAGTAGCCGCCCTGTTCGTCGCGCAGCATCATGCCCAACACCTGCTCCCCTTGCGGAAGCTTCCACGGCGGTGTCTCGAAGCGACCGTCGGGGCGGCGCACGGTGGCACCGGCCATCGTGCTGATCCACAGGCTGCCGTCGGGCTCGGCGGTCAGGCCATTGATCAGCAGGCTGGGGATGACGTCGGTGCCGACACGTTCGAAGTCGGTCCCGGTCCAGCGCGCTACGCCATGCTTGGTACCAATCCACAGGCTGCCGTCGGCCAGGGTTGCCAGATACGGAACCGATGCGGCCGGCAGGCTGCGCGGATTGTTGGCCTCCGGCAGGAAGCGCTGCAGCCGATCCTGGTTGTCCAGCCGGTACAACCCTCCCTCGTGGGTACCGAACCAGACCGAACCGTCCGGCGTGGCCGCCAGGCTCCAGACCGTGTTGGTCCCCATCAGCGGCTGGCTGCTGCGGTCGTAGAAGTGCAGCTGGCGGCGGTCGGCGGACATCCGCACCAGGCCGGCATTCTCGGTCCCGATCCAGAGCTGGTTGCGCGCATCGACCAGCACCGTCCAGATCCGGTTGTCGCGCAATCCGTCCTCCGAACGCCAGATCCGGTAGTTGCGCCCGTCGTAGCGGGCCAGGCCGTCGTTGGTGGCGATCCACAGGTAGCCGTAGCGGTCTTCGGCCATGCGGTTGACGGTATTGGACGGCAGGCCGTCGAACACCGTCACCTGGCGCGGACTCGGGGGCACAGGCTGCGCGGCAGCGGGTGACAGGCCACACAGGAGGATCAGCAGCAGCATCGCCGCCCGCAGATACGCCACCGATTGCCTCCTCACGCTGCCCTGATGATTCCCGCGCTGCGGGCGTCGGCATGGTAAACCGAAAGTCGCGTCGTTCACGCTTGGCTCCGGCGCTTTCAGGCCATGTCCTGTCGCTTGGCACGAGCCTGCACGATCGCCGCCACCAGCATGTCGCCGGTGACCGGCTTGCGCAGGAAACCATCGAATCCCGCGGCGAGAACCTGCGACTCGGCATAGGCGTCGGAACGCGCGGTCACCGCCACCAGCGGCAGCTCATAGCCCAGCGCGCGCAGCTGGCGGGCGATCGCGGTGCCGTCCAATGCCGGCAGATCGAGGTCCAGCAGGCCAACATCGAAGCCGTCGGTGGCGATCTCGGACAAGGCCCCCAGGCCGTGCAGCACGTGCACGACGTCATGCCCCCGGCTGCGCAGCAGGCCGGCGATGACTTCGGCCACGGTGGCATCGTCCTCCACCAGCAGGATGCGCAGCGGCGGCAGTACCGGCAGCGACGGAACGTCACCTGCGGCAGCGGCCGCCTGCCGCGTCCAGGGCAGCGGCAACCGCACCCGGAAGCGCGCGCCCTTGCCGGGCGAGCTTTCCACGTCGATGCGCCCGCCCATCGCCACCGCCAGCTCCTGGCAGATCGCAAGGCCCAGCCCGCTGCCGCCATAGCGCGAGGCCGTGCGTGGGCCATCGGCCTGCTCGAAACGGTGGAACAGGCGCTCCTGCTGCTCGGCGTTGATGCCCGGCCCGCTGTCGTACACCTCGAAACAGACGCCCCCGCCGTTGTCCTCCAGGCGCACGGCCAGGCCGACATGGCCGCGCTCGGTGAACTTGATCGCGTTGCCCAGCAGGTTGAGCAGGATCTGGCGCACCCGCATCTCGTCACCACTGACGCTGATCGGACCCTGCGGATCGTTGCCACGCTGGAAATCCAGCCTGCGCTGCTTGGCCATCGGCTGCATCAGCACCTGCACCTGGTCGAGCAGGCCGGCCAGATCGAACGGACGCAGGTCCAGCTCCAGCCGGCCGGCCTCGATGCGGGCGAGGTCCAGCGCATCGTTGACCAGTCGCAACAGGTGGCTCCCGGCCTGCTGGATCGAGCCGGCATAGCTGCGCTGCACCGGGTCCAGCGACGTGGCCAGCAGCAGCTCGCTCATGCCCAGCACGCCGGTCATCGGTGTGCGCACCTCATGGCCCAGCGTGGCCAGGAAGCGGCTCTTGGCCTGCGAAGCCTGCTCGGCCAGCTCCTGCTTGTGCACGGTCAACTGCCACTGCTGGCGACGGCGCAGGCGCCCCCTGATCGACCAGGCCAGGGTGAGCAGCAGCAGTGAACCGATCAGGATGTAGCCGAAGATCGCCATGCCACTGCGCCACCACGGCGGCAGCACCTTCACCTTCAACTGCTGCGAAGGCGTCCATGCACCGTTGGCGGTGGCCGCCTGCACTTCGATGACGTAGCTGCCGGTGGGCAGCCGGGACAGCGTACGCTGGCCATCCCCGCCCTGCTCCACCCAGTCCTGGTCATAGCCGCGCACCCGGAAGCGGTAGCGGTTGCCCTGCGGATTGGCATACGACAGCAGGCGTGCGTCGATCTGCAGGTCACGATCATCCGGCCCCAGCAACAGGGTGCCGGTGTCCGGCAGGGGCTGCCAGCCGCGCGCGTCATCGCGGCGCACGCGCACCTCGGCAATCACCAGCGACGACGCGGGCAACGCGACGTCAACGGCATTCACATCGAACGCGACCAGGCCGGTCTGGGCCACGGCGAGGACGCGGCCATCGGCGTTCACTGCCGGAGGCCGGCTGGTGAATTCGGCATCGGACAGGCCATCGCGTTCATTGAACAGTTGCAGTCGCCGCGCCTTGGGATCCCAGCGCAACAGGCCGCGCGGCGTGGTCGCCCACACCCGGCCGTCGTCGGCTAATGCCAGTCCGCCCATGCTCACCGGCGGCACGCCGGCACTTCCATCAACGCGCTGGATCAGGCGCAGGCTCATGCCATCCCACTGGTAGCGTTCGAGCGCGCCTTGCCGGGCCAGCCACAGCTGCTGCGGGTCGACCCACACCAGGTCGAAGATCAGCCCGCTGGATACCCCTGGCACCGCCTCGAAGCGCCCCGCCTGCTCGCGCCAGATGCCCATTTCGCCCATGACCCACGCCTTGCCATGGGCATCGAAGCGGATCTGCTCGATCGGTGAATCGGCCGCCTTGCGGAAATCATCCAGCGGATAGCTGCGCAGCACCCGGCCATCGGCGCTGCGCTGCTGCAGGCCCAGGTTCATCACCGACAGCCAGACCGTGCCATCGGGGGCCTGCCGCATCAGATCGATACGCTGGCGCAGGTCGGCGCCACCGTCGATCCGCCAGTCCTGCAGCGCGCGGCTGGCCGGGTCGTACACGCTGATGCGGCCGGCTCGGCCCAGCCACAGGCGCCCGTCCGGCCGCGGCAGCACCGACCACACCGCGCCACTGCCAATCTGGCGGTCGCTGGCCAGCAGGCGCAGCGTGCCGTGCGCATCCAGCTGGTACACGCCGTGCGCCGAGCCCACGTAATACGCCTGGCCGTCGCTGGCCGCGCTCAGCAGGTACTGGCTGTCCAACGGCTTGCCATCGAGCTGGTTCCAGATCGAAAAACGGCGCCAGTCCGGCGGCAGGTAAGCCAGCCCCTGGGTCAGCAGCGCCACCCACACTCCGCCCTCGTGGTCCTGCAGCAGATCGAGCACACCGCTCTGGGCGGTAAGGAAACCACTGCCGCGGTCGCCGTCGAGCCGCCACAACGCACTGGCATCTCCGCGCAGCAGACCGTCGGACGTACCCGCCCAGTAGCCGCCCTGGCGGTCGGCCAGTACCAGTGCCGAACGCAGGCGGGCGCTGTCGGTCCACCGCGGGCGGCTGACCCGGTCCTGCGCATCGATGCGATAGAGGCCGTCGTTCTGGCTGCCGATCCAGATCGAGCCATCCGCATCGCGGCTCATCCGCAGCACGCTCAACGTGCCCAGCTCCCGCGCCGCCACCGGCTCGAACCCATGGCCGTTCCAGCGTGCCACGCCGGCCTCGGTGCCGATCCACAGGCGACCGCGCGCATCGACCAGGCTGCTGTAGATGGTGTTGCTGGGCAGGCCGTCCGCGCGCGCAGGATCATGCTTGAAGAAGCGCAGGCTGCCGTCCTCTCCGAACCGGCAGATCCCTTGGCTGCTGGTGCCGATCCACAAGGCGTCCTCGGCATAGGCCAGCGTCCAGAACTGGCCCAGGCATGGGCCATTGACCGCATCGAAGGTCCTGAAGCGCTCACGGTCGGCATCCAGGCGCGCCAGCCCCTTGCCGTTGATGCCTACCCATACGCGGTCCAGCGGATCGACCAGCAGCGTCTCGATCTCATTGCCCGGCAGCGAGCCCGGCTGTTCCGGATCATGCTCCCAGACCCGCAGGCTGGCACCGTCGTAACGCACCAGGCCGCCATCGGTGGCGGCCCAGACGTGGCCCTGGCGATCCTCGGCCAGCGCCAACACCATGCGCGAGGGCATGCCTTCGGCCGCGCCGAAACGGCGCAGGCGTGGTGTTTCCGCCATTTCCAGGGGCGCAGCCGCTGCGGCGAACGCCATCAGCAGCAGCCCCATTCCCGCGATGCCTCGCCACCACAGGCGCCAGCCGCTCGTCATCCTGAACCCCCTGTCCTGGGCCGATTGTCACACAGGCACGGGTTCATGACTGCAACAGCTTGTTTCCACGGGCAGTGGCACCACGAACTGTTGCAGCCATGCACGCATCGTTGGCAGGGGCCTGTGCGTATGATCGCAACGTCCCCCTTCCGGAGCCCGCCATCGATGCGTCCCTGCCTGGCCCTGCTGCCGATGCTGCTCGCCACCACCCCCGCCTGGGCGGATGCAGACACCTATCGCCTCGATCCGGTGCATACCCGCGTGTTGTTCAGCATCGACCACGCGGGTTACTCGCAGGCCATGGGCACGGTCTCGGGCAGTGAAGGCCGCCTGCAGTTCGATCCCGACAACTGGCGCGAAGCCACGCTGGACGTCGAGGTGCCCGTGTCGCGATTGGACCTCGGCGACGCCAAGTGGAACCAGGCCACGCTGGCCCGCAGCCTGCTCGACGGCGAACGATTCCCGAACGCCCGATTCGTCTCCAGCCGGGTCGAGCCCATCGATGCCAAGCGTGCCCACGTGATCGGCACCCTCACCCTGCGCGGGGTCAGCCAGGAGATCACGCTGGAGGTGACGCTCAATGCCATCAAGCGCTATCCCCTTCCCCCATTTCGACGCACCGCCGGTTTTTCCGCCAGCACCACGCTGAGCCGGCGCGCGTTCGGCATCACCGCCTGGCCGGGCGTCATCGGTGATGCCGTACAGCTGAGGATCGAGGCTGAGGCCACTCTCGACCGCAGCGACGCCCCGGGAACTCCCGCTCCCGTCCCGCACTCCGACCCCAAGACGGCCCGCTAGAGGACCTTTCATGACCGCCAAGAACACCCCCGCCGCCTGGGGGAGTGTCAGCCAGATCCTGCATTGGTTGATTGCACTGCTGATCCTCGCCCTGGGCGTGGTCGGCCTGACCATGGGTGAATTGCCCAAGACCCCGAAGTATTTCTGGGTCTACACCGCGCACAAGTCGATCGGCATCACCGTGCTGGCGCTGGTGCTGTTCCGCCTCGGCTGGCGCCTGTATGCCGGCGCGCCCAAGCCGGTGCCGGGTGTGCCCAGCTGGCAGGAGCGCATCGCCAGTGCAACCCACGTGCTGTTGTATGTGCTGATGTTCGCCATTCCGCTGTCGGGCTGGCTGTACGACTCGGCCAGTGGCCTGCGCCCGTTCCGCTGGTTCGGGCTGGTTGACGTACCCAAGCTGAGCGGCCCCGACCCTCAGGTTGTCGCGGTGTCCCATGCCATCCACGAATACGGCTTCTGGCTGTTGATCGCGGTGGTGCTGGCCCATGCCGGCGCTGCTTTCTACCACCACCTGTTCCAGCGCGATGCAACGTTGTCCCGCATGTTGCCGCGCGGCTGGCTCGCCTCCCCTCAGAAGGACTGACCGATGACCCTGAAACTGACCACCCCGGCCGCCGTGGCCGCCGCCCTGGCCGGCATGCTGGCCACTGCCCCGGTGCTCGCCGCCGACTACGCGCAGGCCCCCGGTGCCGGTTCGATCCTGGTGTTTGCCACCAAGTACGACGGTGAAGTGTTCACCGGCAGCTTCCCGGGCTTCGCCACCAAGCTCAGCTTCGACCCGGCCAACCCGGCCGCCGGCTCGCTGGACGTGGTGATCCCGCTGGCTGGTGCCAAGAGCGGCAACAGCGACCGCGACTCGACCCTGCAGACCGCCGACTTCTTCAACGTCGGCAAGTTCGCCACCGCACGCTATACCGCCAAGGGCTTCCGCGCGGTGGGCAACGACCAGTTCGCCGCCGATGGCACCCTGGAACTGCGCGGCGTCAGCAAGCCGGTCACCCTCACCTTCACCTGGAAGCCGGGCACCCAGCCGGTGCTGACCGGCAAGGCCACCGTGAAGCGCCTGGACTTCGGCGTGGGCGGCGGTGACTGGGCCGACACCAAGACCATCCCCGACGAAACCGCGATCAGCACGATCGTGAAGTTCAACGCGAAATAAGACGATCCCGGTAGTGCCGGGCGCTGCCCGGCATTAACGGATATCGGGTGGTTGCCGGCCAGCGGCCGGCACTACCTGATCGCATTCGGCCAGCCAGGCCTGCACGGTGGCCGCATCGAACGGCCAGTCCAGTTCGCGCTGCCCCGCCTCGTCGCGCAGCACCGGTACCCGCGCGCCATAGCGCGTCTCCAGCGCAGGCTGGTCGTCCAGGAACACCGATTCGAACTCCGGTGCCCGCGCCTTTGCCAGTTCGGCCAGGGCCAGGTCGCACAGGTGGCAATCGTCACGCTGGATCAGGGTCAACACCGGTTCGGCTCCCGTGGCGGAAATGCTGCGCCGCAGCCATCGCATGGCCCGGCAAGCCGCTAGAATAGCGGCTTGTCCGGTACCCGCAGTTTGGCATCCATGGCTGTCAGCACGTTCGACGTTTTCAAGATCGGCATTGGTCCGAGTTCCTCGCACACCGTCGGGCCGATGAAGGCCGCCGAGCGATTCATCCATCGCTGGCTGCTCGATCCGGGCCGCCTGCACGAGGTCGCGCGCATCCGCGCCGATGTCTATGGCTCGCTGGCGCTGACCGGCCGCGGCCACGGCACCGACAAGGCGATCCTGCTCGGCCTGGAAGGCCAGCGGCCGAACCTGATCGACCCGGACATCATCCCGGCCACCCTGGAGCGCATCCGCAGCAGCAAGCGCATCCAGCTGATGGGGCAGCACGAGATCGCCTTCGACGAGAAGCGCGACCTCGGCATGAACAAGCGCCAGAAGCTGCCGTACCACACCAACGGCATGCGCTTCACCGCGTACAACGCCGACGACGAAGTGATCGCCACCCGCGATTACTACTCCGTTGGTGGCGGCTTCGTGGTCAACCAGGACGACGCGGCCGATGACCGCATCGTGCCCGACGAGACGCCGCTGCCCTACCCGTTCAAGAGCGGCGACGAGCTGCTGGCGCAGACCGCGCGCAGCGGCCTGAGCATCGCCCAGCTGATGTTCGAGAACGAGAAGTGCTGGCGCAGCGAGGACGAGATCCGCGCCCAGCTGCGCGAGATCTGGAGCGCGATGCAATCGTGCGTGACGCGCGGCATCCGCGAGGAAGGCGTGCTGCCGGGTGGCCTGAAGGTCGGCCGACGCGCACCGGCGCTGTACCGCGAACTGTCGTCGAAGCCGGAAGCAGCAATGCGCGACCCGCTGACCACGCTGGACTGGGTCAATCTGTACGCGCTGGCAGTGAATGAGGAAAACGCTGCCGGTGGCCGCGTGGTGACCGCGCCGACCAACGGTGCCGCCGGCGTGCTGCCTGCGGTGCTGCACTACTTCGACCGCTTCTGCCCCGGCGCGAACGAGCAGCGCGTGTTCGACTTCCTGCTGACCTCGGCGGCGATCGGCATCCTGTACAAGGAGAACGCCTCGATTTCCGGTGCCGAAGTGGGCTGCCAGGGCGAAGTGGGCGTGGCCTGCTCGATGGCGGCCGGCGGCCTGGTCGCAGCGCTGGGTGGCAACCCGAGCCAGATCGAGAACGCCGCGGAAATCGGCATGGAACACAACCTGGGCCTGACCTGCGATCCGATCGGCGGCCTGGTGCAGATTCCGTGCATCGAGCGCAACGCGATGGGCGCGGTGAAGGCGATCAACGCCTCGCGCATGGCCATGCGTGGCGACGGCAAGCACAAGGTATCGCTGGACAAGGTCATCAAGACCATGCGCGATACCGGCCGCGACATGCAGGACAAGTACAAGGAAACCAGCCGCGGCGGCCTGGCGGTGAACGTCATCGAGTGTTGAGGTGTAGAGCCGGGCCCATGCTCGGCTTCGCATGACGGGATGCATTACGCTGGGGGCTCCCTCGCCCCCGAGAACGCCATGCGCCTGCTCGCTGCCGCCCTGCTCGCCTGCCTGCCGATGTCCGCCCTGGCCGCGCCCTCCTATGGTCCGCGGCTGGAAGGTTTCGACTACGGCTATCCGGTGAAGACCTTCGCACTGGAATCGCAGCAGCAGCCGTTGGAAATGGCCTACCTGGATGTCCTGCCCAAACGACGGGCCATCGGGGTGGTGGTGTTGCTGCACGGCAAGAACTTCTGCGCGGCCACCTGGCAGCAGACCATCGCCCCGCTGCTGGCCGCGGGCTACCGGGTGATCGCACCGGACCAGGTGGGCTTCTGCAAATCCAGCAAACCCGAGCGCTACCAGTACAGTTTCGCGCAGCTCGCCGCCAACACCCACGCCCTGCTGCAGCAGCTGCAGCTGGGTGATGTGCCGGTGCACCTGGTCGGCCATTCGATGGGCGGCATGCTTGCCGTGCGCTATGCGCTGATGTACCCGCAGGACCTGCGCAGCCTGTCACTGGTCAACCCGATCGGGTTGGAAGACTGGAAGGCGCTGGGCGTGCCGTGGCGCAGCGTCGACGAGTGGTATGCCGGCGAACTGAAAACCAGCTACGACAGCATCCGGCGCTACCAGTTGGACGTCTACTACGATGGCCAGTGGAAAGCCGACTACGAGCCGTGGGCGCGGATGCAGTCGGGCATGTACGAAGGGCCGGGCAAGCAGGCCGTTGCCTGGAGCCAGGCATTGGCCTCGGACATGGTGTTCAACCAGCCGGTGGTCTACGAACTGAAGCACCTGCAGGTACCGACCACCCTGTTCATCGGCCAGAAGGACCGCACGGCGATCGGCCGCGACCGCGCATCACCGGCGCTGAAGGCCACGCTGGGCAACTACCCGGCACTGGGCAAGGCCGCGGCGGCAGCGATCCCCGGCGCAACACTGGTCGAATTCGCCGAGCTGGGCCATTCGCCGCAGGTACAGGATCCGAAACAGTTCAACGCCGCGTTGTTGAAGGCGTTGAAGGCGCGCTGAGGGGGGCGCGCCGGGCGATGCCCGGCGATCCCTTACCGCACGATGCGCAGCACGTCATCCAGCAACGCGGCGGCGGTAACTTCCGCGCCCGCGCCCGGCCCCTGGATCAACAACGGCTGGCGCTGATAGCGATCGCTGTGGATGGCCACGCGGTTGTCGGTGCCCGCGCCCTGCGCCAATGGATGATCGGCAGGCAGCTCACGCAGGCCCACCTGCGCCCCCTGGCCATCGACGCGACCGACAAAACGCAGCACGCGGCCGTTGTCGCGCGCCTGCTGCCAGCGTGCCTGCAGCGGCGCATCCAGCTGTTCCAGCGCGGCTACCGCATCTTCCAGCGGCAACGCGGCGAGCGTCTCAGGCACCAGCGAATCCACCTGCACCTGCGACGCGTCCAGCGCCAACCCGCTGCTGCGGGCCAGGATCAGCAGCTTGCGGCGTACATCCTCGCCGGACAGGTCCAGGCGCGGATCCGGCTCGGTGTAGCCAGCCGCCAATGCTTCGCGCACTGCGGCCGAGAACGGTGACTGGCCGTCGTAGCGATGGAACAGCCACGCCAGCGATCCGGACAGGACGCCCTCGATGGCATGGATATGATCACCGCCGGCCACCAGCGCGCGCAGGCTGCTCAGCAGGGGCAGGCCGGCCCCCACGGTGGCGCTGTCGCCGTAGCGTGCACCGCTGTCGGCGCAGCTTTCGGCAATTGCCTGCGCGCGCGCCAGCTGCGCGCCTCGCCCCAGCTTGTTGGCGGTCACCACGTGCACGCCGCGCGCCAGCCACTGCACATGGCGTGCAGCCACGTCTTCGCTGGCGGTCGCGTCAACCACCACGTCGCCACGCTCCAGTCCTTCGGCGCTGGCCCACGGCGGAGCGCTGTGGCCATCACGCGGTGCACGCCGTGCCAGCTCCAGCGGCAATGCCAGGTCACGATCGATCGCCAGCGCGGTACGCGAATTGGCCAACCACTGCACGCTGGGCAGTTCCAGCCCGCGTGCCTGCAGCGCCTGGTAGCGCTGCACGAACGCCGAACCCACCGTGCCGGTGCCGAGCAGCGCCAGGCGTCCCGCGCCCAGCGCGGGAATTTCAGCGGCCAGTGCGCTCATGCGTCCACCACCTGTTTGCGGCGTGCAGCGGCATCGATCACCGCTTCGGCGCGCTGCAGCGCCGCGCCGAGATCGGCCAGCAGGTCACGCTCGGCCTCGATGCCCACTGACAGGCGCAGCAGCCCTTCGCTGATCCCGGCCGCCGCACGCGCTTCGGCGGTCATCGCCGCGTGGGTCATGGTCGCCGGATGCGCGATCAGGCTTTCGACGCCGCCCAGCGATTCGGCCAGGGTGAAACAACGCAGGCCATCAACGAACGCGCGCACCGCCGCATGCGGATCGTCGCCGGCACAGTGCGCCAGCTCGAACGACAGCATCGCGCCGAAGCCGTCCTGCTGGCGTGCGGCGATGGCATGGCCCGGGTGATCGGCCAGGCCCGGGTAGTACACCGCGCCGACCGCCGGATGCTGGTCCAGCAGGGCAACGATCGAGGCGGTGTTTTCCTGGTGCACGCGCAGGCGCGCATCCAGCGTGCGCAGGCCGCGCAGGGTCAGGAAGGCATCGAACGGCGAGCCGGTCAGGCCCAGCGCATTGCCCCACCACACCAACTGCTCGTGCAGTGCCGGATCGCGCGCGACCACTGCGCCACCGACCACGTCGCTGTGGCCGTTGATGTACTTGGTGGTGGAATGCAGCACCAGGTCCGCGCCGAATGACAGCGGCTGCTGCAGGGCCGGCGACAGGAAGGTGTTGTCGACCACGACCAGCGCGCCCGCCCTGTGCGCGGCGTCGATGACGAAGCGCAGGTCGGTGATGCGCAGCAGCGGGTTGGACGGGGTTTCCACCAGCACCAGCTTCGGCTGGGTGGCCAGTGCCTGCGCCAGCGCACGCGGATCGGTCAGGTCGGCGGTGACCAGTTCGAAGTGGCCCTTCTTCGCCAGCGCATTGAACAGCCGCCAGCTGCCACCGTAGGCATCGTGCGGCACCACCAGGGTGTCGCCCGGCTGCAGCAGCGCGTTCAGCACCAGATTGATCGCGCCCATGCCGGTGGCGGTGACGACCCCACCTGCGCCGCCCTCCAGTTCCGCAAGTGCTTCGCCCAGCAGGTCGCGGGTCGGGTTGCCACTGCGCGTGTAGTCGTACTGGCGCTTGTTGCCGAAGCCTTCAAAGCTGAAGTTCGACGACAACACGATCGGCGGAGTGACCGCACCATGCGCGGTATCGCGATCGATGCCGGCACGGACAGCGGCAGTGGTACGGCTACAGGACGGCTCGTTGGCGTGCAGGCTCATGCGGACTCTCCAGAAGTACGGAAGGCGGTGGCGAGGATCGCGTCGATGCGATCGGTTTCTTTGAGGAAGGCGTCGTGGCCATAGGGCGAGCGCAGCACGCGCAGGCTGCCGCGCGGGCCCAGTCCTTCAACCAGGCCGACCAGATCGGCCAGCGGCACCAGGCGATCGCCCTCCACGGCCACCACCACGGTCGGCGGCAGGATCGCGGCAGGGTCCACGCGGTGCAGGTCGATCGATTCGGACAGGCGCAGGTAGGCGGTTACCGGCGTGCGCGCGACGTACTGCGCCCCGGCGGCGTCGAGATAGTCTTCGGCGGCCACGCGCACGCGGCCATTGATCACTTCCGGCGCGGCATCGAAGCGCTCGCCGAATTCTTCCGGCGTGCGATAGCTGAGCATGGCGAACTGGCGGGCCAGCGCCAGCCCGTGGTCTTCGCCGCACTGCAGCTGGCCCAGCGCGACGGCGCGGCGCTGCAGTGCGCGCCAGGCCGCGGCATACGGATGCGGGCGATGCGCGCCGCTGGCCAGCACCAGCTGGCGCACGCGGGCACGATGGCGGATCGCGAACTGCTGGCCAACCAGCGCGCCATACGAATAGCCGACGAACGCCTTCAGCGCGCGGATGCCCAGATGATCCAGCAGCAGCGCCAGCGCATCGGCCTGGTCGGCGGTATCGATCGGAACGTCCAGCGCGCCATCTGCCCCGATGAAGTCGAAGGCCAGCACGCGCAGCTGCTGTGGGTCCAGCGCGCGGCCCTTGCCGACCAGATCCTCGGCCCAGCCCTTCTCGCTGAACTGTGCGTTGGACGCCACATGGCGGTGGGCGGAAATGCCACCGGCCAGCACCACCACCGGCGCATTCGCCGGGCCGACCCACTCATAGCGCAGGCGCACCGGGCTGGGGCCGGCGTGACGCATCGACAGCACCGCGGCGAACTCACCGCGCTCGGCATGCACGCGGTCATCGACCGGCACGCTGACGGGGACAAAGGGTTCGGGGCGAAGTGCGGTACTGGCAGCGAAGCTCATGGCGGGATCCGGTTGGGGAATCGGCCATCGAGCCTTCGCGGGGCCCGCGTTCGAGATGCACGTGGGGTGCATGGTTCGAACCATCTTTCGGTGGACGCCACGGTCCCCGCAGGATTTGGCACCTACGCAGTCGCTTGCGCGCCTGCGGGCTGCCCCGGCTTCAAAGGGCCTGTCCCTCTGCCGGTCTCGATGGTGGGGCCACGATGCCAGCCCTTTCCAGCACTGTCAATCCCTTCATGCGGATAAAGCGATGGATATTTGCAGATGAACTCTGCGGAGGCCGTCCCGGTCGTCCCGTTCAGGATCGGGTACAGTCCCGGCGGCCCCTTTTGACCGGAACCACGGATGCCACGCCTGCCCCTGACCTGCCTGCTGCTGTGCCTGCTGGCGAGCGCGACGGCCCATGCAGGCGACTGGCGCCAGGGCTGGGGTCTGGTGCCCAAGGCCGCCCCCGCCATCGCTGGGGAATCGGCCCGGGATGCCACGCCGATGGCTCGACTGCGCCTGCAGCCGGTGGGCGAACAATGGCAGGCGCGGATCGACAACGGGCTGGCGGGGCCGCTGCAGATCGAACTGCGCGCGGCGCCGGGACACCCGGTCGAGGGTCTCCCGGTCGAATCACTGCTGCAGGGTGACAGCAGCCTGGTGGTCGGCCATCTGCCCGCCCCGATCGATGGCCGCATGCTCGATCTGCGCCTGCAGTCGGTGCCGGGCAACCCGGCCGCACAGGCCGAAGATGTCGCCTATCGCCTGCCCTTCGAGGCCGCCCGCCTGCGCGTGGACCAGGCGCCGCAGGGCCGGTTCAGCCACGATGACGAGGAGAACCGCGAGGCGGTCGACTTCGCACTGCCGGAGGGCACCCTGGTGCTGGCCGCGCGCGAGGGTACGGTGATGCAGATCCAGGATGGCTTCCGTGGCAACGGGCAGGACCGCGAACGCGATGCTGCCCGCGCCAACTTCATCCGCGTGCTGCACAGCGACGGCAGCATGGCCCTGTATGGCCACCTGCAGGCCGGTGGCATGCGCGTACGTCGCGGCCAGGCAGTGCAGGCCGGGCAGCCGATCGGCCTGTCCGGCAACAGTGGTTACAGCAGTGCCCCGCACCTGCACTTCGTGGTGCAGGTCAACCGCGGAATGGGCCTGCGCTCGGTGCCGGTGCGCATCTTCGCCGCGCAGGGCCAGCTGCAGTTCGCCCGCCAGGCCGGGGCCGACGGCGGCATCGGGCGCTGACCGGCGCCGGCCGGTATAATCGGGCGCTTATCTCTTTGAAAAGCGCCCCGGGCGGGCGCCACTGCCATGTCCGAAGTCGCCAACGAAGCGTCGCGTCGCCGCACCTTCGCCATCATCTCCCACCCTGACGCCGGCAAGACCACGCTGACCGAAAAGCTGCTGCTGTTCGGAGGCGCGATCCAGATGGCCGGTTCGGTCAAGGGCCGCAAGGCCGCCCGCCACGCCACCTCCGACTGGATGGCACTGGAAAAGGAGCGCGGCATCTCCGTCACCTCCTCGGTGATGCAGTTCCCGTACGAAGGCAAGATCGTCAACCTGCTCGACACCCCCGGCCACGCCGACTTCGGCGAGGACACCTACCGCGTGCTGACCGCGGTGGACTCGGCGCTGATGGTGATCGACGTGGCCAAGGGCGTGGAAGAGCGCACCATCAAGCTGATGGAAGTGTGCCGCCTGCGCGACACCCCGATCATGACCTTCATCAACAAGCTCGACCGCGAGGGCAAGGACCCGATCGAGCTGCTGGATGAAGTGGAAACCGTGCTCGGCATCCAGTGCGCCCCGGTGACCTGGCCGATCGGCATGGGCCAGCGCCTGAAGGGCGTGGTGCACCTGCTGACCGGCGAAGTGCACCTGTACGAACCGGGCCGCAACTTCACCCGCCAGGACTCGACCATCTTCCCGTCCATCGATGCCCCCGGCCTGGCCGAGAAGATCGGTGCGCAGATGCTGGCCGACCTGCGCGACGAACTGGAACTGGTGCAGGGCGCAAGCCACCCCTTCGACCTGGACGCGTACCGCGCCGGCAAGCAGACCCCGGTGTTCTTCGGTTCGGGCGTGAACAACTTCGGCGTGCAGCCGCTGCTGGACTTCTTCGTCGAACATGCGCCGTCACCGCAGGCGCGCTCCACCACCGGCCGCGAGATCGCACCGGAAGAAAACAAGCTGACCGGCTTCGTGTTCAAGATCCAGGCCAACATGGACCCGCAGCACCGCGACCGCGTGGCGTTCATGCGCGTCTGCTCGGGCCGTTTCAGCGCCGGCATGAAAACCTTCCACGTGCGTACCGGCAAGGAGATGAAGCTGGCCAACGCCCTGACCTTCATGGCCAGCGACCGTGAAATCGCCGCCGAAGCGTGGCCGGGCGATGTGATCGGCATCCACAACCACGGCACCATCTCCATCGGCGATACCTTCACCGAAGGCGAAGCGGTCACCTTCACCGGTATTCCCAACTTCGCCCCGGAACTGTTCCGCCGTGCACGCCTGCGCGATCCGCTCAAGCTCAAGCAGCTGCAGAAGGGCCTGGCCCAGCTGTCCGAAGAAGGTGCAACCCAGTTCTTCCGTCCGCTCACCAGCAACGACCTGATCCTGGGTGCGGTGGGCGTACTGCAGTTCGACGTGGCCGCCTACCGCCTGAAGGACGAGTACGGCGTGGAAGCCACGTTCGAGCAGGTCAGCGTGACCACCGCACGCTGGGTCCACTGCAGCAACGAGAAGAAGCTGGAAGAGTTCCGCGAGAAGAATGCGCTGAATCTGGCGCTGGATGCGGCCGGCCACCTGGTCTACCTGGCACCGACCCGGGTCAACCTGCAGCTGGCGCAGGAACGTTCTCCGGATGTGCGCTTCTCGGCCACCCGCGAAGCGGCGCATACGGTGTCGGCAAGCTGAACCGCAAGGGGCCCCGCGGCGGTTCATCCACGCATGGCGTGGATCTGCTGATCGCGGCCGCATCCGCGCAACGCGGGGATTCACCGACCATACGGTGATGGGCGTGCATGCGCCGCCCATCGCGGCGATGATAGAGGGGTGCGGGTCCCCCTCCCCGCGAACGATGCCTACGCCATGTCCACGACTTCCGTTGCTTCGATCCGCGAAGAAATCGCCAGCGCCCTGACCCACGGCCTGGGCGCCGTGCTCGCCCTCGGCGCGGGCGCGGTACTGATCACCCTGGCCGCCATCTACAGTGATGGCTGGCAGCTGGCCGGCGCCATCGTGTTCGGCATCGCGCTGCTGCTGCTGTATACGGCCTCCACCCTCTATCACGCCATCCAGCACCCGGTCGCCAAGGGTCGCCTGAAGGTGTTCGACCACTGCGCGATCTACGTCCTGATCGCCGGCACCTATACCCCGTTCACCCTGATCGGCCTGCGCGGTCCGTGGGGCTGGGGGCTGTTCGCGGCGATCTGGACCCTGGCCCTGGCCGGCGTGGTGTTCAAGCTGTTCTACACCGGCCGCTTCAAGCGCCTGTCCACCGCGATCTACGTGGCCATGGGCTGGCTGGTGATCGTGGCAGTCAAGCCGATGCTGGCCTCGATCGACGGCTGGACGCTGGGCTGGCTGCTGGCCGGCGGCCTGTCATACACCCTGGGCACCTACTTCTACCATCGCGAATCGATCCCCTATTCGCATGCGATCTGGCACCTGTTCGTGATCGGCGGCAGCGTCTGCCACTTCGTCGCGGTCACCATGCAGGTGCTGTAAGACAGGGGCCCGCGCGCGGGTTGTGCACACCGCGCACATGGGTGCTTCGCGCCCCGTCCACGATGAGGGGGCAACCATGACAGCGTGAATGCTGCCGCCTCCCCCGCCACATCGCGCACCTCCCGCTGGCGCCTCCGCCGACCCGGCCCGCGCGGCCGGCGCTGGCTGACGGTCCTGATCTTCCTGCTGGCGGCGGTCCTGCTGTTGATCGCACTGTGGGACTGGAACTGGTTCAAGGGGCCGGTCGAACGCGCCGTGCAGGCGCGTACCGGCCGGGTACTGCACATCGGCCACCTGGATGTGGATCTCGGCCGCACCAGCACGATCCGCGCCGACGCGATCACCTTCGCCAATGCCAGCTGGGCAAAGCAGCCGGACATGGCCAGCGCCGATCGCGTCGAGATCGACGTGCGGGTGTGGCCGCTGCTGCGTGGCAGCGTGCAGTTGCCCGAAGTGCGCTTGACCCGGCCGGACGTCCTGCTGGAAACGGCCCCGCGCAAGGGCGAGCCGGGCAACTGGGATTTCCTCGGTGACAGCGCCGGCGGGCCGGGCCTCCAGCTCAAGCGCCTGCGCATCGATGACGGCCGACTGCAGTTCCTGGATGCGCTCGGCCGCACCGACATCCGGCTGGATGTGCGCAGCGGCCAGCCGAAACAGGCCGATGCCGCACCGCCGCTGCTGGTGCAGGGCAAGGGCCGCTGGCAGGGCAATCCGTTCACCCTGCGCGGCGGCACCGAATCACCGCTGCAGCTGACCGACAGCGACCACCCGTTCCGCATCCACCTCGATGGCCGCGCCGGGGCAACCCACGCGGTGGCCAGCGGCACGCTTACCAATCCGTTCCAGCTGCGCGTGTTCGACCTGCAGTTCGCACTCAGTGGCCAGGACCTGGCCGACCTGTACCCGTTGCTCGGCATCGCCATTCCGTCCTCGCCGCCGTACGCGTTGAATGGCCGCCTCAAGCGCGACCACGACACCTGGCGCTACGAGCAGTTCACCGGCAAGGTCGGCGACAGCGATCTCGGTGGCAACCTGCAGTTCGACGTCGGCGGTGCACGCCCGCGGCTGACGGCCACGCTCGAATCCCGGCGATTGGACTTCGACGATCTGGCCGGCTTCGTCGGTGCACCACCGAAGACCGGCAGCGGCGAGACCGCGAACGCCGAGCAGAAGGCCGAGGCCGCGCGTATCGCCGCCCGTGCCCGGGTACTGCCCGACACGCCCTACAACCTCGGCAAGCTGCGTGCGATGGATGCCGACGTGCGCTGGAAGGCCCATCGCATCAACGCACCCTCGCTGCCGCTGGACGACATGGATGCGCACCTGCTGCTGGATGACGGCGTGCTGCGGCTGGACCCGCTGAACTTCGGCGTGGCCGGCGGCGATATCCGCAGCACGATCCGCATGGATGCACGTCAGGCGCAGATCAGCACCGCGCTGAAAGCCAGCGTGCGCGGCGTGCAGCTGGGCCAGCTGTTCCCGGATGCAAAACTGGCCGAGCAGGCCAAGGGCGGCATCGGCGGCGAAGTCGACCTGAGCGGCCGTGGCAACTCGATCGCCGCGATGCTGGGCAGCAGCAGCGGCAAGGTCGGCCTGGCGATGGGCCGCGGCCATGTCGGCAACCTGGTGATGGAACTGGCCGGGCTGGATGTCACCGAGTCGTTGAAATTCCTGGTGACCGGCGACAAACAGATTCCCCTGCGCTGCGCCTTCGCCGACTTCGGCGTGCGCGACGGGCTGATGACCAGCCAGGCGCTGGCGGTGGATACCACCGATACGATCATCATCGGCGAGGGCACGGTCAGCCTGCGCGATGAGACCCTCGACCTGCTGCTGAAGCCGCGCCCGAAGGACAAGAGCATCCTGGTGCTGCGCTCGCCGCTGCACATCACCGGCACATTCAAGGATCCGTCGTTCCGGCCGGACTTCAAGGCGCTGGGCATTCGTGGCGCGGTGGCCCTGGCGCTGGGCAGCATCGCCCCGCCGGCGGCGCTGCTGGCGACCATCGAACTGGGGCCGGGCAAGGATACCGACTGCGGTGGGCAGTATGCGAAGTAGAGCGTTTGTTCGCGGCGCCTCGTTTTTCCGCGCGTAGAGCCGGAGCAAGGCGACAGGCAGGACACGCCGTAAATACGTCCCTGTAGGCTCGGTCGGCGCATCCATGCGCCTCACGGTCCTGCCTGCCGCCTTGCTCCGGCTCCGGACAGTTTCCTGCGCGCGCGGAACGAGAGCGAAGTTCAAAGTCAAAAGAATGAGCAGAATCAAAAGCCAATGCCAACCAAGGTTGGCATCTACCAGGAGCGGGGGATCGGCACTGAAACGCACCGCGCTCGCGGGAACGTGTCCAGAGGCGGAGGGTGCGGCTGGGCAGGACCGTTGGCGCCATGGATGGCGCCATCGAGCCCCCATGGATGGGTTTACGGCGTGTCCTGCCCAGCCGCGCCCTCCGCCTCCCAACGTATCAGGAAGGCGCTGCTTTGGCTTTGGCTTTGGCGTTGACTTTGAGCTTCGAGAAGCGGGCCGGCGGGCCGCAGGCCCGCCAGCGAACAACTCATCCCGCCACGATGTACTGCTGCAGCTGATCCAGCTCCCTGCGCTGTGCATCGATCACCGACTTCACCAGGTCACCGATGGAAATCACCCCCAGCACCTGCGCGCCCTCCACCACCGGCAGGTGGCGGATACGGAAATCGGTCACCAGCTGCAGGCAGTGCTCCACCTGCTCGCCCGGCGACACCGTCACCACCTGCGCCGTCATGATCTCGGCCACCGCCGTATCGCGCGACGAACGATCCCGCAGCACGATCTTGCGTGCGTAGTCGCGCTCGGACAGGATCCCGACCAGTCGCGGCCCATCCATCACCAGCACCGCGCCGATACCCTTTTCCGCCATCAACCGGATCGCATCGATCACCGCCGCATCCGGTGCGACTGCGTGTACTTCAGGAGACTTGCCGTCCAACAGTTGCCGTACCGTGGTCATCCGCCTGCCCTCCGAGGGTGGGTTGCAGGGCCGAGTCTGCCACGGTGGATGCTAGCCATGCGTCAACCAGGTACAGCGGGCGCTGCTTGGACTCTTCATACAGCCGCCCCAGGTACTCGCCGATCAGGCCCAGCGCGATCAGCTGCACCCCGCCCAGGAACAGGATCACCGCCATCATCGTCGGCCAGCCCGCCACCCGGTCGCCATACAGCGCCGCCTTGACGATCACCCACAGGCCGAACACGAAGGCCACCGCCGCCGTTGCCAGCCCCAGATAGGTGGCGGCCCGCAGCGGCACGGTCGAGAAACCGGTGATGCCCTCCAGGGCGAAGTTCCACAGCCGCCACAGGCTGAACTTGCTGGTGCCGGCCACGCGCGCATGGCGGTGATAGGGCACGGCCACCCGCTTGAACCCGACCCAGCTGAAGAGGCCCTTCATGAACCGATGGCGCTCGCGCATCTCGCGCAGTGCGCTCAGCGCGCGAGGCGACAACAGGCGGAAGTCACCGGTGTCGGCGGGGATCGGCGTGCGCGACAGGCGCCCCATCACCCGGTAGAACATCGCCGCCGTGGCGCGCTTGACCCAGGCCTCGCCATCGCGGGCCATGCGCGTGCCATAGACGTTGTCGTGCCCCTCGCGCCAGCGCGCGACGAACTGCGGCACCAGCTCCGGTGGATCCTGGCCGTCCGCATCGAGGATCATCGCCGCCCCCTCGCGCACCAGGTCCAGGCCGGCCGTCAGCGCGGCCTCCTTGCCGAAGTTGCGCGAGAGCTTCAGCGCCGAGACCCGCGCATCGGCCTGGGCCAGGCCGGCGATCACCGGCCAGGTGTCGTCGTGGCTGCCGTCGTCCACATACAGAATGTGGCCTTCGATGTCGGGCATGCCATCCAGCACCGCGCACAACCGCGGATGCAGCAACGGCAGTGCCAGGGCCTCGTTGTAGGCGGCGATGACAAAAGTAAGCCGTTCACGGGTCATGCCCGGATTGTACGTTGCCGGCACGCATGCGGGCCGCCGCCTGCAGACCCGGCAGGCCGCCTCCTCACTCCTCCGACAGGTACGCCGCCCCACCCAGCTGCCGCGCCTGGCGCTGGATCCATGCCGCACGCCGCTGTACATAGGGCCCCGGCGCCGCCGCGTTGTAGCGCCGTGGTGCCGGCAGCACCGCCGCCAGCCGCGCGCTTTCGGCCGGGCTCAGCCGAGCCGCGTCCTTGCCCCAGAATTTCTGCGCCGCGGCCTGCGCGCCATACACGCCATCACCGAACTCGGCGATGTTGGCGTACATCTCCAGGATGCGCTCCTTCGGCCACAGCGCTTCGATCAGCACCGTGTACCAGACCTCAAGGCCCTTGCGGACCCAGCTGCGGCCCTGCCACAGGAACAGGTTCTTGGCCACCTGCTGGCTGATCGTGCTGGCACCGCGCAGGCGGCCCCCCTTTGCGTTGTGGTCGCGCGCCTTCTCGATGGCCTGCAGGTCGAAACCATTGTGGTCGGGAAAGCGCTGGTCCTCCGCCGCCACCAGCGAGATCGGCAGGCTGGGCGCCATCTGGTCCAGGTCGCGCCACTGGTAGTGCAGCCGATAGGACCAGTCCGCCTCGCCCAGCGCCTCGCCGTAGCGCCACAGCATCACCATGGACCCGGGCGGATCGATGAACCGCAGTACCAGTACCTGCAGGCAGCTGAAGGCGGCCAGCAGCACCGGCAGCCACAGCAGCCGCTTCCAGCGCCAGCGCCTGCGCCGAGGCACGTCCGCCCCGGCCTCGACCTTGTGCTGCTCTCCCGCTGCCCCCATTACTGGTGCATCCTTCTTCTGTCTGGTTGTCGGCGCATTATCCGGCAACCGCCTCCGTTTACGCGCGATGTGAGCCGATGACCGCCAACTCCGATTCCCTGATCCGCTTCCTGCTGCCCGACGCTGGCGTCCGTGGCGTCCACGTGCGCCTGCAGGCCACCTGGCAGGAGATCCTGTCCCACGCCCAGTACCCGGATACCGCTGCCGAACTGCTCGGCGAGGCCTGCGTGGCCTCGGCGCTGTTCACCGGCCACACCAAGATCGATGGCCGCCTGTCGATCCAGCTGCGCAGCAGCACCGCCCTGCGCACCCTGTTCGCCGAATGCACCGCCGCAGGTACCCTGCGCGGCATCGCCCAGCTCAGCGACGGTGCCGACGCGCCGCGCGACCTGTCCAGCCTGGGCGATGACGCCCTGCTCGCGATCACCATCGAGAACCCGGGCCTGGACCCGCGCGAACCGCAGCGCTACCAGAGCCTGGTCGGCCTGACCGCACCGGAACTGGACGAAGCCTTCGAGGACTACTTCCGCCAGTCCGAACAGCTGCCCACCCGCCTGCTGCTGGCCGCCGACCGCACCGGCGCCGCCGGCCTGCTGCTGCAGAAGCTGCCGGGCGACGAAGGTGACGAGGACGGCTGGGCCCGCGCCAGCGCCCTGTTCGAGACCCTGGGCAAGGCCGAACTGCTGGCCACCCCGGCCGAGCAGTTGCTGCACCGCCTGTTCCACGAAGAGAAGCCCGAGCTGATGGGCAGCAAGCCGCTGTCCTTCGCCTGCTCCTGCTCGCGTGAACGGGTCGCATCGATGCTGCAGTCGCTGGGCGAGGACGAAGCCCGTGCCGCCGCCGAGGCCACCAACGCGGTCGAGGTTCGCTGCGAATTCTGCGGGCGCGAGTATCACTTTCCTTTGACGGAGTTCGGCATACTGTTCCACGGTGCCGAGGGGACTGTGCCGGCACCTGAACGGCTTCAGTAATCGGCTGGTCTTGCATCTGGGGGGATCAAGGCTTGTTAAGAATTCATAAACACCCTACGATCAAGTTCCCGTTTCCGCGGGAACTTCCGTTGTTCATCCCTGTCTGAACTGGTCCGATGCGTACCTTCCTGCGTCTACCGCTGGCCCTGCTGATCGCCCTTGGCGCGATTGCGGGCGCGCATGCGCAGAGCAAGGACACCCGTACCGTGCTGCCGGTGTGGAACAAGGGCAGCGGCAAGGTCGAGGCCCTGCTGTATCTGGAACCCACCGGCGAACAGGCGGCCGGCGCCCGCTGGCACTTCGGCCGCAACTCGCTGGATGCGGCCTTCGGCCTGTCCTCCGGCGATTCGCTGGGCCTGCTCTGCAACAGCAGCAGTGGAACCAGCATCAGCGGCCTGGCCAGTCACTGCATGCTGGCCAGCCTCGGCGACGATGACGACCTCAACAGCCGCCGCTTCACCGGCACCGCCGCACTGAACCGTGGCAACAGCCGCCTGGGCATCACCGCCGGTACCGGCCGTGAAACCCTGCCGGCCTGGCTGTCAGGCCCGAACAAGACCCCTTCGCTGCGCGCCGAGCAGAACGACCTGACCGTGTTCGCGCAGAAGAACATCGGCCGCGAGGGCTTCGTCTCCATCGCCGGCACCTATGCCAAGGCCCGCCTGGTACCGCTGGCTGATGCCTCACCGGCCATCGTCGATCGCTGGGACAGCAAGAGCCTGAGCATCGGCGCCGGCTACGGCAACTTCACCGGCAGCATCATCGGGCGTGTCGTCGACGTGCCGGGCAAGCCTGGCAAGTGGGAAGGCCTGGGAATCGGGCTGACCTGGCGTACCCCCTGGTCCGGCCAGCTCACTGTGGGCGCCGAGAACGTGATCAGCCGCGGCAAGAATCCGTTCTCGCCGCGCAATGAAAGCAATGACGACGGCACCGTGCCGTACGTCCGCTACGAGCAGGACCTCTGACCGGACATCACCGGCGGGCTCACAATTCGGGGTTGAATGGGAACGGGTGCCGCAGGGCGCCCGTTCTTTTTTTGCGCCGCAGCAATGCTGAATGGACGATGGACAGACAGAATTCTTTCGCCTGCGCGCTGCAACAACCGAAATATTTTCTTTCACATGAAACTAACGAAGTACTGGCGAGCTGGGCAAGAACGACCTCAAGTCATTGAATTCAATGACGTCAACGGCCTACCCCTATCGTATTCAGCCCTGCCACGGCCTGTATTAACACACCTTTAATTTTTGAGAACGCACCAGTACTATCGGCTCAGCCTCGCGTTTTTTGGAGCGCCTTTTCGCTCCGTACGCAGGCAATCACCCAGCCAAGATTTCTTGGAGAGAGAGAGCCAATGAACTTCAAGTCCAACAAGCTGCGCGACGCCGTCCTGGTCGCGCTCGTTGCCGGTGTGGCGTCCACTGCCACCGCCCAGGCTCAGGAAGCGACCAACCTGGACCGCATCTCGGTCACCGGTTCGCGCATCAAGAGCACCGACATCGAAACCTCGCAGCCGGTGCTCAGCCTGACCCGCGCCGACATCGAAAAGCAGGGCGTGACCTCGGTCGCCGACATCCTGCAGCGCGTCGCCGCCAACGGTGCCGCCCTGAACCGTACGTTCAACAACGGCGGTGACGGCTCGGCCGGCGTCAGCCTGCGCAACCTCGGTTCCGAGCGCACCCTGGTGCTGGTCAACGGCCGCCGCTGGACCACCGGCCTGGACGGCAGCGTCGACCTGAACACCATCCCGACCGCGATGATCGAGCGCATCGACATCCTGAAGGACGGCGCCTCGACCATCTACGGTTCGGACGCCATCGCCGGCGTGGTGAACATCATCACCAAGCAGAACTTCGATGGTGCTGAAGTCAACGCCTACAAGGGCCAGTACAGCGATGGCGACGGCGAGCGTGAAGCGTATGACTTCACCCTGGGCACCGTGACCGACCGCGCCTCGATCACCGTCGGCGCGTCCTACGTCAACGAAAAGTCCGTGATGGCCGGCGATCGCAAGATCTCCGCCGGTGGCCCGCCGTTCTTCAGTGGCCAGAGCGCAACCGGCATCCCGGGCAGCTATGTTCGCAACGGCAACCAGTACATCATCATCAATGGCGTTGAAACCCCGTTCGATGCGAACGTCCACGGTTACAACACCGCGCCGGACAACTACCTGCTGACCCCGAACGAGCGCACTTCGCTGTTCGTGCTGGGTTCGTACAACGTGACCGACAACATCACCTTCCGTACCGAGGCGATGTACAACGAGCGCAAGTCCGAGCAGCTGCTGGCCTCCATGCCGGTGACCGGCCAGCGCCTGAGCGCGGCTAGCATGTACAACCCGTATGGTGTCGAACTGACCGGCGTCAATCGTCGCTTCAATGAATCCGGCGGTCGTTCGTTCAACCAGAACGTCAAGAACTGGCACTTCTACGGTGGCTTCGAAGGCTTCTTCGAGTTCGCCGATCGCAACTTCGACTGGGACGTCGGCTACCGCTACGACAAGACCGACCAGAACGACCTGACCTACGGCCTGTTCAACAGGCAGCGTCTGGCCGAGGCCTATGGCCCGTCGGCTCTGCGCGATGGCAAGCCGGTCTGCTTGAATTCGGCGGGTGCCGTCATTGCCGGCTGCGTGCCGATCAATCCGCTGGGCGGCCTGGGTTCGATCTCGCAGGAAGCTCTGGACTACACCTCGTTCACCGCACACGACTCGGCGAGCCTGGTGTCGAAGGGCTACTACGCCAACATCTCCGGTGAGATCGTGCAGCTGCCGGCCGGTGCGCTGGGCTTCGCTGCCGGTTACGAGTACCGCAAGGAAACCGGTCAGTTCGATCCGGACGCCTTCATTGCTTCGGGCCTGAGCACCGGCAACGGTGCGGCGCCGACCAAGGGCGGCTACGATCTGAACGAGTTCTTCGTGGAACTGTCGATTCCGGTGCTGGCGGACCTGCCGGGCGCCAAGCTGCTGGACTTCAGCGTGGCATCGCGCTACTCCGACTACAGCAACTTCGGCAACACCACCAACAACAAGTTCGGCTTCCGCTGGAAGCCGATCGACGACCTGATGATCCGCGGTAACTACTCCGAGGGCTTCCGCGCGCCGAGCATCAACAACCTGTATCGCGGCGACACGGACTCCTTCGAGACCTACATCGATCCCTGCTCGTCCAACGCCGGCCTGCGTACCGGTGCGGTTGCCGCACAGTGTGCCGCACAGGGCGTCCCGGCCAACTTCATTCAGCCGGGCGCCGGTGCGGGCCGCAAGCAGACGGTTGTGCCGTTCACCTGGCAGGCCAATCCGAACCTGAAGCCGGAAACCTCGACCAGCAAGACGCTGGGCCTGGTGTGGAGCCCGAGCTTCGTCACCGGCCTGAACGTTACCCTGGACTGGTGGCAGATCAAGGTTGAAGACGCGATCACCCGCCCGGCGATCCAGGACATCATGAGCTACTGCTACGGCGGCACCCCGCAGCAGCAGGCAGCCTACTGCGGCCTGATCACGCGTGATCCGAACTACGGCACCGTCAACCAGCGCTACACCATCACCAACGTCAACATGCCGCTGCAGAACCTGGCATCGTACAAGGTGGAAGGTTGGGATCTGGGCCTGGCCTACCGCCTGCCGGAGACCTCGTTCGGCCAGTTCACCATCAGCTGGGACAGCACCTATCTGTCCAAGTGGGATACCAAGTCGACCCAGGATTCGCCGGTTGAAGGCCGTCAGGGCCGTTACCGCGACCAGGATCCGTACTGGCGCATCCGCTCCAACCTGTATGTGGATTGGAGCTACGGTGATTTCGGCGTCAACTGGGGCCTGCGCTACAAGTCCGGCATGCGCGAAGAATGCCCGTTCAGCCCGACCCAGGACCCGGATACCTTCCCGTACTGCTCCGACGGTGCGAAGGGCGAGAACCACATCGCGTCGACCACCTACCACGACATCCAGGTTCGCTACAACACCCCGTGGAAGGGCACCATCATGCTGGGTCTGAACAACGCGTTCGACAAGGATCCGCCGGTGTCCTACTCGGTCCGCGCCAACATGTTCGACCCGCAGTACGACCTGCCGGGCCGCTACATGTACATGCAGTACAAGCAGAAGTTCTGATCGATCCACTGATCAGCTGATGCAGCAACGGCCCCGCAAGGGGCCGTTGTTCTTTGTGCCGCCGGCAATATGTGGATGGCACGCAAGAAAAAAGCCGCGGCGGTGCCGCGGCTTTCTCGTGACCAGGACGGCGATCTTCAACCGTTCGGAATCAGCGTCTCGATGAGGTGCTCGACATAGGCCTCGAAATCCTCGCGGGCCTGCTTGGGCTGCTGCAGCTGCAGCGACAGCTGCAGGAAGCCGACATACGCGGCATACGCCAGGCGCGCGCGATGCCGCGCATCGGTGGAGCTGAGCCCGGCCTGGCGGAACGAGGCAATCAGGTAGTCCAGGCGACGCTGCGACACGCGGTCGATCACCGGGCGCACCATCGGATGATCCAGCGCCTTCAGCAGTTCGCTGTAGATGATGTGCGGCTGCACTTCGTGCGCGACCATCTGGAACAGCTGGCGCAGGCGTACGCGCGGATCGGGCACATCCTCGAGGCTGCCGAACACCTGTTCCTGTTCGAACAGTTCCCAGCGTTCCAGCGCCGCCTGCAGCAGGGCATCGCGCGAGGGGAAATGCCAGTAGAAACTGCCCTTGGTCACACCCAGGCGCCGTGCCAACGGTTCCACCGCGACGGCACCTACACCTTGTTCAGCAATCAGGTCGAGGGCCGCCTGGGCCCAGTCTTCGGCACTCAGGCGGCTGTTGCGGCCGGCGCGCGGTTCGCCGGCGGAAGCGTCAGGTTGATTCATGGGCTGATTTAACCATACGCCGGGGTTCGTTGCAGTACGCCGTTGCGGTGGAAACCGTTACGGGCCCTGCCGGCCCCCCTGCCGCAGTGCACCATACCATGCAGTATTGACTTCCCCCTCAAGCAATCCATACTATCCGGTATGGTTACGTCCCCTACTCCCGCTGCGTTC
Source organism: Stenotrophomonas maltophilia (assembly GCF_001274595.1). Lineage (GTDB taxonomy): Bacteria > Pseudomonadota > Gammaproteobacteria > Xanthomonadales > Xanthomonadaceae > Stenotrophomonas > Stenotrophomonas forensis. The sequence goes on from NZ_CP011010.1 coordinate 3,627,308, forward strand.
CATGACCTGCGCCTGGACGCTGCCCATGGCGCGCGTTTGGCAGCGACCGCCAGTGACCACGGCCGTCGCGGCCGGGTGCTGTTCGCGCATGGCTTCGGCCAGACCCGCCACGCCTGGAATGCCACTGCGCGCGCGCTGAACGCGGCCGGCCTGCAGACCCTGGCCTACGATGCCCGCGGCCATGGCGATTCGGACTGGAATGCCGCCGACCTGCCGTATCACGGCGAACAGTTCGCCGATGACCTGATCGTCCTGGCCGGCGAGCAACCGCGCCCGCCGGTGCTGGTTGCCGCGTCGATGGGCGGCCTGTTCGGGCTGCTGGCCGAATCGCGCTGGCCCGGCCTGTTCTCGGCAATGGTGCTGGTCGACATCACCCCGCGCTGGGACACCGCTGGTGTCGAACGCATCCTTGCGTTCATGACCGCCCATCCCGATGGCTTCGCGTCGCTGACCGAGGCCGCCGACGTGATCTCGGCCTACATGCCGCACCGGCCACGCAAGTCCGAGCAGTCGCTGCGTGCACTGCTGCGCGAGGACGGCCACGGCCGCTGGCGCTGGCATTGGGATCCGCGCCTGGTGGCCGAGCTGGCCCGCGACAGCGAGCAGCATCAGGATGCGCTGGCCGAAGCCGCACGCCAGGTGAAATGCCCGCTGCTGCTGGTCAGCGGCGGCCGCAGTGACCTGGTCACGCCGCAGACCGTGGCCGAATTCCTGGCGCTGGCGCCGCACGCGCGCCATGTACAGCTGCCGCAGGCCACGCATATGGTCGCCGGCGATGACAACGACGCCTTTACCGCTACTGTGTTGGACTATCTGGACGTGTTGCCCGCAGCGGATGCTGCAGCTTCGTCCGCCACAAACGAGCACGTCACCGGAGCACGCTCATGAGCATCGTTCTTCCCTTCCTCGCCCTGCTGCTGGCAGGCGCGTTCGTCGCCTACCACCGCATGCGGCTGGTTACCTGGACGCTGATCAGCGTGGCCCTGCTGGCCGCCTGCTGGTTCATTCCCTACGTCAACCAGACCGCCACGATCGTCGCGGCCGCGGTGCTGGCGGTGATCGCCGTGCCGCTGCTGCTGCCGTTCATCCGCAAGCCGCTGCTGACCGCCCCGATGATGAAGGTGTTCCGCAAGGTGCTGCCGCCGCTGTCGCAGACCGAGCGCATCGCGCTGGAAACCGGCTCGGTCGGTTTCGAAGGCGAGCTGTTCACCGGTGATCCGGACTGGAACATCCTGCTGAACTACCCCAAGCCGCAGCTGACCGCCGAAGAGCAGGCCTTCCTCGATGGCCCGGTCGAAGAGCTGTGCACCATGGTCAACGACTGGGAAATCACCCACGTCCATGCCGACCTGCCGCCGGAACTGTGGGCCTTCATCAAGAAGAACAAGTTCTTCGGCATGATCATTCCGAAGGAATACGGCGGCCTGGGCTTCTCCGCGCTGGCCCACCACAAGGTGATCCAGAAGCTGGCCTCGGTGTCCTCGGTGGTCAGCTCCACCGTTGGCGTGCCGAATTCGCTGGGCCCGGGTGAACTGCTGGTGCATTACGGCACCCAGGAACAGAAGGACCAGTACCTGCCGCGCCTGGCCGATGGCCGCGAGGTTCCGTGCTTCGGCCTGACCGGTCCGTTCGCCGGTTCCGACGCCACCTCGATTCCCGATTACGGCATCGTCTGCAAGGGCGAGTGGAACGGCGAGCAGGTTCTCGGCGTGCGCCTGACCTTCGACAAGCGATACATCACCCTGGCCCCGGTCGCGAGCCTGATCGGCATGGCCTTCCGCATGTACGACCCGGATGGCCTGATCGGCGACACCCGCGACATCGGCATCACCCTGGGCCTGCTGCCGCGCGACACCGCCGGCGTGGAAATCGGCCGTCGCCACTTCCCGCTCAACTCGACCTTCCAGAACGGTCCGATCAAGGGCAAGGATGTGTTCATCCCGCTGACCCAGCTGATCGGTGGCGCCGCGATGGCCGGCAAGGGCTGGAACATGCTCAACGAGTGCCTGGCCGTGGGCCGTTCGATCACCCTGCCGTCCACCGCCAGCGGCGGCGCCAAGGCCGGTGCCGCCGTGACCGGCGCCTATGCCCGCATCCGCAAGCAGTTCGGCCTGTCGGTCGGCCGCTTCGAGGGCGTTGAAGAGGCGCTGGCCCGCATCGGCGGCAAGGCGTACAAGATCAGCGCGCTGTCGCAGGCTACCGCTGCGGCGGTTGATCGTGGCGACGTGCCGTCGGTGCCGTCGGCGATCGCCAAGTACCACTGCACCACCATGAGCCGCGAAGTGATCTCGGACATGATGGACGTGATCGGCGGCAAGGGCATCATCCTGGGGCCGCGCAACTTCGCCGGCCGCAGCTGGCAGGCCGCGCCGATCGCGATCACCGTGGAAGGTGCCAACATCATGACCCGCAGCCTGCTGATCTTCGGCCAGGGTGCGATCCTCTGCCACCCGTGGGTGCTGAAGGAAATGAAGGCGGCGCAGGATCCGGACACCCGTGCCGGCCTGCAGGAGTTCGACCGCAGCCTGTTCGGCCACATCCGTTTCGGCATCTCCAATGCCGTGCGTTCGTTCTGGTTTGGCCTGACCGGCGCGCGCTTCGGTGCCGCCCCGGGCGACGCCTACACGCGCCGCTACTTCCGCAAGCTGGACCGTTACTCGGCCAACCTGGCGCTGATGGCCGACATCTCGATGATGACGCTCGGCGGCAAGCTGAAGTTCAAGGAATCGCTGTCCGGCCGCCTGGGCGACGTGCTGAGCCATGTCTACATGACCAGCGCCATGCTCAAGCGCTACCACGACGAAGGCGCACCGCAGGCCGACCAGCCGCTGCTGGCCTGGGCCTTCCATGACAGTGTGCACAAGATCGAGGAATCGCTGTCGGCCGCCCTGCGCAACTTCCCGATCCGTCCGATCGGCTGGCTGATGTGGGCGCTGATCTTCCCGCTGGGCCGTCGTGCTGAAGCCCCGGGCGACCGCCTGAGCCGTCGCGTGGCCGCCCTGCTGATGGCGCCGAACGAAGCCCGCGACCGCCTGGCCAATGGCGTGTTCCTGACCCCGTGCGAGAACAACCCGGGTGGCCGCATCAACAGCTACCTGAGCAAGGCGATCATGGCCGAGCCGGTGGAGCGCAAGTTCCTGAAGGCGCTGAAGAGCAAGGGCATCGAGGCGCTGGACTTCAAGGCGCAGCTGGACGAAGCCGTGGCCGAAGGCGTGATCACCCAGGACGAGCGCAGCCTGCTGGAAGAGCTGCGCACGCTGACCCTGGACACGATCACCGTGGACGACTTCGACACCCACGAACTGCGCGCGGCCAGTTACTACGACCGCCAGCACAAGGACCCGCATTCGCAGGCGGCCTGACCGCCCGCGACACGCGTTGCCTTCGACGGCGGGCCTCGGCCCGCCGTCGCTTTATCCGCCGACCGGAATACCCACCATGTCCACGCCCCTGCTCTCGCTCTATCACCGCCTGCAGCGCTGGCCCGCCGGCAGCTGGCTGTTCTCGCGCGCGGTGTGCTTCAAGGCGCCCTACTTCGCCAGCATCGCGCCGCGCATCACCCGCCTGGAGCATGGCCGTTGCGAAGGCACGCTGGCCGACCGCCGCAGCGTGCGCAATCACATCGGCACGGTGCACGCGATTGCGATGTGCAACCTGGCCGAGCTGACCGCCGGGCTGATGGTGGATGCCTCGCTGCCGAAGGGCATGCGCTGGATTCCGAAGGGCATGCAGGTGCAGTACCTGGCCAAGGCACGTGGCACGCTGCAGGCGGTGGCGTTGCCGGCACAGCCGATCGTGGCGGCCGCTGAAGGCTACGCACTGCCGGTGACGGTGAGTGTGCGCGACCGTGCGGGCATCGAGGTGTTCAGCGCGGTGATCGACATGTGGATGTCGCCGGCGAAATAGGGTTCCCGCGAACGGCGCAGCCCCTCGTGGTTGGACGCTGAAAGCGGTTTATCGGTTGGGCCGGAGGGGTGAAGCCGGGCGGGGACGCCGTGAACCCATCCCTGGGGGCTTAGCCGCGCCATCCATGGCGCGGATACCCCGCCCGGCCCCACCCCTCCGGCCTCTGACAGATCTCTGCGGCGTCCAGCCACGGAAGAGAAAAAAGAAGAGCAAAAGCAAAAGCGGCCCACCGGCCGCTTTTTGCTATTGCTGTTGCTATTGCTGTTGCTGTTGCTGTTGATCTTCTTTTTTTCTCCGTGGGCTGGCCGCGCACGGAAACTGTCAGGGGTCGGGCGGGTGGGCTGGGCAGGGGTGTCCGCCGCATGGATGCGGCGGCCAAGCCCCCAGGGACGGGTTCACGGCGTCCCCTGCCCAGTCCACCCGCCCGACCAACCCCATAACAAGCTCTACGCGACCCACCCACGAGGGGCTGCGCCGTTGGCCGGAAACTCACACCACCGCGCGAACAACCAACGCCAGAATCGCCGGCACCGCCTGGATCATGAAAATGCGCCGGCTCACGCTGTACGCGCCATAGCACCCCGCCACCACCACGCAGGCCAGCGAGAACGTCACCAGCACCGGCTGATCGATCACCAGCCCCATCACGATCCCCGCCGCCAGGAAGCCGTTGTAGAGGCCCTGGTTGGCCGCCAGTACCCGCGTGGTCTCGGCCTTCTCCGGCGTATTGCGGAAAGTCTTCAGGCCCAGCGGGCGGGTCCACAGGAACATCTCCAGCACCAGGAAGTACAGGTGCAGCACCGCGACCAGCACGGTCAGCAACAGCGCGATCATCAACATCGTTCCTCTCCTCGAAAAAGCCGGACCGGTTCAGCGGTCGCGCGGCAGCTTCTTTTCTTCGCGCAGCACGCCGAACGCGGCCAGGGTCATGAAGCCGGCAACCAGTACGCCGCCGATGAACACCACATGCGAACCAAACAACGACAGTGCCTTGTGCACCCAGGTGAAGCTCAGGTCCGCACCGCGGTAGACCACCGTGTCGATCGCCGCGCCGGCCTTGTAGCGCCACTGGCGGTCCACGCGGGTGTAGATGGTTTCGCGCGCCGGCTTGGCCAGCGCGAATTCGCTGGCGCGCGTCATCACCTGCACCACCGCAACCATCAGTGGCATCGGCGAGGCAGCCAGCACCGAGAAGCCGATCAGGATCGCGAAGCCCGGGATCAGCAGCGCCGGCGCGATGCCATGGCGTGACAGCAGCCAGCGGGTCAGGCCCAGCTGCATCAACAGCGCCAGCGCGTTCACCGCCAGGTCGATGCGTGAGAAGAACGCGGTACTGGCCGCCGGGTCGGTGAAGGCCGCGCGCACGATGCTGGCCTGCTGGTTGTACAGCAGCGTACCCACGCCCACCCCGAACACCACCATGACCGCCAGCCAGCGCAACAGCGGCTCACGCACGATCAGCTTCAGGCCATCGAGCACGCTGCCGCCCATCGGCTGCTCGCCCGACACCAGCTGCTGCTCGCGTTCGCGCAGTACCGCCCAATGCCGCAACCGCCAGATGCACAGCAGGCACACCAGCAGGAAGCCGGCCGAGACCAGCATGAGGTTGGCGATACCCACGCGCATCACCAGCGCACTGGTGATGATGGGGCCGAGGAAGGCACCGACGGTGCCGGCGGCGCCGATGTAGCCGTAGTACGCGCGCGCCTGCACGTTGGAGAACACGTCGGCCATGAAGCTCCAGAACACCGCTACCGCGAACAGGTTGAACACCATGACCCAGAGGAAGAAGGCCATGCCCCGGCCAGGTACCCCGCTGTCGAACAGCGCGTAGAACCCCAGCAGGGTGACGATGAAGAAGCCATACACCGCCGGCAGGAACACCCGGCGCGGGAAACGGCTGACCAGCCAGCCGTACACCGGCTGCAACACCAGCATGATCACGAACACGCAGGTGAACAGGAACTGCAGGACGAAGTCCTTCAACGCGATCCCATGACGGTCGAACCAGCCGATCAGGATCGGCGGGAACACCGTTTCCAGGTCTGCCGAGGCCGCCATCGCCTCGCGCACCGGACGCAGCACGTAGTAACCGCTGAGCAGGCAGAAGAAATACAGGAAGGACCACCACAGCGCCGGCGACTCGCGCAGCGCCGCCACCAGTCCGCGCAGCGGCCCCTTGCCCGATGCCGCGCTCACGCGGCGTCCCTCGCCCACAGACGGCGGTTGGACAGTGGCATCGCAGGCTCCGGGCGCAGTGAAGCGCGTACGTTAGCCAATGCAATGCAACATCGCCAGCAGGCGACCGCCGATGGACGTTGGGGCCAGGTCTACGGAAGGTCCGGATGACACGTTCCGACACACGCATTTGGAGCGTCAAAATTCCAACTTTTTCAACGAGATGCGCATTCATCTTCGCTTTGTTTGTGCACAGGGGAAAAGCGGCGCTAGAATCGCCATCAGCAGTCGCGCACGGGTCCAACCGATGAAAAAGAACAGCCTGCGCCGTCCGATCCGTTCGGCGGCCACCGGTTTGCTGGGCATGTTGATGCCCGTTGCCTTGTCCACCACCGCGCAGACCCCGCCGGCATTGCCACCGATGCCGGCCAACATCGAATCGGCCGCCGCCACCGCCGTCGCCCACACCCAGCCGGCGGCCTACCGCACCGGCCTGGTGCCGCAGGTGCAGGCCCCGGCCGCAGGCTTCAACGTCGCCAACATCGAGTCGATGGCACAGCAGCTCACCTATGGCGAGCGCGTGCCGGGCATGGCAGTGGCGATCGTGCAGGGCGGCCGCATCCTCAGCGCGCGCGGCTACGGCGTCACCGACGTCAACAACCCGCTGCCGGTCGATGCGCATACCGTGTTCCGCCTGGCCTCGCTGTCCAAGGCATTCGCCGGCACCATGGCCGGCCTGCTGGTCAACGACGGCACCCTGCGCTGGGACAGCAAGGTCACCGACTATGTTCCGGGCTTCCGCCTGAACTCACCGGAGGCCACCGACCGCCTGACCGTCGCCGACGTGCTCAGCCATCGCGTCGGCCTGCCCTACAACGCCTACGACCGCGACATCGAAGGCAACGCCGAGTACTACGCGCTGACCCAGAAGCTGGCCAACACCAGCCTGAAGTGCCTGCCGGGCGACTGCTACGCGTACCAGAACGTGGCCTTCAGCCTGATCGGCGACGTGGTCTATGCCGCCTCGGGCAGCTTCTACGAACAATCGGTCGAACGCCGCATCTTCAAGCCGCTGGGCATGAACGATGCCAGCCTCGGCCTGGCCGGCATCCAGGCCAGCTCGCGCTGGGCGCGTCCGCACGTGCGCAGCCGCAACGGCTGGGTATCGCTGACGCCGAAGCCGACCTACTACCGCGTCGCCCCGGCCGCTGGCGTCAATGCCAGCGCCAGCGACATGGCGCAGTGGCTGCTGGCCCATACCGGGCACCGCCCGGACGTGCTGCCGGCACCGCTGCTGGCGACGCTGCATTCCAGCCTGATCAACACCCCCGGCGAGATGCGTTCGGGCTGGCGCCGCGAGCGCCTGCATTCTGCCGGCTACGCACTGGGCTGGCGCACCTTCGACTACGCCGGCCACGACGTAGTCTTCCATGCCGGCGCGGTGCAGGGCTATCGCGGCCTGGTCGCGCTGGTGCCGGAACGTGATCTCGGCATCGCCATCATGTGGAACGGCGAAAGCGGCCTGCCCAGTGGCCTGCTGCCGACCGTGCTCGATTCCGCGCTCGGCCTGCCGGCGCAGCGCTGGCTGGACGTGGACACCGACTTCGGCAGCGACAACCTGATGGCCGAGGGCGCGAGCCCCGCGCAGCAGGACAAGCGCAAGGGCAAGGGGGCTTCGAGCAACCGCGCTGTGGCCTCGCCGCGCTGATCTGGCGAGCTGTGCCGTAAGCATGAGGGGCGGCCTGCGGGCCGCCCTTTTTGTTCGTCTGCACAGCGCCGTGCTCGACCGCCGGTGATCGATGGAGTCGAGCGTGCTCGACCCTACAAGGGCGGTGAAGCAGTCGACTGGCAGTCGACTCTACCGTTGCCCATGGCGGCGAGCGCCCATAAAAAAACCCCCTCCCTGCTGGGCAACAGGGAAGGGGTTTCAGGATGCGGCTATCGGGAAGTACTTAGATCAGCGGCGCCGGCGTTGCCGGCAGAGCGACCGGAGCGGCCTTCTTCTTGCGGGCGGCCGGCTTGCGCTTGGCAACCTTCTTCGCTGCCTTCTTCGGGGCAGCCTTCTTGGTCGCCTTCTTCGCGGTCTTCTTGACTGCCTTCTTCACCGCCTTCTTTGCAGTCTTCTTTACTGCCTTCTTGGCGACCTTCTTGGCCGGCTTGCGGGCAGTGGCCTTCTTGGCAGTCTTCTTGGTGGCCTTCTTGGCTACCTTCTTGACGGCCTTCTTCGCGGTCTTCTTGACGGCCTTCTTGGCAGTGGACTTCTTGGCTACCTTCTTCGCCGCCTTCTTCACTGCCTTCTTCGCAGTGGTCTTCTTGGCGACCTTCTTCGCAGCCTTCTTCACTGCCTTCTTGGCGGTCGCCTTCTTCGCGACCTTCTTCACTGCCTTCTTGGCAGCGGCCTTCTTCGCGACCTTCTTCACCGCTTTCTTGGCGGCGGGCTTCTTCTTCGCAGCTTTCTTGGTTGCCATGGGATGGCTCCTCGTCAGTGATAGGGAGTTGAAACGCCCAGGTGGATCAAACCCGCAGGTGCTGCGTGCGGGGACCGCCGGCGCGTCAGGCGCGCCGTTACGGATGCGGCAATGCCCGCCTCGATCGGCGGAGCGGGCATCGGAACGGGAGGTGCCTTGCATTTCTCCGGGGGAAGCGGGGCCATGTCCACCGTCATCAGGGTCGCGGTGGTCTTGAAGGGGCTGCTTCGCATCGGACGATTGATTCTGCGCACTCGGTTGGGCAGGCAAGGTCTGCTGAGGCGAAACCTAATCACGGTTTTTTTTACTGTCAACAACCCCCGCGAAAAATTTTCACATCCGCGCCATTCCCGGTGGCGCCTGCACGGCCGTTGCGCTCCGCCCGCAACGACCCTCAAAGCACAACGCACGCACGCTGGCGACAACACCAGCAATGCATGCGTTGAACAAAAAACACTTGAAATAAGCACTCCGCGTAGATGCACGGATGCGATTCGCAGTGACGGACACGCATCGCCAACGGCGGTCGTCGCCAGTGCCAACGCCAGCACAACGGCACCGCAACGGGGGGCGAAAAGTTTTCACATCCGGACGCGCCGACGCAGGGTGGAAACGCGGATTTGCGCAAAACTGCGCACGCCCGTCGGCACCGCCCGCAGGTCGGCTGATGCCGCGTCGAGGGTGTGCAGCGAACCCTGCGTCATGAGTCCGGCGCGTTCGCCAAAACAAAAACGGCCACCCGAAGGTGGCCGTGTCCGAACCCGGGAACGACGACTCAGTGGTCTTCGTTTTCCAGGGCTTCGGCGTATGCGTCCGGGTCCAGCAGCTCGTTGAGCTCTTCGGCGTTGGTCAGTTCGACCACGAACATCCAGCCTTCGCCGTAGGCATCTTCGTTGATGGTTTCCGGCTTGTCGGACAGGTCCGAGTTGACCTCGACGACCTTGCCGCTGATCGGGCTGTAGACGTCCGAAGCGGCCTTGACCGATTCGACGACGGCGATCTGCTCGCCGGCCTTGGCGGTCGCGCCGACTTCCGGCAGCTCGACGTACACCAGGTCACCGAGCAGGCCCTGGGCGTGGTCGGAAATACCGACGGTGACGCGGCCGTTGCCTTCGACACGGGCCCACTCATGGGACTTGAGGAACTTGAGGTCGCCGGGGATCTCGCTCATGGGACTGCTCCAGAGATATGCAGGGGTGGAAAAAACGGGGCTAGTGTAACCAACCGGCCGCCACTGCTGTCAGTGACGACCGGCATGTTCGGATCAGGCGTCGGCAAGCACGCCGGGCTGGGCCTGGCCTTCGCGCACGAAGGGGAACTTGACCACGCGCACCGGCACCTGCCGGCCACGGATATCGACGGTAACCTCGCCGAGTTCGCCGGCCGGCACGCGGGCAAACGCGATGCCCTTGGCCAGGCTTGGCGAGAAGGTGCCGGACAGGATCTCGCCCTGGCCGCTGGCGGTGGTCACCGCCTGGCCGTGGCGCAGCACGCCCTTCTCGTCCATCACCAGGCCGATCATCTGGCGCGCGCTGCCGGCAGCCTTCTGCGCTTCCAGCACGTCGCGGCCGATGAAGTCGCGGCCTTCGTCCAGCGACACGGTCCAGGCCAGTGCCGCTTCATAAGGACTGATCTCTTCATCCATGTCCTGGCCGTACAGGTTCATGCCGGCTTCCAGGCGCAGGGTGTCGCGCGCACCGAGGCCCGCAGGCTTCACGCCCGCGGCCAGCAGGCGGTTCCAGAACGCGACCACTGCTTCCTGCGGCAGCAGGATCTCGAAGCCGTCTTCGCCGGTGTAACCGGTGCGGGCGACGAACAGCTCGACACCATCGTCGGCCTTGACCTGCAGGGCAGCGAAACGTCCAAGCTTGGCCAGCGCGTCGCGGTCGGCGCCGCCGACCAGGCCGGCCACGATGTCGCGTGCCTGCGGTCCCTGCACGGCGAGGATGGCCAGGTCCGGGCGCTGCTCGACGCTGACGCCGAACGGCGCGGCCTGCTCGCGCAGCCAGGCCAGATCCTTCTCGCGGGTGGAGGCGTTGACCACCATGCGGAAGAAATCGTCGCCGAGGTAATAGACGATCAGGTCGTCGATGACGCCGCCGCGCGGATTCAGCATGCACGAGTACAGCGCCTTGCCCGGCACCTTCAGCTTGTCGACCGAGTTGGCCAGCAGGCGGCGCAGGAACGGCTTGACCTGGTCACCGCGCAGGTCGACCACGGTCATGTGGCTGACGTCGAACACACCCGACTCGCGACGCACCAGATGGTGCTCGTCGAGCTGCGAGCCGTAGTGGATGGGCATGTCCCAACCCCCGAAATCGACCATCTTGGCGCCGAGGGCGCGGTGGGTATCGTTGAGCAGCGTCTTCTGGGTCATGACCGGGTCCGGCAGCAGAGGAAACAAGAATCCCCATTATCCCAGATCGGTCGCCCGCAGGCGTGCCGCAGCGCAGCGGCTCTACAGGGGGCGGTCTGCCGGCTCGACCTGCAGCGTGCTGCCCTGCACCGCCACCACCCGCACCAGGCTGCCGGCCTGCAGTTCCGGGCCGCTGACCTGCCAGTACGCGTCGTCGATGCTGACCCGGCCCTGCCCGCCGACGATGCCCTGCTGCAACGGCACCACCCGTCCGACCAGCTGCTCGGCGCGGCGGTTGAGCAAGGGCGCATCGCTGGGCCGCGCCCGTGCCCTGCCCCAGCGCCGGTAGCACTGGATCGAAACAATGCTCAGCAGCACGAACGCCACCACCTGCCACAACAGGGGAATGCCACTGAACACGGCAACCAGTACGAACACGGCCGCCGCACCGATGCCGATCCACAACATGAACGCGCCTGGCGCCAGTGCCTCGGCGGCAAACAGCAGCAATGCCAGTGCGCCCCAGCCTACGACTTCCCAACGCATGTCAGCCCCCGATCGGCGGGGGTCGCTTGCCCGCCGGTGCATTGCCCTGGGACGCCAGCGCCTGCTTGGCCAGCTCGGCCACGCCGGCGATGGAACCGATCACGCCACTGGCTTCCATCGGCATCAGCACCAGCTTCTGGTTCGGCGAACTCGCCAGTTCCTTGAATGCTTCCACGTACTTCTGGGCGACGAAGTAGTTGATCGCCTGCACGTCGCCCTCGGCGATCGCCGCCGACACCACCTTGGTGGCCATGGCCTCGGCCTCGGCCAGGCGTTCGCGCGCCTCGGCATCGCGGAACGCGGCCTCGCGGCGACCTTCGGCTTCCAGCACGGTAGCCTGCTTCTCGCCATCGGCGCGCAGGATCTCCGACTGCCGCGAACCTTCTGCCTCGAGGATCTGCGCGCGCTTCTCGCGCTCGGCCTTCATCTGCCGGGCCATCGCATCCAGCAGGTCGCGCGGTGGCTGGATGTCGCGGATCTCGATGCGGTTGACCTTCACGCCCCAGGGGTTGGTGGCATGGTCAACCACGCTCAACAGCTGCGCATTGATCACCTCGCGCTGGCTCAGCGATTCGTCCAGGTCCATCGAACCGATCACGGTACGGATGTTGGTCTGCACCAGGGCGATCATCGCCACTTCCAGATTGGCCACCTCGTAGGCGGCCTTGGCCGCATCCAGTACCTGGAAGAACACCACGCCATCCACGCGAACGGCCGCGTTGTCCTTGGTGATCACTTCCTGGCTGGGTACGTCCAGCACCTGCTCCATCATGTTCACCTTGCGCCCCACCCCGTAGACGATCGGGATCAGGAAGTGCAGGCCAGGGGTCATGGTGTGGGTGTAGCGCCCGAAGCGCTCGACGGTCCATTCGTATCCCTGCGGCACCATCCGTACTGCCTTGAACAGAATGACCACGGCCACGAAGGCCAGTACCACGGTAAAGAACATGGTGGGGAACATCGCGCTTTCCTTATCTATGACGTCCAGGCCCCAGCATAGCGCGTGAAGGCGGCATGCACAGCCTGGGCTACCAGGGAACCCGTCGGCGGAGGATGTCCACGAACATCACCCAGTCACCCACGAACGAATACAGGGGATGCCGGAAGGTGGCCGGGCGGTTCTTCTCGAAGAAGAAGTGGCCAACCCAGGCGAATCCATAACCGCAGGCCAAGGCGGCCAGCAGAAGCACCGGCTGTCCACGCAGGATTGCCGCGGCGAGCAGCAGCAGGACCCCGCAGCTGCCAATGAAGTGCAGCCGGCGCGACACCGGATGGCGGTGCTCGCTGAGGTAGAACGGATAGAACTCGCGGAAGCTGGCGAATCGGGACATGCACGTGCTCCGGGGGCCGTGGTCACCGCCATCATGCGCCTTCCCGGGAGGGAAAGCGGCAGTGCATGATCCGGTGGCGCTGCCTTTGTAGAGTCGAGCCATGCTCGACTGGCCCTCGCAGATGCAGTCGAGCATGGCTCGACTCTACAGAAGAGCGGAATCCGCCGGGAATGGCCCGGCGCTATAGAACGCCGGAGCAGTCGAGTACGCTCGACGCTACACAGAGGGGGTGCGCGGCCCGAACATGATCACCGCCATGCCGGCCAGGCACAGTGCTGCGCCGATCAGATCCCAGCGGCTGGGGCGGATGCCGTCGACCAGCCACAGCCAGAACAGCGCGGTGCCGATGTAGACGCCACCGTAGGCGGCATAGACGCGGCCGCTGGCGGTCGGATGCAGGGTCAGCAGCCACGCGAACAGGGCCAGGCTGGCCGCCGCCGGCAGCAGCAACCAGATGCTCCCGCCCTTGCGCAGCCACAACCAGGGCAGGTAGCAGCCCACGATCTCGGCCAGCGCGGTCAGCAGGAACAGGGCGAGTGTCTTCACGCCTTTTCCGCCGCCTTGGCGCGCTGCCACAAGCCTTCCTGCGCATCCAGGTCCATCGCTGCCAACGTGCTGCCCTGAGCTTCGGCCTGCGCTTCCATCGAACGGAAGCGACGCTCGAACTTGTGATTGGCCCCGCGCAGCGCGGCGCCCAGGTCGATCTCGGCGTGGCGGGCCAGGTTGGCGCAGACGAACAGCAGGTCGCCCAGTTCTTCCTGCAGCCGCACCTTGTTGCCGGCAAGGTCACCGCGCTCGAACTCCTCGCGCAGTTCCTGCAGCTCCTCGGCCGCCTTGTCCAGCACCGGCAGCGGGCCCGGCCAGTCGAAACCGACCTTGGCCGCACGCGACTGCAGCTTCACCGCCCGCTGCCATTCCGGCAGGCCGCGCGAGATGCCGGCCAGCGCGGAGGTATCCTGCTCGCCCTTGGCGGCGCGCTCGGCGCGCTTGATCGCCTCCCAGTTGCGCATCACCCCGTCGGCATCATCGACGCTGACGTCGGCGAACACATGCGGATGGCGGCGCTGCATCTTGTCGCTGATCGCGCGGGCGACATCGGCAAAGGCGAAAGCGCCCTGCTCCTCGGCCATGCGCGCATGGAATACAACCTGCAGCAGCAGGTCGCCCAGCTCGTCACAGAGATCGTCGAGGTCGCCACGGTCGATCGCATCGGCGACCTCGTAGGCTTCCTCGATGGTGTACGGCGCGATGGTCGCGAAGTTCTGCTCCAGATCCCACGGGCAGCCGCCCTGCGGATCGCGCAGGCGCGCCATGATCGACAGCAGGCGCTCCAGCTCGGTGCTGGCTGCGCTGCGCGGGGTGGGGGTGTCATGCGCGCTCATGCGGCCTCCAGGGTCAATCGGACAACCAGTCGCGCCACGGCAGGCTGGTGTCGCCAAGGGCAATGAAATCGCCGTTCAACAGGGTTTCGCGGCGGTTGTAGCGGAAGGGCTTGCCGGTCGCTGCCGACAGTACCGCACCGCCTGCGGCGTGCAGCACGCACTGGCCGGCGGCGGTATCCCATTCGGAGGTCGGGCCGAGCCGCGGGTAGACGTCCAGGCCGCCTTCGGCGATCCGGCAGAACTTCAGCGACGAGCCCTGGGCAATGGTCTCGATGCGGCCCATGCGGGCCAGCAGCGCCTCGGTCTGCGGTGAGCGGTGCGAGCGGCTGGCGGCGACCCGCAGCGGCGCGGTGGCCGGCGTACGCGTGCGCAGCACGGTGTCATGCAGGCCCTGGCGCCGGTAGGCCAGCTCGCCACGCATGGCATGCCAGACGATGCCGGTGACCGGGGCCAGTACCACGCCGAAGGCGGGCGCGCCCTGGTAGATCAAGGCGATGTTGACGCTGAACTCGCCGTTGCGCTTGACGAACTCGCGGGTGCCGTCCAGCGGGTCGACCAGCCAGTACGCGCCCCAGTGGCGACGCTGCTCCCATGGCACCTGCGCCGATTCCTCGGACAGGACCGGAAGCTCCGGGGTCAGCTGCTGCAGGCCTTGTTCGATCACCTGGTTGGCGGCCAGGTCGGCCGCGGTGACCGGGCTGTTGTCATCCTTGATCCGCACGTCGAAGCCACCGGCATACACCTGCATGATGGCCTGTCCGGCTTCCTGGGCGATGGCGATGGCCGTCTCGCGCAGGTCCGTGGTCAGCTTGATCATCGCGCTCCCTGCAGCCACTGGCGGGCGATGAACAGCGCTGCCAGCGAGCGACCCTCGGAGAAGTCCTCGCGCAGCATCAGCTGGTCCAGCTCGGCCAGCTTCCACGGCACGACCTCCAGCTCTTCCGGCTCATCGCCGGGGAGCTTCTCCGGGTAAAGATCGCGTGCCACCACCAGCCACGACTGATGGCTCATGTAGGTCGGGGCCAGGGTCATCGCGCGCAGCACGTCGACCCGGCGCGCACCGTAGCCAGCCTCTTCCTTCAGCTCACGGTCGGCCGCCTGCTCGGGCGTCTCGCCGGCGTCGATCCGGCCCTTGACCAGGCCCAGCTCATAGCGATGCATGCCGGCCGCGTATTCACGTACCAGCAGCACGGTCTCCTCGTCGAGCATCGGCACCACCACCACCGCGCCATGGCCACGGCTGACCAGGCGCTCGAAGCGGCGGTGCTCGCCGTTGGAGAATTCCAGGTCCAGATGCTGGCGCTGGAAGGGACCGTTCTCTTCATCGGTGATCCGATGGATGATCGGCAAGCGACGGCCGGCACGGTCATCGTTCATGCGGAGTCTCCGCGGCGGCCGGCGCCTGCGCCGGGGCCGATAGAATGTGCAGGCAGCAACATGTTCATGAGCCCGAAATGCTAGCAGACCCAACCCCCTCCCCGCTGGCCCGCCAATGGCGGCAGCGCGACCTGCAGGTGCTGTGGCACCCGTGCACGCAGATGCGCGAGCATCCGCACACCCTGCCGCTGGTGCCGATCGCCCGCGGCGAAGGTGCCTGGCTGATCGACCACGACGGCAATCGCTACCTGGACGCGGTCAGCAGCTGGTGGACCAACCTGTTCGGCCACGCCGAGCCGCGCATCGGCGGCGCCATCGCTGCCCAGGCCGGGCAACTGGAACAGGTGATGCTGGCCGGATTCGGCCACGAGCCGGCCATCATCCTGGCCGAGCGCCTGCTGGCACTGGCGCCGCGCCAACCCGGCCGCGAGCCGCTGGCCAAGGTGTTCTACGCCGACAACGGTTCAGCCGGCGTGGAAGTGGCGCTGAAAATGGCCTTCCAGTACTTCCAGAACCGCGGTGAGTCCCGCCGCACGCGCTTCATCTCGCTGGAGAACGGCTACCACGGCGAGACCCTGGGCGCCCTGGCGCTGGGTGACATTCCGCTGTACCGCCGTGTCTATGCGCCGCTGCTGGCCGAAGGCCTGTTCGCGCCCTCGCCCGATGCCTACCTGGCCGAGCCGGGCCAGAGCCCCGCCGACCGTGCGCGCCAGGCCGCCGACGGGCTGGCCACGCTGTTCGACCAGCACCCGGGCGAGATCTGCGCGGTGATCCTGGAGCCACGCCTGCAGTGCGCGGGCGGCATGCGCATGCATGACCCGGCCTACCTGCAGCGCGTGCGCGAACTGTGCGATGCACACGGTGCGTTCATGATCGCCGACGAGATCGCCACCGGCTTCGGCCGCACCGGCACGCTGTTCGCCTGCGAACAGGCCGGGGTGATGCCGGACCTGATGTGCCTGTCCAAGGGCCTGACCGGCGGCTTCCTGCCACTGGCCGCGGTGCTGGCAACACAGGCGCTGTACGACGCCTTCCTCGATGATTCGCGCGAGCGTGCGTTCCTGCATTCGCACAGCTACACCGGCAACCCGCTGGCCTGCGCGGCCGCCCTGGCAACGCTGGACATCTTCCGCGACGACGATGTGATCGCCCGCAATCGCGGGATCGCTTCGGTGATGGGCACGCTGGCGGCACCGTTTGCCGACCACCCGCACGTGGCCGATGTGCGCCAGGCTGGCATGGTGGTGGCGTTCGAGCTGTCGCGTGACGGCAACAGGCAGACGCCGTTCGACCCGGGCCTGCGGCTGGGGCTGCACGCCTACAAGGCCGCGCTGAAGCGTGGCGTGGTGCTGCGCCCGCTGGGTGACGTGCTGTACTGGATGCCACCCTATTGCGTGGACGACGAACAACTGGAGCTGCTGGCACATACCACGCTGGCAGCGATTGACGAGGCGATTGCATGCGCGTGACCCGCTGCCCCATCGACCTGGCGCTGCACAGCGGCCAGACCCTGGCCCTGCCGGAAGAGACCGCCAACCATCTGGTGCGGGTGATGCGCCTGCGCGAAGGCGATACCTGCGTGCTGTTCAACGGCGACGGCCATGACTACAGCGCCACCCTCACCGTGGCCGGCAAGCGCGAGGTTCAGGTCCGCATCGACGCAGTGGACAGGGTGGACAACGAATCACCGTTGGCGATCACCCTGCTGCAGGGCATCGCCCGTGGCGAGAAGATGGACCTGATCCTGCAGAAGGCCACCGAACTGGGCGTCGCAGCGATCATTCCGGTCAACGCCGAACGCACCGAGGTGAAGCTCGACGCCGCACGCGCCGAGAAGCGCGTAGCGCACTGGAACAACGTGGTGACCTCGGCGTGCGGCCAGTCCGGGCGCGCGCGCATTCCACCGGTGGGTCCGCCCCTGTCACTGGCGCAGGCTGCGGCGGCACTGCCTGCCGATACGTTGCGATTGACACTGGATCCGCAGGGCGCGCATCGGCTGTCGACGCTGGACGCCGCACCGGCCGGCGGCATCGTGATCGCCATCGGCCCGGAAGGCGGTTGGTCGCCGCGCGACCGCGACCAGTTGGCGGCGGCCGGGTTCCAGGGATTGCAGCTGGGCCCGCGGATCCTGCGCACGGAAACCGCCGGCCTGGCCGCGATCGCGGCGCTGCAGGCACGGCTGGGAGACCTGGGGTAAGGCTCGTTTGCTGGCAGTGCCGGCCGCTGGCCGGCATCCACGGGATCATGAGGTTGCCGGCCAGCGGCCGGCACTACCGGGAATTCAAAGTGCCCGGCGGATGTCCGATCAGGCCGCCAGCGAATCCAACGCGGCTTCCAGTGCGTCCAGGTTCGGCAGCAGCGCGCTCTGCTCCCCCAGCAGCACGCGCATGTGCACGATCTGCGGCAGGGTTTCCTCGGAGGCGTCAGCCAGCAGGCCGTCACGCGGCACCGAGATCAGCTGCGGGAAGTTCTGCGTCAGCAGCGCGTAATAGGGACGCTGCGCGTTGCCGGACAGCGCCTTCAGCACCACCACCTTGTTGTGGCCGCCCACGGCTTCCTCGCCCAGCCCGGAAAGCCGCGCGAACGATACCAGTGGCACCTGCCAGCCATGCCAGCCGATCTCGCCGACCAGCCAGCGCGGTGCATCGGCGATCGGCTGCACCGGCACGCGCGACATCATTTCCGCCACCGTAGCGTTGGGCAGCAGCACGCGTTCGCTGCCGGCCTGGATCAGGACGCCGCGGATTTCATCATTGCTGGCGTAGCTCATGGTGCCTCTCCGTTGTCATCCTGCTCACCCCAGCGCGCGGCGATGGCCTGCGCCAGTTCCTGCGGTTCACCGGCAACCATGCCGGCGGCAACGACAGCGGTGGCCGCCGCCGGGTCATAGCAGCCCTCGCCCACCTGCCCGGCCACCCAGGCCCCGGCAGCGGCGAGGTCCAGCGCCGGCCCGACGTGGGCCAGGTCGGCGCCGCTGAGCAGCACCAGCGCGGTGTACTCGGCCGGCAACGCTGCAATCGAGATACCGGCGGCATCGCTGAGGAAATGCAGGCCGTCGCTGGCCGCCTGCACACCGATGTCGTCGGCCAGCACGTGCACTTCACCGGGTACGGCGCGCTGGCCGGCTTCGGCCAGCTGCACCGGCAACGGCGACACGCGCGCCATCTGCTTGACCAGGTTGCCGTAACGACCGCCATCCAGGCGCATGTGCACCAGCACCGGCACGCTCAGCGCAGGCGGCAGCGCTCCGAGCAGGCGGCGCAGGGCATCCGGCCCGCCGATACCCGCCAGCACCAGCAGCGAACCGGCGCGCGCGCCGGCCGGTGCCGCAGCATCCAGGTCGACCAGGCTCAGGTGATCGGTATCGAACGAAGGCAACGGCGCTTCCACCGCAGCGCTGTGCGCAGCGGCGGCCGGTGCATCCGCCACGTCATCGACCAGCGACCACGCCGTGTGGTCGAACGACATCGGCGGTGCGGCCACCGGAGGCGATGGCAGGGCCGGTGCCTCCAGCGGCTCGGGCAGCACCGGCTGCAACGCAGCCAATGCCTGTTCCAGGGCAACCGGTTCGTGCAGGTGCGCCGGCGGCGAGTACAGGGTGTCAGCCGGCACACCGTCGGCCCAGCTCAGCGCCTGCTCCAGATGCGGTTGCAGGGCTTCTTCCTGCGGCGCCGGTGCCGGTGCCGGATGGCCCGGCTCCAGCTGCAGGCTGGGTTCTTCCTCGGCGCCGGGCGGCAGCACCTGCTGGTGACCATGCAGCTTGGCCGCCAGATGCCGGCCCCAGCGCTGCGCGTCCCAGCCATCCCGGCGCGCCGCCAGTTCGGCCTCGTCGAATACCAGGGTCAGGCCCGGCGCGGACAGCACGGGCTCAAGGCGCTCCAGCGCATCCTCGATGGCCGCCTCCAGGGCGATCACCACGATCTGCGGACGGGCATCCTGCAGCAGCTGCGGCTCCAGGCCGTTCGGGTCGTCTTCCAGCACCAGCTGCACATCGGCGTGCGACAGTGCCTCGCGCAGGCGCTCACGCGCCGCACCCGGGCGGGCAAGCAGGGCGACGGCCGGGGCCGGATGGGCTTCACTCACGGACACGGGCGATCCCCAGCAGGTCGTACACGTTACGCATCAGGTCCAGTTCCTGGTAAGGCTTGCCCAGGTAGCGCTGGACACCGATCTCGAAGGCGCGCTGGCGGTGCTTGTCGCCGCTGCGCGAGGTGATCATCACGATCGGCACCTCCCTGTAGCGCGGGTCGGCACGCATGGCGGTGGCGAGCTCGTAGCCATCCATGCGCGGCATCTCGATGTCCAGCAGCATCAGGTCAGGCACGCGCTCTTCCAGGCGCTCCAGCGCTTCCACGCCGTCGCGGGCAACGCTGACCTCGAAGTTGTGGCGTTCGAGGATGCGGCCGGTGACCTTGCGCATGGTCAGCGAGTCGTCGACCACCATCACCAGCGGCACCTGGCGCTCCTGGCGCGGTGCGTTGGCCAGTACCGGCAGCGTCGGGTTGGCCAGGAAACGACGCACCAGCGGTGCAACGTCGAGGATCACCACCACGCGGCCATCGCCAGTGATGGTGGCACCGTAGATACCTGGCACCGAAGCAATCTGCAGGCCGACCGGCTTGACCACGATTTCACGGTTGCCCAGCACCTGGTCGATCGCCACGGCGGCACGCAGGTCGCCGGCGCGGACCAGCAGCAGCGGCACCTGGTCCTGGCCGTCGGCACGCGCCGGGGCCTGGCCGACCAGGGTGCCAAGGTCGTACAGCGGGTAGTCTTCGCCGCTGTAGCGGTAGCTGCTGTCGGCCGCTTCAAAGCGCTCGCGCGACAGGCGGCCGATACCACTGACCGAGGCGACCGGCACCGCGAAGGTGGTTTCGCCGATCTGCACGAACACCGCCTGGGTGACGGCCAGCGTCTGCGGCAGGCGCAGGGTGAAGCGCACGCCCTGGCCGCGTACCGACTGGATGTCGACCGAGCCACCGAGCTGGCGCACCTCGTTGCGCACCACGTCCATGCCCACGCCACGGCCCGCCAGCTGGCTGACCTGGTCGGCGGTGGTGAAGCCGGAAGCGAAGATCAGGTTGTCCAGTTCCTGCTCGTTCGGCTGCGCATCGGCGGCCAGCAGGCCACGGTCGATGGCGCGGCGGCGGATCGCTTCGCGGTCCAGGCCGGCGCCGTCATCGGCCACTTCCAGCACGATTTCCGAACCTTCGCGGTGCAGGCGGATGGCAATCTCGCCTTCCTCCGGCTTGCCGGCGGCGCGGCGCTGTTCCGGTGCTTCCAGGCCATGGGCCACGGAGTTGCGCAGCATGTGCTCCAGCGGCGCGACCATGCGGTCGAGGACGTTGCGGTCCAGTTCGCCGTGGGTGCCTTCCAGGGTCAGGTGAACCTGCTTGCCGGTGTCCAGGCCCGACTGGCGGACCACCCGGCGCAGGCGCGGCACCAGGCCATCGAACGGCACCATGCGCGCGCGCATCAGGCCATCCTGCAGTTCCGAACTGACGCGCGACTGCTGCTGCAGCAGCGAGTCGTACTGGCGCGACAGGTCGTCGAGCACGCCCTGCAGGCCGCCAAGGTCGGCCGCCGATTCGTTCAGTGCGCGGCTCAGCTGCTGCAGCGTGGAGAAGCGGTCCAGCTCCAGCGGATCGAACTTCTGGTCGGCCTGGTCCTGCTCGCGCTGGTAGCGGGCAACGATCTGCGCCTCGGTTTCCAGATCGAGGCGGCGCAGCTGGTCGCGCAGTCGCGCATTGGTGCGCTCCAGTTCGCCCATGGCGCCGCGGAAGGCACCGAGCTGCTGTTCAAGCCGCGAACGGTAGATCGCCACTTCACCGGCGTGGTTGACCAGGCGGTCGAGCAGATCGGCACGTACGCGCACCTGTTCCTGCTGCGGTCGCGCCAGCGGGTCTTCTTCGACCATGCCTTCGATCGGCAGCGGTGCCGACAACGGAGCGTCGACCATGGCGGTCGACGGGCTGTCGGCCGGCGCGGGTACGCTCTGGCCCACGCTGGCCGCGTGGACGGCCGCGGCGGCGGCGATATCGGTGGTGGTGCGGACGTCGAAGGCGTCGACCAGGTCCTGCGCCGGCTCGACCACGCGATGGGCACCGGTACGGGTGAGCAGCTGGTGCAGGCGATCGAAGCCACGTTCCAACAGCTGCACGTCACGGCGCTCGATCTCGGTGCGGCCGGCGGCCACCGCTTCCAGCAACGATTCGATGCTGTGGCCAAGGTCGCCGATGGCATTGATGCCGGCCATGCGTGCGCCACCCTTCAGGGTATGCAGGTCGCGCTGCAGGCCGGCCAGCACCTCGCGGTCCTGCGGCGCATCGCGCAGTTCGCTGATCAGGCCATCGCAATGATCCAGCAGGTCCTTGCCTTCCTCGACGAAGATGTCGACCAGCTCGCGGTCATACACGCTGAAGTCGAGTGCCTCGGCGCTGTCCGTGCCTTCTTCCCAGGCAACTGCTTCAACATGGGCCGGTGCACTGGGCGCGAGATCGATCTCGACCGGCTCGACGTCGGTAGGCACGGCGGCCTGGCCCGGTGCGTCTTCGAGTTCGAAGAAGCGCACCGGCGCTTCGGCATCCACTGGGGGCTGCCCATCCACCGTCGCCGGGGACGGCTGGTCGGCGCTCTCTCCTTCACCGACCGCCGCCTCCCCGCCGACGTCCGCATCCTCGGCAAAGGCGTCTGCCTCGCCTGGCGCGAGTTCGCTGGCCTGGAGGCCGAGCACGGGCCACTGCCCGTCGTCGTCCAGGGTCTGCTCTTCGTCGATCACGTGCAGGCCGGCCTCGAGCGCGGCTGCCAGCGTGACCGGTTCTGCAAAACCCGGCACAGCCATTTCATCCTGAAGGCTCGACAGCCCGCTGTCGAGTGGCAGTGCAGCAGCTTCGTCGATGAAGCGGTCTTCGCTGTCCAGTCCGTCGTCGGGCGACTGCGTATTCAGGTCGATTGCGACAACTTCTGCGACCGCAGGCAGTTCATCGGCGTCGCGGTCATCCACCGGCAGGGCGCTGGCGTCGAGGTATGGCGACAGATCGTCTGCAGCGGTCAGGTCGGCTCCGGCGTCCGGCGCCGGTGCGGCGTCCGCTTCGGCCACTGCTGCAAGCGTCGCATGCTCGACCTGTTGGATCGATTCAATCGACCCGATGTCCGAGCTGGCCGCTTCGCCCTCAGCCGGCACCGCCGGCCATCCGGCATCGAAGTAGCGCGACAGATCTTCGCTGCCGGTCAGCTCAGCGGCATCCAGGCCCGCGCCGATCGCGTCCGTGCTCTCCGCTGCCTGCACTTCGACAGCACGCGGTCCCAGCACCGGCTCGTCAGCTTCGGCTGCGGCAGCATCCGGCACCTCGGCAGCCTGCGTATCGGCTGCGGCGCCAGACGCTGCTTCGGCCTCCAGCGCCAGATCGTCGTCTTCGTCTTCCAGCCCGACCATCGGCCAGCGCGCTTCCGGCAGTTCGCCGGCCAGCGCCTGCAGGCGCTGCACCAGTGCTTCCTGCGGTGCAATCCGCGGCTGCTCGGCCTGCAAGGCTTCCATGGTCGCGGTGATCGCCTGCGCGGTCGCGTCCAGCGCGGCCACGCCCTCGTCACCCGGCACCACATCGGCGGCCAGTGCACGCTTGATGTAGGACTCGGCGCCGCCGGTGACGGCGGTGATTTCCGGCACTTCGGTCATCGCGAAGGCGCCATTCATGGTGTGCACCGCGCGCAGCAGCGCGTCGCTGACCGGCTGCGGCGCCTGCTGCGCCGAACGCAACCAGTCCTGCAGAGTCGCCTGGTGCACTTCCACTTCGGCTTCGAGGATCTCGCGCAGCACGCTGTCGATGTTGGCGGGCGTGCCCACAGCCTCGGGTGCCGCCTCAGCGTCAGTGTGTACCGATGCAATCGCTTCGGCTTCGAGAATGCGGCTGATCTCGTCCTCGCCTTCGGCCTCGGTCTCGAGCACGGGTGCCAGCGGTGCAGCTGCAACCGGCAGCGGCACGTAGTAGGTTTCTTCACCGGCGCCGACACGATCGGCAATGGCCTGCATGGCCTGCAGGTCCACGCTGATGCGCTGGCCGTGGCGCAGCGCGCCATTCAGCTGCGGCAGCGCGGCATGCGCGTTGTCGACCATGGCCAGCACCGCCGGCGAGGCCGGGCGGCTGCCATCGAGCACGCGGTTGAGCATGCCCTCGATCTTCCACGCGAACTCGCCCAGGGTGCGTGCACCGACCAGGCGGCCACTGCCCTTGAGGGTGTGGAAGATGCGGCGGATCGGCCGCAGCCGGTCCATGTTGTCCGGCTGCATGCGCCATGCCGGCAGCAAGGTGCCGAGATTGGCCAGTTCGTCGTCGAACTCTTCCAGGAACACCTCGCGGATGTCCTCGTCGATGTTCTCGGCGTCATCATCGAAGCCTGCTTCGAACCCGGCCTCGGCATCCGTCGCAACGGACGCTTCGGCAACGGTCGGTGCAGCCACGGCCTGCGGATTGAAGTCCGCGGCGGCCGCACTCAGCTCGGCGAAGAACTGCGCGTCAGCTTCGCTGAAATCGATCGGTGCGATGGTGTCGATATCGATCACCGAGACCGCGGGTGCATCCACAGGCGCGGCGTCCAGTCCGGCAACCGCCGGAGCCTCGTCCGACAGCGTTGCCGGGCCGGCATCGACGATCTCCAGCGACGGGTGCTGCCCGGAATCGTCGTCCAGCGACAGCGTCTCCATCGCATGCAGCGACAGCACATCATCGGCGTTGTCCAACGCATCGGCGTCGAAGCGGAACACCACGTCGTCGTGCGCCGCCACAGCGTCGTGCTCGGCGGCCACCGGGTCGAACACCGGCGCGGCGTGCGCATCGGGGTCGATTCCTGCCGTCGCGCCTGCGTCCTCGTCGGCATCGACAGCGACCGCATCCGCCCGTGCCGACGGCACGGCCTCCGAAAGCGTCCACTGTGCCGCAGCGCCCTGCCCTGCATCGCCCTGTTCGAAGCTGACCGGATCGAAGCTGGCAAAGGTCGGGCTGCGCTCATCGCCAGCGGCGTCGAGTGGATCGGCATCCGGATGGAACGGCGCAAGATCCCATTGCGGGACGTCGGGTGCGGGCGCACTGGAAGCGGCAAAGACCAGCGGTGCCTCCGCGTCGTCCTGCAGCGACAGCGGCGCGGTAGCGGCGTCGATCGCGGCGGAGCCCAGCGCACCGAACATCAGGCGGTTGTCGACAACCTCTGGCGCGGGTGCGACCGGTGGCGGATCGAAAGTGAAGTCCGGCAGCGGCACCGGCACGGTGCCTGCCGCAGGCGCGGCCGGCTGCACCGGAATCTCGATGCGCTCCGGCTGCAGGGCCTCGGCCTGCAGCGCAACCGGCTCACGTTCGACCGGCTGTGCCGCGAACGATGCCGGCTCGACCGCGTTGCGGTCCGGCAGCGGCCAGTAACGCAGCGCCTCGAGGCTGCTGCGGGTGATGTCGAGGATGTCCTCACGACCCGGACGACGGTCGCGCAGGGCTTCCAGGTAGTACTCCAGGCTGGCCATGGCGTCGGCCAGGGTGTCCAGCTGACGACCGCTGGGCACGCGCTGGCGCCCGATCAACTCGGCCTCGATGTACTGCTGCACACCGCGCAGGTAGTCGGCCGCCGTGCCCAGGTCGAGCATGCGCAGTGCGCCGGCCACATCGCCCAGCAGGCGCGGCACGTCCTGCAGCTCGGCATGGTTCCAGCTGGTTTCGATGAAGGCGACGAAGTGTTCGCGCGCCGCCGCGAAGTTGGCGATCGCTTCGTGCGCCAGCACTTCCACCGTGCGCCGGTTCTCGACCGCGCTCGGGTCGTCCTCGCCACTGCCGCCGGCGCCCAGATGGGCCACCTGGTCGTCCAGCGAGGCATCCACGTAAAGCAGCGCGCCGGCAATATCCAGCAGCAGGTTCTCGTCGATCTGCTGGCGGCCCTCGACCACGCCGCGCAGCGCGTCGCGCTGCTGCACGACCACGCCACGGGCCACGCCAAGGCCCATCATGCCCAGGGTATCGGCCACCGCGCCCAGTTCGTTGGCCTGGGTCTGCAGCTGCTCCGGTGCACCGCCGGTACGCAGGTGCAGGTCCAGCGCGTCCTTGATGCGCAGCAGTTCTTCCTTCACCGCGCTGCCGACGGTGTCCAGCAGTTCGCGGTTGCGCCCGCTCAGGCTGCCACGGGCATGGTCCAGCTCGGCCTCGGTGGCGGTGACGCTGTCCGGTGCGAACGCCAGCAGCACGCTGTCATGCACGCCGTCCTCGCCACGCGCGGCGCGGATCTCGTTGAGCAGCGGCATCAGCACGATCGGAATATCGCGGTGGCCGTTCTGCAGGCGTTCCAGGTAATCGGGCAGCAGCACGCTGCCGCGCATCAGCGTCGCGCAGGCTTCGTCACGATCGGCGACGCGGCCAGCGCCAATGGCATTGGCCAGCTGTTCAAGCTCTTCGGCCACCATCGCCGGGGCGTACAGCTCGACCATGCGCAGGGTGCCCTGCACCTGGTGCAGGAAGCCGGCGCAGATGCGCATGCGGCTGGCATCGCTCGGGTCTTCCGCGTAGTACTCGACCTCGTTGCGCACCTGGCGCAGGGTCTCGTCCAGCTCGGGCTTGACCCAGCCCAGCGCCGCGTGGCTCATCGCATCGCGCAGACTGCTCATGGACGCGCTCCGGTCGCCGCCGCGCGAAGGCCGCGCGAATTCTGGCGTGGGAAATGGAAATGCTTCATCGAGGGGTTCCTTGCTCGCCGCCCTGCCCGCGTCACGCCGGCAGCTTGAAGTCGGCGACCGAACGACGCAGGTCGGCCGCCAGCTGCGCCAGGTGGCCGATCGATTCGGCGGTCTGCCCGGCACCCTGCGAGGTCTGGCCGGTGATCTGCCGGATCACGCCCATGGTGCGGGTGATGTCCGAGGCCGCCGCGGACTGCTGCTGGGCGGCGATGGAGATGTTCTTGATGAGGGTGTTCAGTGCATTGGACACGCGCTCGATCTCGGTCAGCGCGGTGCCCGCATCCTCGGCCAGGCGCGCACCGGACACCACTTCGGCGGTGGTCTGCTCCATCGAGGTGACCGCTTCGTTGGTGTCGGCCTGGATCGCCTGCACCAGGTTTTCGATGCGTCGGGTCGCACCCGAGGTACGTTCTGCCAGGCGCTGCACTTCGTCGGCCACGACCGCGAAACCGCGACCGGCCTCGCCCGCCGAGGCGGCCTGCACGGCGGCGTTCAACGCCAGGATGTTGGTCTGCTCGGAAATGTCGTTGATCAGTTCCACGATCGAGCCGATTTCCTGCGACGACTCGCCCAGGCGCTTGATGCGCTTGGAGGTTTCCTGGATCTGGTCGCGGATCTGGTCCATGCCCTGGATGGTCTCGCGCACCACGCCGGCACCCTCGGCGGCGATCACCACCGAGCGCTGTGCCACGTCGGCCGATTCGGCCGAGTTGCGCGACACCTGCTCGATGCTCGCCGCGATTTCGCCGATGCGGTCCGAGGCCGAGGTGATCTGGTTGGCCTGGTGGCCCGCCGCCTCTGCCAGCTGCATGGCGGTCGCCTGGGTTTCCTGGGTGGACAGCGCGACCTTGGCCGAGGTGTCGTTGATGGTGGTCACCAGGTGGCGCAGTTCGTCGACCGCGTAATTGATTGCGTCGGCGATGGCGCCGGTCATGTCCTCGGTCACCGAGGCTTTC
This sequence comes from Stenotrophomonas maltophilia, assembly GCF_001274595.1. Taxonomy (GTDB): domain Bacteria; phylum Pseudomonadota; class Gammaproteobacteria; order Xanthomonadales; family Xanthomonadaceae; genus Stenotrophomonas; species Stenotrophomonas forensis. Next base: position 3,654,513 of record NZ_CP011010.1, read on the forward strand.
ACCGTCAGGTCACCCTCGCCGAGCGAGGAGATTTCATCCAGCAGCCGCATGATCGCCTGCTGGTTGCGGCTGTTGAACTCCACCTGGGTCTGGTAGCGCAGTTCCTGCTCGCGCGAGCGGCTGCGCACGTTGGTGGAAACGAAGCCGATGATCGCGATCAGCGACAGCGCGCCGGACACCACGCCGATCCAGAAATTCGGGAACAGGCGGGTATCGGACACCGAGCCGAACGAGGAGAACGCTTCGAACAGCTTGCGGCTGTCATCCAGCATGTGCGCCGAACCCTGGCCCAGCGCGGTGGCGGCCGACTGCGCGGCGAACAGCTGGCGCGAGCTGGCCAGGATCGCGTCGGCGTCCTGCTTCATCGCCTCCCACTTCTGCTGCGATTGTTCCAGCGCGGCGATGGCGGCGGCACCGCGTACGGCGGTGATGCCCAGTTCGTCGTTGCCGTTGCGCAGGCCGTCGAGCACCTGCGAGAACACGGTGATGTCGCGGGCCAGCGCGTCACCGGCGGTGGCCGCGGCGCTGCCACCGGCACGCATTTCGGTCACGCGGCGGGCCATCGAGCCGGCCACCACCACCTGCTGCAGCGCGCTGTACACCTGCGCCGACGGAGCGCCGGAAGCGGACATCGCGCGCACCAGCTCGTTCAGCTGGGCCTGCAGGCCCGGCACCGCGCCGGTGAAGTTGTTGGCGTTGCCGGCCAGGGCCAGCACCGCCGGTTCGCTGGCAACCAGCTGCCCGGCCTGCTTGCCCAGCGGCGCCCAGGTCTCGCCCAGCGTGGCAATGGCACCGGACACGCCGGGCTCCTTGCCGTAGCGCCCCTGTAGGGTCGACACGTTCTGCTCGATCGCATTGCGGGTCGCCTTGAAGGCGGTGAACGCCTGCGCGTTGCCGCCGACGGCGTCACGGCCCTGGTTGGCCAGCTGCTGTGACAGCACCTGCAGGTCGGCCGCCTTGGAACCGGCATCCGCCAGGCGGCTGCCCTGCCAGGTGGCGACGCCGGTGTTGACGCCGAACAGGATCATCGATGCCAGCAGCAGGAACAGCCAGAGGTTGCTGCCGCCCAGCCGCAGCTTGCCGGATTTGGTGGCGTCCGAAGCAGTACTCATCGTTCAACCTCGATCTTCAATGCAGGGGGCGATGCCCGGCCTCAGGCCGCGGCTTGCCGGAATTCAGGGGTGCGCGACAGCAGCGAGAGCGAGAACACGCCCCAGTCGTGGCCGTCGGCATGGAAGGCGCGGTCGACGAAATGGCCGTAGCGCCCTTCGGCCAGCGTGCCGGCCGCGATCTGCTGGTCCAGTTCGAAGCTGCGCTGGCCGAACAGTTCATCGATGGTCAGCGCGACGTCGCCACCGGCCTGGCGCATGATCAGCACGCGCTGGCCTTCCTGCTGCACGGTACGCGTGCCTTCCAGGAAGTACTTCAGGTCGACCACCGGAAACAGGTTGCCGCGCAGGTTACCCACGCCCAGCAGCCACGGCTGTGCACACGGCACCGGGGTCACTGGCGGCATCGGCACGATTTCCACCACTTCACGGAAATCGGATACCAGCCGGCGCTGGCCCACGCGGTAACCGACGCCACGCCACAGGTCCAGGGCGAACTGCCGCTCGGGCAGCTGCACCGCGTGGGCCAGGCTGCGCCGTTCGTAGGCCTCAAGGATGTCGAAGGGCGAGCGCATCAGGCCACCAGTTCGTTGATCCGCGCGATCAGTTCATCCTCGCGCGGCGGCTTGACGATGTAATCGGCCGCGCCCTGGCGCAGGCCCCATGCCTTGTCGGTTTCCATCGCCTTGGTGCTGACGATGATCACCGGGATGTGCTTGATCGCTGCGTCACGGGCCATCGCCCGGGTCGCCTGGAAGCCGCTCATGCCGGGCAGGACCACGTCCATCAGCACCAGCTGCGGCACCTGGTCGCGGACCAGCTGCAGTCCATCCTCGGCGTTGTCCGCTTCCAGCACCTCATGGCCGGCACGGCGCAGCCACTGGGTGAACACCGCGCGGTCGGTCGGTGAATCCTCGATCAGAACGATACGAGCCATTGTGCCTTTCCCCCCTGGTCAGGCGTTGACGTATGTGCGGATGGCACCCAGCAGTTCTTCACGCGTGAATGGCTTGGTCAGGTACTGCTCCGAGCCGACGATGCGTCCCCGCGCCTTGTCGAACAGGCCATCCTTGGACGACAGCATGATCACCGGGGTCGCCTTGAACAGCTGGTTGCCCTTGATCAGCGCACACGTCTGGTACCCGTCCAGGCGCGGCATCATGATGTCGACGAAGATGATCTGCGGTTGCTGGTCTGCGATCTTGGCAAGCGCTTCGAAGCCGTCGGTGGCGGTGACCACCTCGCAGCCTTCGCGCTTGAGCAGCGTTTCCGCAGTCCTGCGGATGGTCTTCGAATCATCGATGACCATCACCCGGAGTCCTGCGAGTTCCCCGCCCGCAGTCGTGTTTTCAGTCATTGCCTATCCCCAAGCGCACGGCCCGTTCTCTGGCGGGGGCCGCTACGAAAGCGTATCTATATCGCACTTTCCGCGCCCGCTTCAAGGCCGGCCCACGGCGCAGGGGGTGGCGGCCGGCTGAACGTGACGGGGTTCGCAATGATTGCGCTGCCGCCGGGCGGACGCTGCGTTGCAGTACGGCAGGGAGGCGCGCGGCCGGCGTTGCCGCTACCATCAACGCCTTGCCTGACAGGTGCGCCCATGCCGTTGAACGTCATCGTGGTGATGGACCCCATCGCCCACATCAAGATCGCCAAGGACACCACTTTCGCCATGCTGCTGGAAGCCCAGCGCCGCGGCCATGCCCTGCACTACGTGCGCCCGGGCGGCCTGGCCCTGGAAGGCGGCGTTGCGGTGGCCCAGACCGCGCCGCTGCAGGTGCGCGACGACCCGTCCGGCTGGTATGAGCTGGGCACGTTCAGCCGTACCGAGTTCGGCCCCGGCCAGATCGTGCTGATGCGCAAGGACCCGCCGGTCGACGCCGAGTACATCTACGACACCCAGGTGCTGGACGTGGCCGCCGCCGCCGGCGCCTGCGTGGTCAACAACCCGCAGGGCCTGCGCGACTACAACGAGAAGCTGGCCGCCCTGCTGTTCCCGCAGTGCTGCCCGCCGACCCTGGTCAGCCGCGATGCCAAGGCATTGAAGGCGTTCGCACTGGAACACGGCCAGGCCGTGCTGAAGCCGCTGGATGGCATGGGCGGACGCTCGATCTTCCGCAGCGGCCAGGGCGATCCGAACCTGAACGTGATCCTGGAAACGCTGACCGACGGCGGCCGCAAGCTGGCGCTGGCCCAGAAGTTCATTCCCGACATCACGGCCGGTGACAAGCGCATCCTGCTGGTCGACGGCGAGCCGGTCGACTACTGCCTGGCGCGCATTCCGCAGGGTGACGAATTCCGCGGCAACCTGGCCGCCGGCGGCCGTGGCGAAGGCCGCCCGCTGAGCGAGCGCGACCGTTGGATCGCCGCCCAGGTCGGACCGGAAATGAAGCGCCGCGGCATGCGCTTCGTCGGCCTGGACGTGATCGGCGATTACCTGACCGAGGTCAACGTGACCAGCCCGACCTGCGTGCGCGAGCTGGACGCACAGTACGGCCTGAACATCGCCGGCACCCTGTTCGACGCACTCGAGGCCGGCCTGCGTTGATGGCTGCCGCGCCTGCCGTGCTGCCCCCGCCACCGCGCGAAGCGCAGCGGCTGGGAGCGACCATCGCGCTGTCGGTCGTGGTGCACGCCCTGCTGATCCTGGGCGTGGGCTTTGCGGTGAAGGGCGATGCGCCGTTGGTGCCGACGCTGGAGGTGATCTTCAGCCAGACCCGCACCGCGCTGACCCCGAAGCAGGCCGACTTCCTTGCCGCGGCCAGCCAGGAAGGCGGTGGTGAGCACGACCGTGCACAGCGCCCGCGCGACAACCAGGCCGGCATCGTGCCGCAGGCCCAGGCCGGGGTGAGCCCTGTGCCGCAGCAGCAACAATCGGCCGCGCCGGCTCCGCCGCCGCAGGCACGCGTGGTCAGCAGCCGCAATGGCCAGGACACAGTGGCGCAGGCGCAGGCGCGGCCCACGCCGGAGCAGCCCGAACCGGATGCGCCGCTGAGCGCACGTGAGCAGCGCGACGTGGAAATGGCGCGACTGGCGGCCGAGGTGCATCTGCGTTCGGCGCAGTACGCCAAGCGCCCGAACCGCAAGTTCGTGTCGGCCAGCACGCGGGAATATGCCTATGCCAATTACCTGCGTGCGTGGGTCGACCGTGCCGAGCGGGTGGGCAACCTGAACTATCCGGACGAGGCCCGGCAGCGCCGCCTCGGTGGCCAGGTGGTGATCAGCGTGGGCGTGCGTCGCGATGGCAGCGTGGAGAGCAGCCGGATCCTGCGTTCGAGCGGCACGCCCTTGCTGGATGAGGCGGCGCTGCGGGTGGTGAAGCTGGCGCAGCCGTTCCCGCCGTTGCCGAAGACAGACGATGCGATCGACATCCTGCAGGTCACCCGCACGTGGGTATTCCTGCCCGGTGGCACCCTGCACGACGATCGATAGGGTTTTGCTGCCCGGGCCTGCGGCCCGGGACCCGCTGCGAAGCAAAGTCAACGTCAACGTCAACGTCAACAGCAGCGGTCGGGATGTTGGGCTTGGCGGGGCGGTGTGGGCTTGCAGGACACGCCGTGAACCCATCCCTGGGGGCTCGATGGCGCCATCCATGGCGCCAACGGTCCTGCAAGCCCACACCGCCCCACCTCCGACAGATCGCGGCGCCTCATCGCTGTTGGTGGGTGTCGACCTTCGTCGACACACATCCACGCCACGCGTGGATGCGAGCGAAGCGATCGGCTTTTGATTTTGATTTTCTTTTTTGATTTTCCGTGGCGGACGCACACGGAAACTGTCAAAGGCTGGGCGGGGTGGGTTCGCGGGGGTATCCGCGCCATGGATGGCGCGGCTAAGCCCCCAGGGACGGGTTCACGGCGTCCCCCGCGAACCCACCCCGCCCGGCCAAGCGCGGCTTTTGATTTACGCGATCAACCAACCCCGCCACGAGGGGCTCAGCCGTTGGCCTTCGCCTTCGCCTCGCGCGCGGCCTGCTGCTCGACCAGGGTCAGCGCCACGTTGTCGCGCAGGTACGCCGGTTCGACCTTCTCCGGTGCAATGGCCTCACCGCGCGCGAAGGCCGGTACCGCCAGCGCCAGCACATCCGACGCACGCGGCAGTGCAGTGGCATCGAAACCGCGCAGGCCTGCCCCCAGTTGCGCCACCAGAGCGCCTTCGGTCGCGCCGAACCCGGTACCGACGCCGTAGGCCGACAGCCCTTCCGGCAACGCCACCGCAGCCGGTGCGCACACGCGCTCGGCATCGCATGCAACCGGCAGGCCGTCCACGCGTTCGAAGCGCGCGACGTACAGTTCGCCCATCCGCGCATCGATTGCCGACAGGATCTGTGTTTCTTCCGCCGGCGCACGCAGCGCCAGCACCCGCAGCGTCGACACCGGCAGCAGCGGGCGGTCCAGCGCCAGCGCGATGCCCTGGGCAATGGCGATGGCCAGGCGCACGCCGGTGAACGCACCGGGGCCGCGGCTGAGCGCGATACCGTCCAGCTGGCGGCGGCTGATGCCGGCTTCGGCCAGCAGCGCCTCCGCCCACGGCAGGCTCAGTTCGGCATGCCGGCGCGGGGCGATCTCGAAACGTTCCAGCACCTGCCCATCGACATGCAGGGCAACGGAACAGGCTTCGGTGGCGGTTTCAAAGGCGAGCAGTTTCATCGGATCAGGTCAGAACAGGGGGAACGTGGCGCCGGGCGCCAGATCCGGGCCCGCCGCAGCGGTGGCCGGAACGGCATCATCGGCCACGGGTGCCCATTGTGGCGTAAAGAAGGCCTGCACATCGGCCAGGCTGCGGGTACGGCGGAACGGCGGCAGCGAATCGAGGAAGACCCGGCCATAGCCGCGATTAAGCAGGCGCGGGTCGCACAGCACCAGCACCCCGCGGTCGCTCTCGCTGCGGATCAGGCGGCCGACACCCTGCTTCAACGCGATCACCGCCTGCGGCAGCTGCTCGTCGCGGAACGGGTTGCCGCCCTGGCTGCGGATCGCCTCCAGCCGTGCCTCGTACACCGGGTCGTCCGGAGCGGCGAAGGGCAGCTTGTCGATCATCACCACGCTCAACGCTTCGCCGACCACGTCCACGCCCTCGCGGAAACTGGCCGAGCCGAGCAGCACGCCATTGCCCGATTCGCGGAAGCGCTGCAGCAACGTCGCGCGCGGCGCCTCGCCCTGCACGAACAACGGCCACGGCCCGTCGCGCAGCGCTTCGGCGGCCTCGCGCAGGGCGCGATGCGACGCGAACAGCAGGAATGCCCTGCCCTGCGACGCCTGCAGCACCGGCCGCAGGGTCTGGATCAACGCGGTGCCGAAGCCACGCGCGGCCGGATCGGGCAGGCCTTCGGGCAGGTAGCACAACGCCTGCTCGGGCCAGTTGAACGGACTCGGCTGGACCAGGGTGTGCGGATCGTCCAGGCCCAGCCGCGTGGCGATGTGATCAAAGCCACCGCCTACGGTCAGCGTAGCGGAGGTGAAGATCCATGCCGCCCGGCTGCGTTCACGGTGCTCGCGCAGCGGCCCGGACACATCCATGGGCGTGCGCTGGCAGCGGAAACCACGCGGGGTGAGCTCGTACCAGAGCACATCGGCAGCACCCGCCACGTCCGCAGGGTCGGTGTCGAAATCCAGGCTGGGCTCATCATCGCCCAGCCAGCGGCTGAGCCGCGAGACCGCTTCGCGCGCCCGCGCATGGCAGGCATCCAGGCCAGCGGCAGCTTCGCGCAGTGGTTGCAGTGCCTGCTCCAGCGTCACCAGCCCCGCCATCACCGTATCGAAGCCGTCGCGCACCTGTGGCATTGCCAGTGCGCGCCACTGCGTGCCGCGCGATGGCAGGCCCTCCATCGCTGTACGCAACGCCAGCAGCGCCTGCTGCAACTGGTCGACCGGCTCCTGCAGGGCCGACTGCGCACCGCCCACGCCTCGCGCTTCGGCCAGGCAGTCGCGGCCGAGCTCCTGCCACGGGCGCATGCCGAACCCCTCGCCGAAGAACTGCGCGGCCAACTCGGGCAACTGATGCGCCTCGTCGATGACGAACGCCTGCGCCCCCGGCAGCAGTTCGCCGAAGCCATCCTGTTTCAATGCCAGGTCCGCCAGCAGCAGGTGATGGTTGACCACCACCACGTCGGCCGCCTGCGCACGTTGCCGCGCACGCACCACGAAGCAGTCGTCCCAGAACGGGCAGTCGGTGCCCAGGCAGTTGTCGACGGTGGAGGTGACCATCGGCAGCAGTGGTGAGTCGTCGGCCAACCCGTCGAGCTCGGCGATGTCACCGAACTCGGAGCGACCGGACCAGGCCAGGATGCGCTGGAACTGCGCCGCCTGTTCCGGGCTGGAGAATCGTGGCTCGCCACGCGCCTGCTGCAGGCGATAGCGGCACAGGTAGTTCGCACGCCCCTTCAGCAGCGCGCTGCGCAGGCCGACGCCGAGCGCCTGGCGCACGCGAGGAAGATCGCGGTGGTAGAGCTGGTCCTGCAGCGCGCGGGTACCGGTGGAGATGATGGTACGCAGCCCGGACAGCAGTACCGGCACCAGGTAGGCGAAGGTCTTGCCGGTGCCGGTACCGGCCTCGGCCAGCAGCAGATCGCGCTGCTGCAGCGCATCGGCGATGGCTTCGGTCAGGCGCAGCTGGGCCGGACGCGGGACGAAGGCGTCCAGGTGCGAGGCGAGCGCGCCGCCGTCGCTGAGGGCTTCGCGGCTGGCATGGACAAGGTCGGACATCAGAAGGAAAGGATACCCGGCCGGGCGCTGCCCGGCACCCGTTTCAGGCCAGAGCACCAGCAGCGGCAACGGCAACAGCGTTTGTTCATGGCTCTGGGTTGTACTGAGGGCTGGCAGGGGACTGCGGGTTTGCGGGGACGCCGTAAACCCATCCCTGGGGGCTTGGCCGCGGCATCCATGCCGCGGACACCCCGCAAACCCGCAGTCCCCCGCCTTCGACAGTTTCCCCGTGACGGAGGGACGCACTTCGTAGAGTCGAGCTTGCTCGACTGGTGGTTCAGAAGCGGTGGGAGTAACGGGGAAAGAAGAAAGGAAATGGCAGCGAGCGCGCGACCCGCTTTTGATTTTGATTTTGTTCTTGCCTGCGGCCCGCGCGATGTATGGCGGGCCGGGTGGGTGGGGCGTGCAGGACCGTTGGCGCCATGGATGGCGCCATCGAGCCCCCATGGATGGGTTCACGGCGTGTCCTGCACGCCCTACCCACCCGGCCCATCACAACCCTCCATCAGTGCGAGCGTGCGCCGCAGAGGGGGCAGCGCCCGATGGAGGGGAACAGCTCAGTACCGCTTGATCCCCGGCACGGTGCAGCCTTCCAGCTGCGCATGCGCCGACACCGCATTCTCCTTCTCGCCGCGCGCCAGGCGCGACTGCTCGATCGTCGCCCAGTGCCGGCGGCATAGCGGCCCCGTCTTCGAACCCAGATCGATCGCCTTGCGTGCGAATGTCTCCGCCTGCGCCCACTGGCCCTGCAGCAGCGCCAGCTCGGCACGTTCCTGCAGCACCGCCGGGTCACCCGCCACGATCTCCAGCGCATGGTCCAGGCTGCTGGCCGCGGCGACCAGATCATTGGCCTGTCGCTGCGCCTGCGCGGTCACCCGCAGATCTTCAACCTGCGAATCGCGCAGCGGCTGCACCGACAGCTCCTTGTCGTCCGGGCCGGCGGCTGCGTCCACGGCGGCCAGGCGCTGCGCCGGCGTGGTGGTATCAACCGGCGGCTTGGCCACCGGCGGTGCGCTGCTCACGCACGCGGCCAAGGCCAGGCTGAGGCCGGTCAGGGCCAGGGGCTGCAGCAGGGATCGCAAGTTCATCGGCATCATCGGCTTGGAGGAGGAGTAGCAGCCGCGGGGGCCGCGGCGGGTTCCGCAGGGGCGTCCGGCTTGCGGTCCAGGCCGAACCAGCTGCGCCAGCCACCGCCTTCGCCCTCGGTTCCACCCTGCCCGTCCGGCGATACTGCCGGCGCGCACGGTGCATAGGCCGGCGCGTAGCCCACCACGAACGGGAAGCGACGCGCGCCAGGGCAGCCTTCATCGGTACTGTTGATGCCGGTGGGCGCCACCGACTGCCAGTCCAGGCCCTTGTTGCTGACGCGCAGCGGCGCACTTGGCAGGCGCTGGAAAATGCCGGACCACACCCTCATTGCACCGGTAGCGCCGTACAGGCCCGCCTGTTCGTTCTGGTCATTGCCGATCCAGATCACCGCCAGATGATCGCCGGTGTAACCGGCGTACCAGCTGTCACGGCCATCATTGGTGGTACCGGTCTTGCCGGCCGGCTGCAGCCGGCCCAGGCCGTCGGCGTTGAGGCGCTGCGCGGTACCACTGGCGACCACCTGCTGCAGCCCGACGCTGATCAGGTTGGCGGCGATCGAGTCGCCCTCTTGTGCCGGCGCCGGCGTCTTGTCATAGCGCTTGAGCAGCTTGCCCTGCGGATCGAGCACGCCACGCACCGCGTGCAACGGCTGGATCTCGCCGCCGGACGCGAGGAACTGGTACAGCTGCGCCATCGCGTACGGGCTCTGGTCGGTCGAGCCGAGGATCACCGCCGGATTCGCCTCGGCCTTGATGCCGGCCAGTACGTGAATCAGCTGGGTCACGCGCTCGGGACCGACCTGCATGCCGACGCGCACGGTGGCCTGGTTGTAGGAATGGGCCAGCGCATCGATCAGGCGCACCGTACCGTGGCTGCGGTTGTCCGCGTTGCCGGGGTTCCAGTTGCGGCCGCGGCCGAGCTGCACGGTCACCGGGGAATCGTCCACCCAGCTGGCCAGCGAGTAGCGGTCCGGCTGTGCCAGCGCCAGCAGGTACACGAACGGCTTGAGCAGCGAACCCACCGGACGCTGCGCCTCGATCGCGCGGTTGAAGCCGACCTCGGAAACCTCGCGGCTGCCGATCACCGCCAGCACATCACCGTTGTGCACATCGGTGAGCACCATGCCGGCCTGGAGTTCGGGGCGTCGCTTGCTTTCCAGCGACTTGATGGTACGGGTCACCGCGCCTTCGGCGTAGGCCTGCGCGGACGGCGACATGCCGGTCATCACGCTCAGGCCGGCGCCCTGCAGCGCCGACTCCGGATAGTCATGGCCCAGCTGGCGGCGGACCAGGTCGACGTAGGCCGGGAAGCGGTTGGCCGCCACCAGGCCCGGCGTCTTCGGAACGCCCAGCGGCGCCTTCAACGCGCGCTGGTACTCGGCATCGTCGATCAACGTGGCTTCGTGCAGCTTGCCCAGCACGAAGTTGCGGCGATCCAGCGCGCGTTCCGGGTTGCGCCGCGGGTCGTAGAAGGACGGGCCCTTGACCAGGCCGATCAGCAGCGCGATCTGCTCGGTTTCCAGCGACGACAGGTCGCGGCCGAACCAGAACTCGGCACCGGAGGACATGCCGTGGATGGCCTGGCTGCCACGCTGGCCCAGGTACACCTGGTTGAGGTAGGCCTCGAAGATGGTGCGCTTGTCGTAACGCGCTTCCATGATCAGCGCGTACAGCACTTCGTTGAACTTGCGGGTGACCGTCTGTTCCTTGCCGATGCCGAGCAGGCCGCTGCGGGCCAGCTGCTGGGTCAGCGTGGACGCGCCCTGGCGGCTCTGGCCACCGGAGCGGATGGTCACCCATACCGCGCGCGCGATGCCGGACAGATCGATACCGTGGTGACGGTTGAAATCCTTGTCCTCCACCGCCTGCAGGCCGGTCACCAGCAGGTCCGGCGCCTCGTCCATGCGGATCAGGCGGCGTTCTTCCTGCTTCTGGCCGTACAGGGTGGCGATGCGCGCCGGATCCAGCCGCGCGGCCTTCAGCGCCTTGCGGTTATCGGCATCACGCAGCGAGGCCACGCCGCCATCGGCCAGCGACAGCTCCACCCGGCGCGGGGCGACCCGGCCGTCGACGTCGTTGTAGCCGCGGCTGGAGATGACGAAGCGCCCACCGTTCACCGCATAGGTGGCCGGCTCCTTGCCCTGCCCGTCATCGCGGTAGGCCGACGCGGCCAGCTCGGTCTTCAGGGTGGCCGCATCCATCGCCTTGCCGGGCGTGAGCACCAGCGGGCGCGCATACACCCGCGTCGGGATCTGCCAGCGCAGTTCACCGAAACGCTGGGTCACCTGCTGGTTCAGGTACAGCGTGTAGGGAATCAGGAAACCCAATCCCAACGCGACCGCAGCCATGCTCCAGGTGATCAGGCGACGCCGCCACAGCGGGCTGTCGTCCTGCTGGTCGTCGTCGAAATCGTCGTTGTCGTCGGAATCGTAGCGTCGGGGCACTGGGGCTGCGGGCAGATAGGGTCTGGCGAGTCTAACGCAGGCGCCGTGGTGGCTGGCGGGCGGTGGCCTGCGGTTTCACTGCAGTTCAAGCAGCGCGAGGCTCCCGCCAGCCCGCGGCCGCCCCCGCCAACGCCGCGCGGACGCCGCGCCAGCCTGCCCCGGCCAGGCACACATTGGCCAAGCGTGCGAACAGCCGCGGCGCGTCGTGAGCGATCCAGCGCGCCTGCACGCCCGCCCGGCGATACAGTTGCAGACGCGACCAGGCCATGCGCCAGGCCAGCGCGGAAAGACCCTGGAAGCGTTCAGGTGCAACGCGGACGCCGCGCTGCACCAGCAGGGCATCCAGGGCCAGCAGGCGCCCCGCGGTACGCTGCCGCGCCTTCCCGTCGAACAGATCGAGATGCCGCAGCCGCTGCAGGAAACCGCGGCGGCTGGCGCCAATCTGGTTGTTGCCATGCTGCCGGTAATCGATGGTGGGCTCGGCCAGCATGTCCAGCCCTCCACGCAGCGACGCGTGCACCGCCAGCCATTCGTCGTGGCTCCAGCCCGGCGGCACCGGCAGCGCCCCCTCCAGCAGCGAACGACGCAGCGCACAGGTCGCGCCGGTGACGAAGTTGCGCAGCAGAATGGCATCGATCGCACGGCCCGAGCGTTCCAGTTCGACTTCGGCCGGATGCACCACCAGCACCTCCAGCAGCCGCTGGCCCAGCGGCGCGCCCTGCGCATCCACCAGCCGTGCATCGCTGTGCACCAGCAACAGGCCCGGATCAGCGCGGAAGCGCTGCACGTAGCGGCGCACCCTTCCCGGATGCCAGACATCGTCCTGATCGCTCAGGAACAGGATGTCGGCCTGGCAGCGCTGCAGCGCGTCGGCGAAGTTGCGGACATAACCGAGGTTGCGTGGGTGCCGGACGATCTCGACCCGGATGCCCAGCGCCCGCGCGCGCACCTCGAAGGCCTTCAGCAACGGCAACGTCTGGTCGCTGGAACCATCATCGCCGATCACCACTTCGCTCACCGGAAGATCCTGGTCGAGGATGCTGTCCAACTGCGCCTGCAGGTAGCGTGCACCGTTGTAGGTGCACAGCGCGACGCCAATGCGCTCGGCGGGGGCCGATCCGGATGGCGCGTCAGGCATGGAACGTACTCGCGGGGAACAAGGCCGAGGATGGTAGCAGAGCCTCCGCCGGGGGGCGGATCTGCACCGTCAGTGGTTGCCGGGATGCGCTGCGATCCGCTGCAGCGCCTGTGCGGCACTCATCGGCTGCCACATGTCCGCCTCCGGCCTGAACGGCCGCGGGTGTACACCCAGCAGCGCCAGCAGCGGACCGTTGTCGGCGACCAGGTCCTGCTGCAGGCGTGATACCGGGCCGCGCGCGCGCGGCAGCACCGCCGCCAGGCCACGCAATGCAAAGCCCGGCAGTGGAAGCGGCAAGGTCGGTTGCGCCAGGCTGGCGTGCACGCGGCGGAACATCGCGTGATACGGCAGGCGTTCACCGCCGCCGATCTCCAGCACCCGCGCCGACGCCGCACCGGTGGTGATGCAGGCCACCACCGCGCGGGCGATATCGTCGGCATGCACGGGTTGGCGCAGGCCCTCGGCCCGCGGAATCGGGAACAGGCGCAGGCGCAGCGCGCGCTGCACGATCGGGGTGATGCTGCGGTCGATGCCGGCGCCATAGATCAGGGTCGGCCGCAGGATCGTCCACGCCATGCCCAGGCGCTCGGCCTGCTCGATGAGGCCCTGTTCGCCCCGCTGCAGCATCGCCACCACGTCCTGCTCGTCGGCCTGGTCCGAATCCTGCTTGCTCAGCACACTCATCGAGCTGGTGGCGATGACCCGTGGAGCCGGCGCGCGGGCCTGCCGCGACAACCACTGCGCCAACCCTTCCAGCGGCCCGAAACTGGCAATCGCCTGCCACTCGGCAGACGGCACGCTGTCCAGCGCGCTGGCCAGATCCCCGCACAGCCAGTGCACTCCGTCCTGCGCCGGTTGCGGCCGCCGGCTCACCGCCTGCACCTGGCCATGCACCTGCAGCAGGCGCGGCAACAGGAACCGGCCGATCTGGCTGGTGGCTCCGGAAACAAGGACGGTCATCGGCACTCCATGGGCGGGCAGCGGGGGCTGGCTACTATAACGACCCCGCCGGCAACGGCGGGCTCAGGGCGAGGGCACACCGATATCGCGAAGGCGCTGCCGCAGCTGTTGATACTCGCTGCTGGACGCGCCCGCACCGAGCTCGGCGGCCTGCTGCAGGGCGCGTTCGGCGAAGGCGACATCACCATTGCCCAGGCGTTCGCTGCCGATCGCAAGCCAGCGCTGTGCCAGGCGCTGGCGGGCAGCAGGCAGGCCGTTCGCAGTGGGCGACAGGGTCTGCCAGGCCTGCAGGCAGGCGCCGGCGGCCTGCACCCGGTTCTGCCGCAGGTTGTCATCGAAGCAGGCACGGCTGGCGGGCAGCAGGCGCGCGGCGGCCGCTTTCACCCGGGAATCGCGCGGCGCCAGGGCCTGCGCTTCACGCAGCGCGTCGAACGCGCTGTGTCCCGGTGGACTGATCCACTGCCCGGCGCGCTCGGCGCGCTCGATCCTGCGCAGCAGCTCGCGCAACTGCCGTTCGCGTTGCGCGTTGCTGGCCGCCGGCTGTTGCAGCGACCGCTGTGCCTGCTGCGCACGTTGCAGGCGCTGCGCCAGCTGCTGGCGCGCCGCGGCCGACGCGCCCAGCGCCTCGGCCAGCGCTGCATCACGCTGTGCTGCGTCGAACTGGAAATCGTCGGCCTGGCTCTGGCTGCGCGCCAGCACGGCCTGCAGCACCTGCTCGCGGCCACGCTGGGCCGTGGGATCCTCCGGCGCCACGGCCAGCACGGCCAGGAAGCCCTTCGCCGCATTTTCCAGTTGCTGGCGCTGCAACGCGCGCTGCGCCTGCCGCAGGCGCAGGTCCACGGCACGTGCCAGCGCCTCCTGGCTGGCCGGCAGGTCGGCATGGCCGGCATCGAACTGGCGGGCGCGCTGCACGATCACAGCCGCCTCGGCCAGCTCCCCTCGCCCGGCCAGCGTGCGTGCCTGCTGCAACAGATCGCTCAGGGCATCCTCGCGCCCTTCCAGCGCCGGCAGATTGTCCGGCTGCACTGCCAGGATGCGCTGGAACAGCGGCAATGCACTGCTGTCGCCATCATCAAGCCGCCCGGCCGCAAAGGCATTGCGCGCTTGTGCCAGCAGCGCGCCGATGCCGGCCCCCGCGTTGCGTCGCGCCTGCAGCTGGCGGGCAACCGCTTCGGCTTCGCTCTGCGGCACCTGCAGCTCGCGGGCCAACGCCAGTGCCTGTGCGCTACCGTCGAGATCGTTGTTCTGCAGCCTGTCGCGTGCCTGCTGCAGTGCCGCCGCAGCGGTTCGGGCCAGGCCTTCGCGCGCCTGCGGGCGATCACCGTCCAGTGCCAGCACCGCCTGGTAGCGCTCGCGTGCGCCACTGCCATCGGCCGCGCTCAACCGGCCCGCGGCGAGTGCGCGGTCACCCTCGGCCAGCAACTGTTCGATCTGCGGCTCATCCCAGAACCAGTCGGCCAGCGGCTTGCGCAGCAGCACCAGCAGCACGAACACGGCCAGCGCCGCGACCAGCGCCCAGCGCCAGACCCGGCGCGCGTGGCGTGCTTGCAGCCACCACCAGCGGCCTTCGCGGCGGACGCGGTCCAGCGCAGGATGTTCAGCGCCATGCGGGCGATGCGGAGGCTCGCGTTCCATGCGTGCAGGGTAGCCGGGGCAGCGTGAAGCTCAGCCGAGGCGACGTGCCTCGCTCACGCCCGGCAGCGCGTCCAGCTTGCCCAGCAGGGTCGACAGCTGGCCGTAGTCGCTCACCTTCAACCGCAGGCGCAGATGGGCACGGCCACTGTTGCGCACGTTGTCACTGTGGATATCGAGCACGTAGGCGTCTTCCTGTGCGATCAGGTTGGTGATGTCCTTCAGCAGCCAGCGGCGATCGACCGCCGTGACCACCACGTCCACTTCGTAGCCGCCACCGGCCTGGCCCCATTCCACCGGCAGGATCCGCTGCGGGCTGGTGGCAGCCAGGCGGGCCAGCGCCGCGCAGTCTGCCCGATGCACGGTGACACCACGGCTACGGGTGAGGTAGCCGACGATCGGCTCGCCTGCCACCGGCTGGCAGCAGCGCGCCAGCTGCACCAGCAGGTTGCCCACGCCCTGCACGGTGAACTTGGACTTGCCCAGGTTCTCCCGGCGCGCGGTCGGGCGCGGCAACGCCGGCGCGGCTGCCGGCTGGCTGGCCGCGCGCTCGGCTTCCAGCAGGGCGCGGCTGACCTGGTTCGGCCCGGTATCGCCCAGCGCCACCTGGATGTAGAGGTCATCGACACTGTCGGCGTGGAATTTCTTCGCCGCCACTGCCAGATCCGAATGCTGCAGGCCCAGCCGCTTCAGCTCGCGCTCGAGCAGTTCGCGACCGGCCTGCACGTTGCGCGCACGGTCCAGCTTGTGGAACCAGCTGCGCACCTTCTCGCGGGAACGGTTGCTGGCCAGGAAACCATTGGCCGGCATCAGCCAGTCGCGGCGCGGGTCGGCCTCCTTGCCGGTCAGGATCTCGACGCGGTCGCCGCTGCGCAGGCGGTAAGTCAGCGGCACGATGCGGCCATTGACCTTGGCGCCACGGCACCGGTGCCCGACCATGGTGTGCACCTGGTAGGCGAAATCGAGCGGCGTTGCACCCTGCGGCAGGTCCAGCACCTCGTCCTTCGGGCTCAGCGCATAGACCCGGTCCTCGGTCAGCTCGGCGTCGAGCGCCCCGGCCAGTTCGTTGCCCTGCCCGTCCTGCGCCTGCTCCAGCAGCTGCCGCATCCAGGTGATCTTGCGGTCGAAGGCCTTCTCCGCGCCCTTGCCGCCTTCCTTGTACTTCCAGTGCGCGGCCACGCCCAGTTCGGCCTGCGAATGCATCTCGTGGGTGCGGATCTGCACTTCGATGGTGCGCCCTTCCGGGCCGACCACGGCGGTATGCAGCGAGCGGTAGTCGTTGGCCTTGGGACGGGCGATGTAATCATCGAATTCGCTCGGCACCGGCGCCCACAGTGCATGCACCACGCCCAGCGCGGCATAGCAGGCGGCGACATCGTCGACCATCACCCGCACCGCGCGGATGTCGTACAGCTGGTCGAACGCCAGCCGCTTCTTCTGCATCTTCCGCCAGATGCTGTAGATGTGCTTCGGGCGGCCACTGACCTCGGCCTTGATGCCCTGCGCGACCAGTTCGCGCGACAGCACCTTCTTGACGTTCTCGACGTAGCGCTCGCGCGCGATGCGGGTCTCGTCCACCTCACGGGCGATGCGCCGGTAGGTTTCCGGTTCCAGGTGGCGGAAGGCCAGGTCCTCCAGCTCCCACTTCAGCTGCCAGATGCCCAGCCGGTTGGCCAGCGGTGCATGGATGTCGCGGGTGAGCTGGGCCAGCGCGCGGCGCTGTTCGTCATCCAGCTTGTCGGCCGCGCGCATCCGCGCCAGTTGCCGGGCCAGCAGGATCGGCACCACGCGCAGGTCGCGGATGATCGCCAGCAGCAGGCGGCGCAGCCCTTCACTGTTGCGCCCGGCCTCGCGACCGGCATGCAGCGCCCATACCGGGTCAGCAGCGTCCTGGCCGTCGAGCAGGCCGATCACCGCTGCCTTGTGGTTGCCCAGCGGCAACGCGTCCAGGTGGGCACGCAACCCGGGAAGGTCGAACAGCAGGGCCGCGACCACTGCGCCTTCGTCGGCTGAAAGCATCGACAGCGCATCAAGGGTGTCACCCAGCACCGACCAGCTGGCGCGCATCTGGTGGTCGCACTCCGGGGCATCCCAGTGCCCGCGCAGGGCCTGGCGCAGCGGAGCGGGCAGCACCGCTGCCGAGGGACGGTTCAACAAGGCATCCAGGCCGGGGACGGAAGCGCGGTTCACAGCATCGAGCAGGCAAGACAGAGGCCCCTACA
Organism: Stenotrophomonas maltophilia; assembly: GCF_001274595.1. GTDB lineage: Bacteria > Pseudomonadota > Gammaproteobacteria > Xanthomonadales > Xanthomonadaceae > Stenotrophomonas > Stenotrophomonas forensis. Next base: position 3,671,807 of record NZ_CP011010.1, read on the forward strand.
CTAGCGCCGGCGCCGTTCAGGGACAATCGCCGCGGCCACCATCGCCTGGCATGAGGACATGCCGCTACACTCGCGGGCAAACCCAGGAGAGTCCCGCCATGCCCTCGATCGTTCCACACTTCCGTCCACGAGTGCTCGCTTGCGCCGCGCTGTTGCTGGCCGTATCGGCGCCTGCGCTGGCCCAGCGCGTGGTGGAAGGCGACCTGCAGCAGCAGATGTCGCCCGCCGAGTTCAAGGCCGCCGGGCTGGACAAGCTGGATGCGGCGGAACTGGCCACGCTCAACCGCTGGCTGCAGGGCAAGGTCGAGGCGGCCACCACCCAGGCCGTGGCCGCCGTCCGCGAGGAGGCACGCGAGGAAGGACGCCAGGAAGTGATCGTGAAGAACCGGGGCTTCTTCGATTTCGGCAGCAACGAGCCAATCACCGGCGTGCTGCAGGGCGAGTTCCGTGGCTTCGGCAAGGGCCGCATCTACGTGCTGGACAACGGCCAGGAATGGGAACAGACCGATGCCACGACCCTGGCCGGCGTGCGCAAGTCGTCACCCCAGGTGAGCATCAAGCCCGGGGTGATGGGCGTCTGGTACATGAAGGTTGACGGTGTGAACACCCAGCCCAAGGTCCGCCGCACCAAGTAACGGCGCGTCCTGGAGGTAGAGCCGAGCACCGGCTCGGCTCTACAGGATCGGACTCACGCCTGGCGCAGTGCGGTTACCCGCTGCGCCAGCTTCTTCGCCGAGATGCCGGTGCGCGCGCCCAGCTCCTGCGCGAACAGTGACACCCGCAGTTCCTCCAGGTCCCAGCGCAGTGCCTGCCATTGCGGGCGTTCACGCAGGCCCTGTGCCTCGCCATCGCGCAGTGCGTCCAGGAACGGATGCAGCTCCAGCATGCGTGCCTGGTCGCGCGGCGGATCGCGCTTGGCCCGCTCGGTGCGCAGGATCATCGCCTTCAGGTAGCGCGGATACTGCGCCAGCGCGTCGGCCGGCGTATCGCGCAGGAAGCCGGGGTGGATCAGTCCGGCCAGCTGCGCTTCCATGTCATCCAGGTTGCCGCGCGCCCAGCCCATCAATGGCGCCTCCAGCATCGGCTTCAGCTCGGCCACCAGCGCCAGGATGGTCTCGGCCAACTTCAGCCGCGACATCGCCTCACCGAACAGCGCCTTGGCCGCGTGGTCGCGACGCTGCTCGAAGACCGCCGCATCGCGGATGTCCTCCAGGCCTTCGGCCAGAACGGCATTCATCGCCGCATCGACCAGATCGCCGCGCAGGCGCTCCTGCGATTCGATGGCCGCGTACAGCAGGCCGGTCTTGGCACCCACCGGCAGCTGCTTGCGTGCCTGCTTGACCTTCTCGGCCAGGGCGATTTCCAGCAGGCGGCGCACGCCCAGCGGGTGGGCTTCCTGCGCCTGCTGCCGATCGGCAAAGATGCGCAGCGCCACGCTGTCACCTTCGTCGAGCAATGCCGGATAGGCCGGCACACCCGCTTCGCCGGGAACCTGCAGCGGAATCGGCGTGGCCGGGAACGTGCGCAGGCCATCGGCCGCCATCTCGCGCCCGGCGCGCGCCGCGAAGGCATCGCCGGCACGACCACCGAATTTCGCGCGCAGCGCATCGAGGTCACGCGACGTGGCCAGCACCTTGCCATGCTCGTCGCGCAGGCGCAGGTTCATGTGCAGGTGCGGTTCGATCGCACCGGGCTCGAAATCGAGCGCGGTCACCGTGGCACCGGTCGCGCGTGACAGGAAGCGTGCCAGCTCACCGGTGATGGCATCGGCGCTGGGCTGCGGGAACGCCTCGAAGAACGCGCGGCCGAAGTCCGGCGCCGGCACATAGTTGCGGCGCATCGCCTTGGGCAGGCTGCGGATCAGCGCCGAGGCCTTGTCCACCACGAAGCCCGGCGCCAGCCAGCCCAGCTGCACCGGGTCCAGCGCGTTGAGCAGGTGCAGCGGTACGTCCAGGGTCACGCCGTCATCGTCGGCGCCCGGTTCGAAGCGGTAATGCAGCGGCAACCGCGCCTGGCCCAGTGCCAGGTACTTCGGGTAGCGCTCCTGTTCACTGCCTTCGCCGGGCAGCAGGTCGACCAGCGACCAGTGCAGCGTCTTGCGCTGCTCCGGCGCCAGCCCCTTCCACCAGGTATCCAGACCCGCCGCCGAGTGGATCTGCGGCGGCACCCGGTCCAGGTACCAGCGCGCCTGCCAGTCCTCGTCGGCAACGATGCCGGCGCGGCGCAGCTTGGCCTCTTCCTCGCGCGCGACCTCCAGCACCTTCTGGTTGTCGGCCACGAAGCTGGCACGGGTGTTGATTTCGCCGGTCACCAGCGCCTGCCGCACGAAGATGTCGTGCGCCTCGCCCGGCTCAATGCGGCCGTAGTGCACCGGCTTCTTTGGCGCTAGCACCAGGCCGAACAGGCTGATCTGCTCGGACGCCAGCACCTGGCCCTGCGCACGCGACCAGTGCGGATCGAAGTGCTTGCGCAGCAGCAGGTGCGGCAGTTCGGCGATCACCCAGTCCGGCTCGATTGCGGCCAGGGTCATGCCCCACACCTTCTGCGTGTCCAGCAGGTTGGCCGCCAGCAGCCACGGCGGCGGCCGCTTGGACAGCGCCGAGCCCGGGAACGGCAGGAAGCGGCGCTGGCGTGGGGCCTGGAAATCGCCCTTCTCGGTGCGGTGGCCGATCTGCGTCGGCAGGCCCGCCACCAGTGCGCGGTGCAGGGTCTGATAGGCGGTGGCACGCACGCGCTCGCTGAAACCACCGCCAGCCGGCGCCTGTTCCTTCTGCGCACGCACGGCCACGGGTGCCGGTGCGGCTTCGGCCTTGCCCTCGCGGGCCAGCCGCGCTGCACGGTGCAGCTGGCCACGGGTGGCCTTCACCGCTGCCGCGTCATCACGCGCCGGCGCCGGCGCACTACTGCCGGCCAGCAGCGGCGCCATCGACGCCTCGGCAGCCTCTTCCTTCCAGCCCAGTTCCTCGCACAGCAGGCGCAGCTGGCGATGCAGCTCGCGCCACTCGCGCATGCGCAGGAAACCGAGGAAATGACGGCCGCACCAGTCGCGCAGCTTGGATTGGGTCAGGTCTTCATGGGCCTGCCGATAGGCATCCCACAGCCGCAGCACGCCGACGAATTCGGAGCGGCCATCGGCAAACTGCGCATGCGCGCTGTCGGCCGCGCCACGGGCTTCCGGCGGGCGTTCACGCGGGTCCTGGATGCCCAGGAACGAGGCGATCACCAGCATCGGCCGCAGGCAACCGGCGGCCTGTGCGGCCACCAGCATGCGCGCCAGCTTCACGTCCACCGGCAGGCGTGCCATCTGCTTGCCGACGGTGGTCATGCGCCGCTCGGCATCGATCGCGCCCAGCTCGGTCAGCTGCTGCCAGCCATCGGCCACCGCACGCTCATCGGGTGCTTCCAGGAACGGGAAGTCCTCGATGCGGCCCAGGCCCAGCTGCAGCATGCGCAGGATCACCCCGGCCAGGCTGGAGCGGCGGATTTCCGGATCGGTGAACTCCGGCCGCGCCTGGAAATCAGCTTCGGCGTATAGGCGATAGCAGATGCCCTCGGCGATACGACCGCAACGGCCCTTGCGCTGGTTGGCGCTTGCCTGCGAGATCGGCTCGATATGCAGGCGATCCAGCTTGTTGCGCGGGCTGTAGCGTTTGACGCGGGCGAAACCGGGGTCGACCACGTAGCGGATGCGCGGCACCGTCAGCGAGGTTTCGGCCACATTGGTGGCCAGCACGATGCGCCGGTTCGGGCCGGGGTTGAACACCCGGTCCTGGTCCTGGTTGGACAGCCGCGCGTACAGCGGCAGCACTTCGGTACTTCGGTACTTGCGGCGCTCCAGCGACTGGTGCGCGTCGCGGATCTCACGTTCGCCAGGCAGGAAGATCAGCACGTCGCCGCGCGCATCCAGGCGGGTGATCTCGTCGATGGCCGACACGATGGCATCGTTGACGGTGCGCTCGCCCTGGTCTTCGCCCTCGCCTTCCAGCGCGCGGTAACGCACTTCCACCGGGAAGGTGCGGCCCTCGACACTGATCACCGGCGCATTGTTGAAATGCTCGGCGAAACGACCGGTGTCGATGGTGGCCGAGGTCACGATCAGCTTCAGGTCCGGGCGCTTGCGCAGCAGTTGCTTCAGGTAGCCCAGCAGGAAGTCGATGTTGAGGCTGCGTTCGTGCGCTTCGTCAACGATGATCGTGTCGTAGTTCGACAACCAGCGGTCACTGGCGATCTCCGCCAGCAGGATGCCGTCGGTCATGAACTTGATGCGGCTGTCGTCGCTGACCTTGTCGTTGAAGCGCACCTGGAAGCCGACCAGCTGGCCCAGTTCGCTCTGCAGTTCCTGCGCCACGCGGCTGGCCACCGCACGTGCGGCAATCCGTCGCGGCTGGGTGCAGCCGATCATGCCAGCCTGGCCACGGCCCGCGGCCAGGCACAGTTTCGGCAGCTGGGTGGTCTTGCCCGAACCGGTTTCGCCGGCAATCACCACCACCTGGTGGTCGCGGATCAGCTCGATGATCGCGTCGGCTTCACGCGCAATCGGCAGCTGCGGGTCCAGAGTAATGGATGGCTGCTGTTGCGCCCGCATCTGCCGGCGCTGCACCGATGCCTGCAAGGCCTGCTCGAAGGTGGCGGCCAACGCCGCATCCTGTGGCTTGGCCTGGCAACGCGAGAGCATTCCCAGCAGACGGCCCCGGTCGCGGCTCATGGCGCCGTCGATGGCGGCACGCTGTTGGCGCAGGCGGGGCGATGGATTTTTATCGATAGAGTTCATCAATCGGTTCGTTCAAAACTTTGAAAGCGACCAGTCATCACGACCGGTTTATTGTGAAGGCCAACGATTCCACAAGGAGGAACCCCATGGCGAAGACCAAGAGCACGACCAAGGCCAAGACCGGCAAGCAGAAGCTTGCAGCGGCGGCACCGTCGGCACCGAACATCGATATCGGGATCACCCAGGGCGACCGCAAGAAGATCGCCGACGGTCTGTCGCGCTTCCAGGCCGATGCGTTCACGCTCTACCTGAAGACGCACAACTTCCACTGGAACGTGACCGGGTCGATGTTCAACTCGCTGCACACCATGTTCGAGACGCAGTACACCGAGCAGTGGGCAGCACTGGACGACGTGGCCGAGCGCATCCGCGCGCTGGGCTTCAATGCCCCGGGCTCCTACCGGGAATTTGCTGCGCTGACCTCGATCGCTGAGGAACCGGGCCTGACCGACAGTGCGGACTGGCGTGAAATGGTACGCCAGTTGGTGGTCGCCAACGAAGCGGTCTGCCGTACGGCTCGTGAAGTGCTGGACGTGGCGGCCAAGGGTGACGATGCTCCGACCGAGGATCTGATGACCCAGCGCCTGCAGACCCACGAGAAGTACGCCTGGATGCTGCGTTCCCTGCTCCAGTAAGGGTTTGGGGGGCTCGGCAGGGCTGTGCCCTGCACCCGCGGTAGTGCCGGCCGCTGGCCGGCAACAGCAACAGCAAAAGCTGGCTTCCTGTGGGTAGGCGGGGTGGGTCCGGTGGCAGGGGACGCCGTAAACCCGTCCATGGGGGCTTGGCCGCGGCATCCATGCCGCGGACACCCCTGCCACCGGCCCCACCCCGCCTTCGACAGTTTCCCGCGATCTGTCGGCAAAGCCTGGGGTCAGAGCCGTTTTCCGCAGGAAAACGGCTCTGACCCCATTTCGTTTGTCGATATCTGAAAGATGTGTCGACCAAGGTCGACACCTACCAACAGGCGCGGGGAACTGTCGGGGGTGGGGCGGTGTGGGCTTGCAGGACCGTTGGCGCCATGGATGGCGCCATCGAGCCCCCAGGGACGGGTTTACCGCGTGTCCTGCAAGCCCACACCGCCCCGCCCAACCAGCAGACACCCCAGAGCCAGCTGTTGCCTTTGACGTTGATCTGGCCTGGAGCAGGTGCAGGGCGCAGCCCTGCCGAGCCCCCCCCGCCGGGGTAAACTACCCGGATGGCTTCCCGTCCCGCGCACGACCTGCTCCAACGCGTCTTTGGTTACGACGATTTCCGTGGTCCGCAGCAGGACATCGTGGAGCACGTGGCTGCCGGTCACGATGCCCTGGTGCTGATGCCCACCGGCGGCGGCAAGTCGCTGTGCTACCAGGTGCCGGCCCTGCTGCGTGACGGTTGCGGCATCGTCATCTCGCCGCTCATCGCGCTGATGCAGGACCAGGTCGAGGCCCTGCGCCAGCTGGGCGTGCGCGCCGAGTACCTGAATTCGACCCTGGACGCCGAAACCGCCGGTCGCGTCGAGCGCGAACTGCTGGCCGGCGAGCTGGACATGCTCTATGTCGCGCCCGAGCGCCTGCTGACCGGCCGCTTCCTGTCGCTGCTGTCGCGCAGCCACATCGCGCTGTTCGCCATCGACGAAGCGCACTGCGTGTCGCAGTGGGGCCACGATTTCCGCCCCGAATACCGCCAGCTCACCGTCCTGCACGAGCGCTGGCCGGACATTCCGCGCATCGCGCTGACCGCCACCGCCGACCCGCCCACCCAGCGCGAGATCGCCGAGCGCCTGGACCTGGCCGAGGCCCGCCACTTCGTCAGCTCGTTCGACCGCCCCAACATCCGCTACACCGTGGTGCAGAAGGACAACGCCCGCAAGCAGCTGACCGATTTCCTGCGCGGCCATCGCAGCGAGGCCGGCATCGTCTACTGCATGTCACGGCGCAAGGTTGAAGAGACCGCCGAATTCCTCTGCGGCCAGGGCTTCAATGCGCTGCCCTACCACGCCGGCCTGCCGCCGGAGGTGCGTGCCAACAACCAGCGCCGCTTCCTGCGCGAAGACGGCATCGTGATGTGCGCCACCATCGCTTTCGGCATGGGCATCGACAAGCCGGACGTGCGCTTCGTGGCGCATACCGACCTGCCCAAGTCGATGGAAGGCTATTACCAGGAAACCGGCCGCGCCGGCCGCGATGGCGAGGCCGCCGAGGCCTGGCTGTGCTATGGCCTGGGCGACGTGGTGCTGCTCAAGCAGATGATCGAGCAGTCCGAGGCCAGCGAGGAGCGCAAGCAACTGGAGCGCTCCAAGCTTGACCACCTGCTGGGCTACTGTGAATCCATGCAGTGCCGCCGCCAGGTGCTGCTGGCCGGTTTCGGCGAGACCTACCCGCAGCCCTGCGGCAACTGCGACAACTGCCTGACCCCGCCGGCCGCCTGGGATGCCACCGTCCCCGCGCAGAAGGCGTTGAGCTGCGTCTACCGCAGCGGCCAGCGCTTTGGTGTCGGCCACCTGATCGACATCCTGCGCGGCAGCGAGAACGAGAAGGTCAAGCAGCAGGGTCACGACAAGCTGAGCACCTATGCGATCGGCCGCGACCTGGATGCGCGCACCTGGCGCAGCGTGTTCCGCCAGTTGGTGGCCGCCAGCCTGCTGGAAGTGGACAGCGAAGGCCACGGCGGCCTGCGCCTGACCGATGCCAGCCGCGCCGTACTGACCGGCCGCCGCCAGATCAGCATGCGCCGCGATGCCGCCAGCACCAGCAGCGGCCGCGAACGCAGCGCGCAGCGCACCGGCCTGTCGGTGCTGCCGCAGGACCTTGCCCTGTTCAACGCCCTGCGCGGCCTGCGCGCCGAACTGGCGCGTGAACAGAACGTGCCGGCCTTCGTGATCTTCCACGACAGCACCCTGCGCAACATCGCCGAGCAGCGCCCGACCAGCCTGGATGAACTGGCCCGGGTCGGCGGCATCGGCGGCACCAAGCTCAGCCGCTACGGCCCGCGCCTGGTGGAGATCGTGCGCGAGGAAGGGTAATGGTGATCCCGTTTGTAGAGTCGAGCTTGCTCGACTGCTGTTGATTCCACGCCAGGAGCAGTCGAGCAAGCTCGACGCTACAAATCCCACCCTGGTGCTGCTCCAACCTTGAACCGGCTGTTCAGCCGGAAGTGCATCCGCGCCCGCTTGCGGCTAAATTGACGTCCATGTCCCTGGCCTCGACCCTGCTCCGTGTCGTGCTCATGCTCAGCCTGTTGCTCAACGGGCTGAACGCGGCCATGGCCAGTGGTCACGAGGAAATGGGCCGGATGGCCCATGCCGTGGCCGCCGAAGACGGCGAGGCCGACTGCCACCACCACGCCGGCATGCAGGCCGAACAGGCTCCGCAGGCCAAGGCCCCCGCCCACGACGCCCATTGCCAGATCAAGGACTGCGTGCGCAGCTGCGCGCAGCACCCGTTGCTGGTGGTGCAACCCCTGCCGTACCTGGCCGGCCCGGCATTGTCGCTGGCACCGCAACCGATGCCGGCCAATGGCCGCCCGGCGCCGCCACTGCCGCCGATCTCGCGTCCTCCCATCGGCTGATTCCACGCGTACCGTGCGCGCTGCGCACCAGAGCCGGCTGTTTGCCGGCATCTATCCGTGTCTGGAGTCACCACCATGAATACCCGCATTCCCCCCGGCCCGGGCGCTGTGCCCATGCCGTCGCGCCGCCTGTTCGTGCAGGGCCTGGCCGCCGGTGGCGTCGTCGCCGGCATTGCCGCCGTCGGCGTGCCGCAGCGCGCGCTCGCCGCCGCCACGTCCACGCCGCGCCTGGCCGGCGCCCCCGCCGTGCTCAGCGACACCCGCGTCGAGCTGTCCATCGGCGAATCGCTGGCCAACTTCACCGGCCGCACCCGCCCGGCGATCACCGTCAACGGCTCGCTGCCGGCACCGATCCTGCGCTGGCGCGAAGGCCAGAGCGTGGACCTGTTCGTGCGCAACACGCTGCAGCGCCACCCGACCTCGATCCACTGGCACGGCATCCTGCTGCCGGCCAACATGGACGGCGTGCCCGGCCTGAGCTTCAACGGCATCGGTCCCGGCGAGACCTACCACTATCATTTCGACCTCAAGCAGTCGGGCACCTACTGGTACCACAGCCACTCGATGTTCCAGGAGCAGGCCGGCCTGTACGGCGCGCTGATCATCGACCCGGCCGAGCCGGCACCGTACCACCACGACCGCGAGCACGTGATCCTGCTGTCGGACTGGACCGACATGGACCCGGGTGCGTTGTTCCGGCGCATGAAGAAGCTCGCCGAGCACGACAACTACTACAAGCGCACGCTGCCGGACTTCCTGCGCGACGTGAAACGCGACGGCTGGTCGGCCGCACTGTCCGACCGTGGCATGTGGGGGCGGATGCGAATGACCCCGACCGACATCTCCGACATCAACGCGCACACCTACACCTACCTGATGAACGGTACCGCGCCGGCCGGCAACTGGACCGGGCTGTTCCGCAGCGGCGAGAAGGTACTGCTGCGCTTCATCAACGGCGCCTCGATGACCTACTTCGACGTGCGCATCCCCGGGCTGAAGATGACCGTGGTCGCCGCCGACGGCCAGTACATCCATCCGGTCAGCATCGACGAGTTCCGCATCGCACCGGCCGAGACCTATGACGTACTGGTGGAGCCCACTGGCCAGGATGCGTTCACCCTTTTCTGCCAGGACATGGGCCGCACCGGCTTTGCCGCCGGCACGCTGGCGGTGCGGCATGGCCTGCAGGCACCGATTCCGGCGCGCGACCCGCGCCCGTTGCTGACGATGTCCGACATGGGGCACGACATGGCAGGGCATGACATGGGCGGCCACGCTGGCCACGACATGGCCGCGATGAAAAGCATGGAAGGCGGCTGCGGTGCCAGCATGGGCCACGGCGCACATGGCGGTGGCAGCGATGCCGCCAGCAAGGCACCGAAGCACCCGGCCAGCGAACGCAACAACCCGCTGGTGGACATGCAGAGCTCAGCCACCGAACCCAAACTGGACGACCCGGGTATCGGCCTGCGCGACAACGGCCGCCAGGTGTTGACCTACGGAGCGATGCGCAGCCTGTTCGAGGACCCGGATGGGCGTGAACCGGGCCGCGAGATCGAGCTGCACCTGACCGGCCACATGGAGAAATTCTCCTGGTCGTTCGATGGCATCCCGTTCGCCAGCGCCGAGCCGCTGCGGCTGAACTACGGCGAACGCATGCGCATCGTGCTGGTCAACGACACCATGATGCAGCACCCGATCCACCTGCACGGCGTGTGGAGCGACCTGGAAGACGCACAGGGCCAATTCCAGGTGCGCAAGCACACCATCGACATGCCGCCGGGCACCCGCCGCAGCTATCGCGTGCGCGCCGACGCACTCGGTCGCTGGGCTTACCACTGCCACCTGCTGTACCACATGGAAGCAGGCATGATGCGCGAAGTGAGGATCGAAGAATGAGCCGCACACTGCTTTCCCCCAGCCTGCTGGCCCTGGGCCTGGCGACTGCACTTCCGGTGTTCGCGCAGTCGCATGCCGGCCATGACATGGCCGCGATGGACGCGCCTGCGAAAGCCACGACAACGCCAGCCGAGCAGGTCGATCATTCGAAGATGGATCACTCGAAGATGGATCACGGTACGACGCAGCCGGCGACGATGGATCATTCCTCGATGGATCATTCCTCGATGGACCACGCCGCGATGGGCCACGGATCGCCTGCACCGACCGAGCCACGCGAGCCGATCCCGGTCCCGACCGACGCCGACCGCGCCGCCGCCTTTCCACCGATCGCACATGGCGCGATGGAACATGCGCCGGAGATCAACAGCCTGCTGCTGATCGACCGTCTTGAACACTGGGATGGCAAGAGCAGCAACGGCCAAGCCTGGGAGGCGACCGGTTGGATCGGCGGCAACATCAACCGCCTGTGGCTGCGCACCGATGGCGAACGCAGCCGTGGCCGCACCGAGTCGTCATCGCTGGAAGCCCTATACGGCCGCAGTGTGTCGCCCTGGTGGGACGTGCTGATCGGCGTGCGCCAGGACTTCCGGCCGGCCGATTCGCGTACCTGGGCCGCGCTCGGCATCCAGGGCCTGGCCCCTTACAAGTTCGAAAGCTCGGCCACGCTGTACATGGGTTCCGGCGGCCAGGTACTGGCCAAGGCCGAAGTCGAGTACGACGTGCTGCTGACCAATCGCCTGATCCTGCAGCCGTTGCTGGAAGCCACCGTGGCGGCCAAGGACGAACCGGAGTACGGCATCGGCCGCGGCCTGAACAAGGTGGAAGCCGGCCTGCGCCTGCGCTACGAGTTCAACCGCCGCTTCGCGCCGTACATCGGCATCAGCCACGAACGCACGTTTGGCGACACCGCCGATTACGCCGGTGACCACGCGCGCGACACGCGCTGGGTGGCCGGCGTGCGCATGTGGTTCTGAGCAGCGGAGTGTGAGCAACCGCCAGCCCCGGCAGGCGCCGGGGCCGGCTACACTGCGCCACGTTCCAATGCAGGCCCCACCATGTCGTTGCAGATCCGCCGCGCCACCCTGTCCGATGTCGAAGCGCTGTCGGCCATCGCCATCACCACCTACAACGAGACTTGGGGTGACTCGTACCCGCCGCAGGAACTGCGCGATTTCCTGCAGGCGCACTACAGCAGCGAACCGCAGCGCGCCGAGCTGTCCGACCCACGCAGTGCGGTCTGGCTGCTGATGGATGGCGACAACGTGGTCGGCTACCTGGCAGCGGGTGCCAACACCCTGCCGCATGCCGAGGCACGCGAGGGCGACATTGAACTGAAGCGTTTCTACATCCTGGCCGACTACCAGAACGGCGGTCATGGCGCGCGCCTGATGGACGCGTTCATGGCGTGGCTGGACCACCCCCAGCGCCGCCCCCTGTGGGTGGGCGTGTGGGAAGAGAACTTCGGCGCGCAGCGCTTCTACGCACGCTATGGCTGCAGCAAGGTGGGCGAGTATGAATTTATCGTCGGCGAGACCCACGACCGCGAGTTCATCCTGCGCCGGCCGTGATCACGGCCCCGTAGAGTCGAGCTTGCTCGACTACTGTCGGAACAGCCAGTCGAGCAAGCTCGACTCTACGAAGAGCGGAGCAGTCGAGCAAGCTCGACTCTACGAAGAGCGAACTGCTCAGAAATCGAACAGTTCGGACAGGAAGCTGTCCTTCTTCTTTTTCTTGTAGCCGTGCCCATGCTGCTGGCCACGATTGTCTTCGTAGCGCTGGCCGAGATGGCGGGTGTCACGGTGCATCACCGGCGGCGGCGTGGACGCCGGCTGCTGCTGCGCAGGTGCAGGTGGCGGCACCGCCGCTCCGGCGCGCTCGATGATCTTGTCCAGCTCGCCACGGTCCAGCCACACGCCACGGCAACCCGGGCAGTAGTCGATCTCGATGCCATGGCGTTCGGCCATCTGCAGGGTCTGGGTCGTGCATACGGGGCACAGCATGGGCATTGCTCCTGTCGGTCTGGCATCGACTGTACCTGCCCTGCGATGACTGTGCGGCAACACATGACCGATGGCACAGGGACTTCCGGCGCGTGCCGGCGGAAGCGGCCGGCCCGACACTGCGGCCTTGTCCCGCAGGGAGTGCGCGCATGACCATGCTGTCCCGCCTGCCCAATCCGGTGCGCCTGTTGCTGGTGCTGCTGGGCGTTGGCCTTGGCCTGAACCTGCGCGATATCGCCGCGGCCATCGGTGCACCGATTCCTGCGCTGCCCATCCCCTATGGCGGTAGCCTGCTCGACAATGCACTGGCCGTACTGCTGGCGCTGTTGCTGGCCGCGCTGCTGCGCCCCCGCGGCGTGGGCCTGTTCGCCAGTCTCGGGCTGCACGGCAACGGCTGGAGCGGACCGCTGTGCGTGCTGCTGGCCAGCCTGCCCTGCTGGCTCGGCCTGGCCCTGCTGGGCACACCTAACACCGCACTGACCGTCCTGGACGCAGCGATGCTCGCGGTACTGTTCCCCGTGGCCGAAGAGATGCTGTTCCGCGGCCTGGGTTTCATCCTGCTGGTGAAGATCGTGCGCGGCCCGTGGCCCCTGCTCGCACTGCCGCAGGCGCTGCTGTTCGGCTGGGTGCACTGGCTCGGCTTCGGCGGTTTCGAGGGCGGTGGCACCGCGCTGTTCATCGGTGCGGTGATCGCCTTCGGTGGCTTCATCTTCGCCTGGCTCGACCACCTCGACGGCGACACCCTGTGGTGCGGCCTGGTGCTGCACGTTTCGATGAACCTGGCCTGGAATGTGTTCAGCCTCGATGACGCCATCGCATTGGGCTGGCAGGCCACCAGCCTGCGCATCGGCACGGCCCTGCTGGCGGTGGCCGCGCTGGCCTGGCACAGGCGTCGTCGCCGCCCGACACGCCTGTAACGCCCACTTAGCCTGCCGTGCACGCCGGTATCACTACCGGCTTGCGCATACTTGCGCGCCTTTTCACCGTTGCTGTCCGGAGTTGTCGCGTCATGTTGCTGTCCAAGCGCCACGTTGAGCCTCGCGTCCTGCTGATCGAGGACGCGGAGGAAACCCGCGAACTGAGCCGGCTGGCGCTGGAAAGCCAGGCCTGCCACGTGGTGGGCGTCAGCTCGGCCGAAGCGGCGCTTGGCCTGCTGGCCGCCGGTGAGCGCTTCGACCTGCTGTTCACCGACGTCAACCTGGGCCCGATCAGCGGCATTGAAGCAGCCAACCGGGTACGCAGCCTGCATCCACAGCTGCCGATCCTGGTCACCTCGGGCATGGACCAGCATGAGGTGCTGCCGCAGCTGCGCGACGGCATCCATTTCCTGCCCAAGCCCTACAACATGAGCGAACTGCTCGATGCCATCCGGCTGTGCTTCCGGCACGCCGACGTGGGCGTGCTGACCGGGCCGGATGCACAGGCGGCCTGAGGCATTCATCCACGCATGGCGTGGATCTACTGATTCCGCGTCTCATCGGCGTGGCTGCAACCGCCCATCAACCGCCAGTATCACGCCATGCGTGGATGGCACCCGCCATCAACCGCTGCTGTACGGCCCGGTACCCGGAAACACCCTCAGCAGCGCGCGGGTGATCATGTCCGGGTAGACCGTGAAGTGGTCCTCGTCGTCGATCACCATGTTCTCCACCTTCAGCGAACGCCCGCTGCGGCGCAGCTGTTCGGCGAAGTCGGCGTTGTGGCGCAGCATGTCGTTGCGGGTGAAGTAGCGCGGTTCCGGCTTGACCGTTTCGAAGCTGCCGATCGACAGCACCACCGTGGTCGGCTGCGAGGGCGCCTTGGCCTCGGCCTGCAGGCGCGGCACCCGATGATCGTCGAACCACAGCGACGGGCTGGACAGGATGTAGGTACGGAACATGTCCGGACGCGTGGTCAGCACGTAGGCACCGAACAGGCCGCCGTAGGAATGGCCCGCATAGGCGCGCCGTGCCGGATCGGTACGGTAGCGCGCATCGATCATCGGCAGCACGCGCTCGGCGAGGAAATCGCGGTAATGCGCGGCGCCGCCATAGCTGACGTCATCGCTGTAGTCACGCGGATCGGTACGCGCCGGATCGCTGGGCGTATAGTCCCGCGAGCGGCTCTGCTTGGACGTCAGGCCTTCCTGCGGCGGCAGCCCGACCAGGATGAAATCCTCGATGTTGACGCCCTTCTGCCCGACCATGTTGCGCACGCTGCGCACCAGCGGGAAGCTGTACAGCGCGTCGGTCACGTACAGCACCGGGTAGTGCTTCTCCGGATGCGCGGCGTAGTCGGCCGGCAACGCCACCCAGACCGGATAATCGCGGCCGACCGGATCGTGCACGCGCAGCGCTTCGGTATCCGGCAACACCACGCCCGGCGCAGCGGTGACCGCACTTTCCTTCGCTTCACTCTGCGTTGCCGGCGGTGCCACCGACATCGCACAGCCACTCACGGCCAGGCAGGCCGCCACACTCCATCCACGCACACGCTGCATCCACACGCTCCCGTTGCGGGCGGCGCACCGGATGGCGCCGCTGCCGCATCCTTGCATGGCGGGCAACGCGGTGCCAGTGCGGTCAGGGCGAGGCCGGCGGTGGTGTGGGGAACAGCGTGCGCAGTGCCTGCAATGCGGCCGGATGATAGATCGTGGCGTGGGTTTCCTCCGGCAGCGGCAGGTACTTCACCAGCGGCGACGGCGAGGCCTGTTCCAGCAGCGTTGCCAGCTGCGCGGCAGAGGCTGCCAGCTCCGGCTGCCCGCTGCTGGCCAGGAACAAGCGAGGCTGCGCACGCGTCACTGCCGGCAGCTGCTTGGCTGCACCGGCCAGCATCGCGCCGCGGTTCCACCACAGGCTGGGGTCCAGCGCGATGTAGCTGTTGAACAGCGTCGGTTCCTGCAGCAGCGTCTCGACCACGAACAGGCCGGCCAGCGATTCGCCGATCAGCGCGCGCTCGTCGGTGGTCGGGTAGCGCTGGCGCACCTGCGGCATCAGTTCATCGCGCAGGAACGTGCGGTAAGCCGCCGAGCCACCGATGCGCGGCGCGATCTTCTGGTCCTGCGGATCCTTGCTGGGGCCGGTCATGTCGCGGCGGCGCTCGGTGTTCTCGATGCCGACCAGCAGGAACGGACGCATGCTGCCGTTGCCGCTCAATACCTGCACCAGCCCGGCCACATGCAGGAAGTCCTCGCCGATACCACCATCGGGCATGTAGAGCACCGGCAGCGGCGTCTTCGGGTCCAGGCCCCACGGCTGCGGGCGATATACGTTGATGCGACGGGTTTCGCCCAGCGCCTTCGACTGTACGGTGAAGGTCTCGCCGATGACCAGTGGTGTAGCGGCAGTTGATTGTGCGGACAGCGCTGGCTCGACCGCCATCAAGGGTGTGGCGGAGATGGCGGACAACAACAGCGGCAGCACGATGAGGCGCATGGGGAAAACCCATCCTGGGAAAGAGGCCGAGCATAGCGCCCCGCCACAGGGATTGGCGGCTTCGGCACGCTCAACACCCCTGCCAGATGCGTAGATCCACGCCCTGCACGGATGAATCAATGTGGAGCCGATCCCACGCTCGGCTCGGCACCCCACGCGAACCGCAGCCGAGCATGGCTCGGCTCTACAGGGAGCCTGCACGGATATGTCGCGTTCGCACCGTAATTTTGCCGCGTGACGCGCTCGCGCCGCTGCTACGGAGCATGGAAGTGCAGCCAGCTTTACACGCGCCGGTTCACAGCAAATGCGTTATCCGACGTGGTTTGCGCCATTCCACAACGCGATTCGCCAGGCCAGCAGAACAGATACGTCGCGCCCTGTCGCTCGCTGCATCGGAGCCCTCTGTGACAATAGTGTCGCGCTGCGGTTGGCAGGAATTTTTTCCCACATTTCAGATTGAAATCCGCGCGCGGGCGTAACCACTATGCAGCGCCACCGACAACGGGTGGCACCGGGCCTGCAAGCCCGTAATGACATTCACGCTGTTGTTTGCGCTCATCCGTCGGCACCGTCTCCGGACCGTGCCGGCGGGTGATCCGTCGGCCTTTATGGCGGGCGGTGCGTGGGGGTTTTCGGACCCGTCGGTTACTGCGTGATGTCTCCGGGCTTGCAGCCATGCACCGTCCGCTACCCGTCCTGCACGGTGGCGCTACTGCCCAAGAGCCGAGGAATCCGAGATGACCCGACGTCCGCCCAAGCGCCCTACTGCCCCCCGACAGCGTCAATGACGACGACAACCCCGCGCCGGATCTCAGCACGTTCTGGGGGTGCCTCAAGCGCATCCGCGATGGCGACGGCGCCGACGGCCTGCCCTGGCCGGAAGCCGATCTGCCGCCCGGGCGGGAACAGGCGATGGCACGCGCGGAGCGCGCCGCCGTTGGCATGCTGACCGTGGCGGAAATGCTGCACGCCGCCGAACGCTGCCGGTCGATGGCCACGCCCGACCGCCATCTGGATGAAGGGGTGATCGATGGGTTGTTCTTCGCCGGCCGCGGGCTGGCGGAACTGGTGTGCCGGGATATCCGCCCGGCGTAGCCGCCGTTGCACCCATGACCGGTCCATACTTGGGGTGGACTGGTCGCCAGTCCCTTCGAAACCTACAAGGAGGTTTGCATGTTGAATGCAGTGCTCATCGCCGCGCTGGCCGCCAGCCCGGCCGCGCCCGTACCGTACGCCGACTGCCTGCTCGGCAACATCCAGCCCGGGCTGTCCGATCGTGCCGTGCAACTGGTGCAGGAGGCCTGTGCTGCAAAGCATCCGGAGAGCTTCGCCGCAGCGATGGAACTGGAACGCAGAACCAGTCTGCAGCGGCTCACCTACCTCGAGGCGGCAAGAGCGGAGGCGGCACGTTCTGCGAATGCGGCAGCAACGGCCGCACAGGAAGCTGCCGACGCGGCGGCGGAACGCGAGGCGGCGAGGGTCAAGAATGCCAAGCCACAGTAGGCGCACCCTCGCAGCCTCTGTTGCGCTTTTCATGCTGGCATTACCTGTGCTCGCTCAGTCCCCTGCGCAGAAGCACGGACCTCCCGTTCCCCCAGCGGAGGCCTACCGGTGGATCCATCTGAATGGGGGCGTCGAGTACGCCAGCAGGCACGGCATGACAATGAACCTTTGGACCGCTACTGCAAACAAAGGAGAGTCAACAGACACGTTCATGGCCCGCGTTGGCCGTGAAGCATTGCTGGTTCTTGGGCCATCGCAGGCTGTGATCTGTGGCCAACTGGTGAGCACCGCTGGGCAGGACGGCATTCAGCTCAAGACGACAAACAAGCCTGCCGATTGCCGCGCTCCCGGCTCGACGCTTCCCTACATGTTTGTCAGTCGATCCGAGACGGGGGCCGAAAGACTGGCATCGTTCCAGAGTGAGCTGTCTGGTGCGCGGTACACGGTAGAGCCGGCTGGAATCGAGTTCAGAAACGGCACAACTACCAGGCTGGTCGCAAGCTACCTGGAGAAGTAGCAGAATGGCCTGCAGTTAATTTGCCGCGATCCCGATCAGCCACCTGCGCGTGGGCCCGCGACGGCACGGTGGTGCCCTATGTGCCTGCTGCCCGCCCTGCGGTGAGGAACAGCTTCAGTGTGGCGTTCCTCCATGGCGCGGCGTTCGCGTCCACTCCGAACGAGCGTCTGGACTTCACCTACACCAAGGTGGTGTCGGGACCGGTGCGGGTCGACGGCCGAAGAAGTCCAACTGGATGAGGGGCGTTGGAGCGCTGACCCGGTTCGGCCTCCATGATGCCGAACAGCCACAGATTCCGCTGCTACAGGGACAGACCATCGGAAGCGCGCCGGCATCGTCGATGGCATTGGCTGCGAAGACCGGACGGGTTGGCCCATGCTCTGGACTTGTGCTGTCAGGGCCTGCCGTTGAGCCACTCCCGGCAACCGACCACACGGCTTGTCGAGATGATGACGGCGATCGAGTCCAGCCACACCGACGAACCACGCTGCCTCCCTCACCGCGGGCAAGGGGGTTCGTCCGGCGCCACCATCAGGGTAACCACGCGCACGTGATTGGAAGGGCCAACGCCTGCTGATATTGCAGGTGCCATGCAGGCACCCAATGCAAAAAGCACCGGAAGCCGGTGCCTTGGGAATGACGCAGATCATTGAGTGCGATGGTGGGCCGTGAAGGATTCGAACCTTCGACCAAAAGATTAAAAGTCTTCTGCTCTACCGACTGAGCTAACGGCCCATTGCATTGCCCCAGCCTTTCGGCGGGGTGGGCATTCTACCCTACTTTGAGGGGCCGCGCGAAGCCTGGGGGTGCCGCGGTCGCCGGCCAGGGGCCGGCACGCTCCGTCCGGCCTGCCCGTGCTGGATCCACACAGCGTCCACCGCATCCCAGCTCGCCGCCGACAACATCGCCTGGCTCTGCCCCGTCGGTTGTGCGGTTCGTGCCGGGCGCATCAGCGCGATGCGAGACCGGGATCCGCACGCGCTTCATCGCCGAGATGGACGGCGATACCCTGGATAACTGGCTGTACAACAGCGCCCGCAACCCGTTCGGGGTGAGTGATGTGGGCTATTACGCCGGGTATCGCATCGCGCAGGAGTACATGCAGCAGCAGGCGGATGAGAAGGCGGCGATCGCGCGGATGATCGAGTTGGACTACGCCGATGCGGGGGCGGTGCGGGCGTTTATTGAAGCGTCGGGGTGGTTGCGGCAGCGGTAACGCTGGGCTGTGCCCGGCGGGTCAGGGAGTGCGAACCAACGGTTCGCACCCACCGAGGGAGCGTGCCAACCAAGGTTGGCACCCACCATTGGGGGCATCGCCCCCATCATCTCAGGCGTACAGCGTCGGGTCGGCCACGCCGGCTTCGGCGAAGCCCTGCGCGCGCAGGCGGCAGGCGTCACAGTGGCCGCAGGCGGCGCCGTTGGCGTCGGCGTTGTAGCAGGAAACGGTCAGGCCGAAGTCCACGCCCAGGCGCACGCCTTCGCTGACGATCTGGCCCTTGCTGAGGAACTGCAGCGGCGCGTGCACCTGGATGCCCGCACCTTCCACGCCCGACTTGGTGGCCAGGTTGGCCAGTGCCTGGAACGCGGCCACGAACTCGGGGCGGCAGTCCGGGTAGCCGGAGTAGTCCACGGCGTTGACGCCGCAGAAGATATCGTTGGCGCCGAGCACTTCGGCCCAGCCCAGGGCCAGCGACAGCATGATGGTGTTGCGCGCCGGCACGTAGGTGACCGGGATGCCGGTACCGCCGGCCTCGGGCACGTCGATGTCGTCGGTCAGCGCCGAGCCGCCGATGCTGCGCAGGTCCACGTCCACGGTCTTGTGCGCGACCACGCCCTGGGCCTTGGCCACGCGCGCGGCGGCATCCAGTTCGGAGGTATGGCGCTGGCCATAGCGCACGCTCAGGGCATGCACGGCGAAGCCCTGTTCCTGGGCCATGGCGATGACGGCGGCTGAATCCATGCCGCCGGAGAGAAGCACGACTGCCTTCTTCATGGGTAAAACATCCGGTTGGGAGGGGAAAGCCAGCACGCTGTCCCGCGCCGGAGCTACATCAGGGAACGCTGCCCGGGCTCATCGGCCCGGCTCGTCGTTCCACAGGATTTTATGCAACTGCATCTGGAAGCGCACCGGCAGCCGGTCTTCTACGATCCAGTCGGCCAGCTGGCGCGCGGTGATCTCGCCCTTGCTGGGCGAGAAGAACACGGTGCAACGCTTGACCAGCTCGTGCTCGGCCAGCAGGGCCTTGGCCCAGTCGTAATCCTCGCGGCTGCAGATGACGAACTTGATCTGGTCGCGCGCGGTCAGCAGCGGCAGGTTATCCCAGCGGTTGCGCGCCACTTCGGCCGAACCCGGGGTCTTGATGTCGACCACGCGCGATACGCGCGGATCCACTGCACTGACGTCCAGCGCGCCGGAGGTTTCCAGCGAGACGTCCATGCCGGCATCGCACAGCTTCTGCAGCAGCACCAGGCAGCGCTTCTGCGCCAGCGGCTCGCCACCGGTCACGCAGACATGGCGCACGCCCTGGGCCAGCACCTCGGCCACGATGTCGTCGATGTCCCACCAGGTGCCGCCGTGGAAGGCATAGGCGGTGTCGCAATACTGGCAACGCAGTGGGCAGCCGGTCAGGCGCACGAACACGGTCGGCCAGCCGGCGGTATCGGCTTCGCCCTGCAGCGAGGTGAAGATCTCGGTGATCTTCAGGCGTGGCAGCGGCGACTGCACGATGTCGCTGGGGGTGGCGACGGCATTGGACGGGATAACGGCGGTCATGGCGGGTACGTCTTGGTGGGGCACGTGGCGGGGGGCTACCGTGGCCGGTAACGAAAGCAGCCGAGCATGGCCCGGCTCTACAGCAGCGACCGGGCGGCATGGCCCAGCCGGGAGAACGCAGCCCGGCCGGCGTTACGGCAGCCGGAAACGCAAACAGCCGAGCGGGGGCTCGGCTCTACAGGGAACGTATTGTACGCCGGATCAGCGGATCTGCTTGCCCAGCCGGATCGACTGCAGGCGGTCCTGCGCGGTGCGCGCGGCGTCCGAGCCGGGGTATTGCGCCACGACGGTCTCCAGCGTCTGCTGGGCCTGGTCGACCTTGCCCTCGCCATACTGCGAGAGGCCGACCTTGAGCAGGCCGCCAGCGGCCTTGTCGTGGGTCGGATAGCGCGAGAGCAGTTCACGGAACTGGGTCTCGGCCATCGGGAAATTGCGGGTGGCGTAATAGCTCTCGCCCAGCCAGTACAGCGCGTTCGGCGCGTAGACGCCGTTCGGGTACAGCTGCAGGAAGCTCAGGAACAGCTGCGCCGAATCGTCGTACTTGCCGGCCTTCAGCGATTCGAAGGCCACGTTGTACGAGGTGCGCTCGTCGCCGGTGGCGGCCAGGCTGCCGGCATCACCATGGACCGAAGGCGGCCGCTCGGAAGTGGCCGCCGCTGCGGGGGTTGCCGGGGCCGGAGTGGCCTTCGGCGCAGTCGCCGGAACAGGCGGCAGGGCTGGGGCGGCGTTGCCCCCTTCCAACCGGTTCAGGCGGCTGTCCAGGTCCAGGTACTGGTCCTGGGCGGACTGCTTGAGCTGGGCGTTGTCGTGCTGCAACTGCTCGATCGAGGCCTGCAGGCTGGTGACCTGCTGCCGCAGCTGATTGATCTGGTTCAACAGGTCCTGGTTGGCACTGTTGTTGTACATCTGCTGCTCGAGCGCGCCGACACGGTCGGCCAGGCTCTGTCGCTGTGCATGCGCCGGTGCGGCAGCCACGAGGGCTGCCGCAACGACCAGCATCAGTTTGATGCCAATGCGCATGGATTACTGCGCGGTGTAGACGATTTCGACGCGACGGTTCTGCGACCAGCAGGACTCGTTCGACTCGGTGCAGACCGGACGCTCTTCACCGTAGGACACGACGGTCAGCTGCGAAGCCGAGCCACCGTTGGCCTGCAGGGCCGAGTTGACGCCGTTGCCACGACGCTCGCCCAGGGCCTGGTTGTACGCGCGCGAACCGCGCTCGTCGGTGTGGCCCTGCAGGGTGATGCGCGAGGACGGACGGTCACGCAGGTACTTGGCGTGGCACGCCATGATGGCCTGGAATTCCGGCTTCACGTCTTCCTTGTCCAGGTCGAAGTAGACAACGCGCTGGCGCAGGCAAGCGTCGGTGTCCAGGTCGCCCGGGCCGTACAGGCCGGAGGTCGACGGGCCGGTCGGGGTGGTGGTCGAGGTGCCGGTGTCAACCGGGGCTACCGGCTCTTCCTTCACCTTCTTCGAGCAACCGGCCAGGACGGCCACAGACAGCAGGGAAACAAGCAGAACGCGGGTGGACTTGTTCATGGCGATACCTTTGTGGCTCCTAGGCCGATGAGGGGTTCAAGACAGCGAAAATATTAACACTCTTTTAGCGCTGGGTACGGTATGGGGACCATGCCGGTTCGCGCACATCACCATCGGCCAGAACCAGGCGCTGGCGGACCCGCGCATCGGCCGAAACGGCATACAACACACCACGGCCACCTTCGCGGGCGGCGTACAACACCATGCTTGCGTTGGGCGCAAAGCTCGGAGATTCATCCAGCGACCCCGGCGACAGCGTGCTCCAGCGGGGCGAACCCAGCGAGCTGTCCATCATCGCGATCTTGTAGCTGTTGCCCGAACCCTGGGCGACGGCGATCTTCTTGCCATCGTAGGACACGGTGGGCTTGGCGTTGTAGTTGCCCTGGAAGGTCACGCGCTCGGCGCTGCCGCCGCCCGCACCGACCTTGTAGACCTGCGGACGGCCGCCGCGGTCGGAGGTGAAGTACACCGCGCTGCCGTCCGGTGCCCAGGTCGGCTCGGTGTCGATGGCGAAGTGGTTGGTCAGCTGGGTCAGCTGCTTGCTACCCAGGTCCATCACGTAGATTTCCGGATTACCCGAACGCGACAGGGTCAGGGCCAGCTTGCGGCCGTCCGGCGAGAACGCCGGGGCGCTGTTGATGCCGCGGAAGCTGGTGACCAGCTCGCGTGCGCCGGTGGCGATGTTCTGGATGTAGATCGCCGAGTTGCCACGCTCGAAGCTGACGTAGGCCAGCTTGCCGCCATCCGGGCTCCACGACGGCGACAGCAGCGGCTCGGCCGAACGCACGATGGTCTGCGGGTTGTAGCCATCGGAGTCGGCCACCATCAGCGCATAGCGCATGGCGTCGCCCTTGCCGCTGGCGGTCACGTAAGCGATGCGGGTCCAGAAGGCGCCGCGCACACCGGTGATCTTCTCGTAGATGGCATCGGCCATCTGGTGCGCGACGTCGCGCATGGCATTGCCGCGCGCGGTCATCGCCAGGCCCAGCAGGCGCTCGCCCTTGGGCACGTCGAACAGTTCGTACTCGACGCGGTAGGCGCCGGCACCGGCGTCGAGCACGCGGCCGACCACGATGTAGTTCTGCTTCAGCGCGCGCCAAGTGGCGAACTGGATGTCACCGCCGCGGACCGGCTTTTCGACGATCTGCGCTTCCGGCAGCGTGCGGAACTGGCCGGAGCGCTCGAGGTCGGCGCGGACCACGCCGGCGACGTCGGTCTGCGGCGCAGCCGCCGAACCCTGGTAGGGCATCGGCACGATGGTGATCGGCAGCGCGGAGGCATTGCCGCCGATGATGTCGATATCCAGCCCCTTCTGCTGCGCGACGGCAGCGAAAGGCAGCAACAGGGCCGCAAACACGGCAAGCCAGCGAGGCATCTTTTTCATGGAGCGCTCAATAGGGGGAAACCGGAACGAGGGATAGCAAAGCGGAAGTGAACCGCTTCGCAATCATGAACCAAGGGTACGTGAATTCCGGGTCAGTTCCAGCCCGTCCTCTCACGCACCGTTAACGTCGCGGCCACCTTGATGGTGGCCGGGGCCAGCGGCGACCGGACGGCCGCCCTGCCCCGCTCGATCAATCCTGCGCAGTGAAGGTCAGGTTGAGCGTGCGGTTGAACACCGACTCGAAGCCCCGGTACGGCAGCGGCTGGGCATTGAGCACGGCGGCCTCGATCGAGCGCTTGCCGGCCTCGTCATAGGGGCAGTTGGCGCCAACCTTGGCCTGCAGCACCTGGCCACCCGGAATCTGGGTGATCGTCACCTGGCACTTCTGCCCCAGGGGCACGCTGTCCGGACGCGTCCAGGTGTCGCGCACCTTGGCCTGGATGGCCGCAGCGTACTTGGCGGTCAGGTCATCGCTGTTGCCACCGCCACCGGCCGCCGGCTGGGACGCACCACTGGCACCGGCAGCGGCCGTACCGGCGGCATTGCGCGCGGCAGCCACCTGGCGCAGTTTCTGCTCGGCCAGCTTGGCTTCCTTCTCGGCCTGCTCACGCTTGGCACGGATCTCGGCGATCTTCTTCTGCTTCTCGGCCTCGGCCTTGTCCGCAGCCTGACGCGCCTGGTCGGCCAGCTTCTTCTTGGCGTCTTCTTCCTGCTGCTTGGCCAGGCGCAGCTTCTGCTCCGCTTCTTCCTGGCGCTTGCGTTCGGTCAGGTCGATCTGCTCCTGGCGGCGCTTGGCTTCCTGCTCCTGCTTGGCCTTCTCCTGCGAGATGGCCAGCGCGTTGGCTGCTTCCTGGTCCTTGGTATCCGGCTGCGCGACACGCTCCTGCGCCTGTTGCTGCTGCGGTGTCGGCGCGTCCTGCGGGCGCGGCTCGGGAATCGGCTGCGGGGGCGGCACGGTGTCTTCCGGCACCGGGATCGGTTCGGCGACCGGCGGCGGCAGGTCTTCCAGCTTCTCCGACTGGCGCAGCGCCTGGCGCGCGGCGGACGCTTCGGACGCGGACAGCGCCAGGCTGGCCTCGACCGACGGGTCGCCGGCAGCGGCATCGGTGTTGCGCTCGGGCGACCACAGCCAGGCGCCGATGAAGATCAGCGCGACCAGCAGATGCACCAGCACCGCCAGCGCCAGGGGCAGGCCCCAGCCGGGTTCGCGCTGATGCGGAGGTGGCAGGGCGTCAGCGTGCATCGGTGGCCAGGCCTACCTTGTCTACCTTGGCGCGCTTGATCACATCCATCGCGGCGATGACCTTTTCATAGGCCACGGCACGGTCGGCGGCGACGATCACGCGCACGCCCTTGTCCTGGGCGGCGATGCCGGCCAGGCGGCCTTCCAGTTCCTCGGCCGACACCGCGGCCGGTTCCTTGGCGTCGGGCAGCTTCAGGCTGAGCTGGCCGTCCTGGCGTACCGAGACGATCACCGGGTCCTGCTTGCTTTCCAGCGCCTTGGCGTTGGACTGCGGCAGGTCGACGTCGAAGCTCAGGGTGAGCAGCGGCGCGGTGACCATGAAGATGATCAGCAGCACCAGCATGACGTCGATGTAGGGAACGACGTTGATTTCCGATTTCAGCTTGCGGCGCTTGCGGCGACCGATGGCAGCGGACATGGCTTGGACTCCCGGGTCAGGCGCTTACTCGTCGCCAGCGCTCTGGCGCTGCAGGATGGAGCTGAACTCTTCGGCGAAGGTCTCGAACCGCACCGACATGCGCTCCACGCGGGTGGTGAAGCGGTTGTAGGCCCACACCGCCGGAATCGCCACGAACAGGCCGATGGCGGTGGCAAAGAGCGCTTCGGAGATGCCCGGCGCAACGGCGGCGATGCCGGCCTGCGCGCCACTGCTGATCATGTCGTGCATGGTCACCATGATGCCGAACACGGTACCGACCAGGCCCACGTACGGGGCGGTCGAGCCGATGTTGGCCAGCAGTTCCAGGTTGCGCTCGAGCTGGTCCACTTCGCGGGTGTAGGTGGTGCGCATGGCACGCTGCGCGCCTTCCAGCTGCGCACGGCCGTCCAGCCGGCGTTTGTCGCGCAGGCGGGTGTACTCGCGGAAACCGGCTTCGAAGATCGCCTCCAGGCCGCCGACGTTGCGGCTGCGATCGGTGG
Organism: Stenotrophomonas maltophilia; assembly: GCF_001274595.1. GTDB lineage: Bacteria > Pseudomonadota > Gammaproteobacteria > Xanthomonadales > Xanthomonadaceae > Stenotrophomonas > Stenotrophomonas forensis. Next base: position 3,697,319 of record NZ_CP011010.1, read on the forward strand.
CCGAGCTGTACAGCTTGCCCAGGTCGGCGCCGGACCAGAAGCGGTTCTCGAACTCGTCGGCTTCGCGGGTGGCCTGCTTGAACACGCGGGCCTTGCGGAAAATGATCACCCAGCTGACGAACGAGCCTACCAGCAGCAGCAGCACGATGATCTTCACCGGCAGGCTGGCCTTGGCCATCAGTTCGAGGTAGTTGATGCCGCCGCCGGTGGTGGCCTGGGCAAGGGTCTGTGTCGCGGCGTTGCTGACGTCGGCCGGCAGTGCCTCGGTGACCGTGGCCTGCAGGGCCAGGAGCGTTGCGATCATCCGTTGTTCCTCAGTGTTCGGATTCGGGGTGGAGGTGGGGTTGCAGCACTGCAAGGACGGATTCGTCCATGCCGCGCGGGCGGAAACTGGCCGCTTCCAGTGCGGCGATGCGGACCTGCGCCGACAGCAGCAGCTCGCCGTCGCGCAGGATCTGCTGGTCGAAGACCATGCTGGCCTTCTTCAGCTGGACCAGCGTGGCGCTCACCTGCAGGGTGTCATCCAGCCGTGCCGGCCTGATGAAATCCATCTGCATCGAGCGCACTGCGAAGACCATGCCGTGCTCGGCGCGCATGCGCTCCTGGCCGTAGCCCAGCGCACGCATCCATTCGGTCCGGGCCCGTTCCATGAAGGCCACGTAGCGGGCGTGGTAGACCACCCCGCCAGCGTCCGTATCTTCCCAGTAAATGCGTGTCGGCCAACTGAATCGCGGCTCAACCGACATCGGGAACCTCCGCGAACAGGTCCTGCGGCGGGTTCTTCGGCTTCAGGCCCATGTGCCGGTAAGCCTTGTGGGTGGCCATGCGGCCGCGCGCGGTGCGCACCAGGAAGCCCTGCTGGATCAGGTACGGCTCGACCACGTCTTCCAGCGTGCCACGTTCCTCGGACAGCGCCGCCGCCAGCGATTCGATGCCCACCGGGCCACCATCGAAGTAATCGACCATGGTCTTCAGCAGCCGCCGATCGAGCTCGTCGAAGCCCTCCGGATCGACCTTCAGCATCTGCATCGCGGCCTGCGCGACAGCCTCGTCGATGTGGCCGCCGGCCTTGACCTGGGCATAGTCGCGCACGCGGCGCAGCAGGCGATTGGCGATACGCGGCGTGCCACGCGCGCGGCGCGCGATCTCGCCAGCGCCATCGGCGGTGCAATCGATGCCGAGGATGCTGGCCGAGCGGCGCACGATCCGGGTCAGTTCTTCGACGCTGTAGAACTCCAGGCGCTGGACGATGCCGAAGCGGTCGCGCAGCGGCGCGGTCAGCAGGCCGGCGCGGGTGGTGGCGCCAATCAGAGTGAACGGCGGCAGGTCGATCTTGATCGAACGGGCCGCAGGGCCCTCGCCGATCATGATGTCGATCTGGAAATCTTCCATGGCCGGGTACAGCACTTCTTCCACCACCGGCGACAGGCGATGGATCTCGTCGATGAACAGCACATCGTGCGGCTGCAGGTTGGTCAGCAGCGCGGCCAGGTCACCGGCCTTCTCGATCACCGGGCCGGAGGTGACCCGCAGGGCCACGCCCAGCTCGTTGGCGATGACGTGGCTGAGGGTAGTCTTGCCCAGGCCGGGCGGCCCGAAGATCAGCACGTGGTCCAGCGCGTCGCCACGACCCTTGGCCGCCTGGATGTAGATTTCCATCTGCTCGCGCACCGGCACCTGGCCGAGGTAGTCGGCTAGCCGCTTGGGGCGGATGCTGGCGTCGGCGGCGTCATCCTCGCGGGTGGCGCCGGCGCCGATGATGCGGTCGTCGGTCATGTGCTGATTATGCGGCAAAAGTACGGGTTTCGGCCGGGCTGCGCCCGGCACCCGCTAACGGCAACGTCAACTTCAAAAGCCGGTTTCCTGCGGGATGGCGGGGTGGGTCCGGTTGCGGGGGACGCCGTAAACCCATCCATGGGGGCTTGGTCGCGGCATCCATGCCGCTCACACCCCCGCAACCGGACCCACCCCGCCTTCGACAGATTCCTGCGATCTGTCGGAATGACATGGCTGCTCTTGGTGGGTGTCGACCTTGGTCGACACGGTAGATCCACGCCATGCGTGGATGGAAGCATGGCGGTATCGAGGAAGGAAGCGGCCCTAGATCTCCACCTGGGCGCCCAGTTCCACCAATCTGTTGCCCGGAATCCGGAAGAACCCCGTCGCCGGCGCGGCGTTGCGATGCATCAGCGCGAACAGCTTGTCGCGCCAGATCGGCATGCCGCGGTTGGCGGTGGCGACGATGGTCTCGCGGCTGGCGAAGAAGGTGGTGTCCATCGGGTCGAAGTAGATGCCACCGTGGTCGCACGAGCGCATCAGCGCCAGCGGCACGTCCGGGGTCTCCATGAAGCCGAAGCGCACGTAGACCCGGTAGAACTCATCGCCCACCGATTCGATCTTCAGCCGCTGCCCTTCCATCGCATACGGGATCGGCAGGGTTTCCACGTGCAGGAACACGTTGCGCTCGTGCAGCACCTTGTTGTGCTTGAGGTTGTGCATCAGCGCGTGCGGAGCCACGGTCGGGTCGGCGGTGAGGAACACCGCGGTGCCCGGCACGCGCACCGGCGGCGCCAGCATCAGGCCGGGCAGGAAGGTATCCAGGCGGATGCCGTCCTTGCGTATTTCATCGCGCAGCAGCTCGCGGCCACGGCGCCAGGTGCGCATCATGGTGAACAGGAAGATGCCCAGCACCACCGGGAACCAGGCGCCCTGCAGCAGCTTGGCGCCGTTGGCGATGACGAAGCCGAGGTCGATGATGAAGAACACCACGCACAGCGGCAGGATCCAGTTGCGCGCCTTCGGCCACAGCGAACGCGCCACCAGCGCCAACAGCAGGGTATCGATCAGCATGGTGGCCGATACCGAGATGCCGTAGGCCACGGCCAGGTTCGACGAGCTGCGGAAGGCCAGCACCAGGCCGATCACCATGACCGCGATGCCCCAGTTGATGCCCGGGATGTAGATCTGGCCGATGGTGTCGTGCGAGGTGTGCTTGATGCGCATGCGCGGGATGTAACCCAGCTGCATGGCCTGGCGCGAGACCGAGAACGCACCGGTGATGACCGACTGCGAGGCGATCACCGCCGCCATCGTGGCCAGGATGATCATCGGGTACAGCGCCCACGGCGGCACCGCCTCGAAGAACGGGTTCTTCAGCGCCTCGGGGTGGTTGAGCACCAGTGCGCCCTGCCCCAGGTAGTTCAGCACCAGGCACGGCAGCACGAAGAAATACCAGGCGTGGCGAATGGGCTTGGCGCCGAAGTGGCCCATGTCGGCGTACAGCGCCTCGCCACCGGTCACCGCCAGCACCACCGCGCCCAGGATGAAGATGCCGTGCCAGCTGTGCTCCATGAAGAAGCGGATCGCCCACCACGGGTTGAAGGCCTTGAGCACTTCCGGCGCGTCTACAATGTTGTAGATGCCGATCGCGGCCAGCGAAATGAACCAGACCGAGGTGATCGGGCCGAACGCCTTGCCGATCTTCTCGGTGCCGAAGCGCTGCGCGGCGAACACCATCAGCAGTACCACCACCGTGATCGGCACGATGAAGGCATGCAGTCCGGGCGCGGCCACCTCCAGGCCTTCAACCGCACCCAGCACCGAGATCGCCGGGGTGATCACACCGTCGCCGAAGAACAGCGAGGCGCCGAAAATGCCGAGGATGCCGACCACATAGGCCGAGCGCGACCCGTTGCGCAATGTGCGCTGGGTCAACGCCATCAGCGCCATGATGCCGCCTTCGCCGTCGTTGTCGGCGCGCATGATGATGGTCACGTACTTCAGCGTGACCACGATGTTCAGCGCCCAGAACGCCAGCGACAGCACGCCCAGCACGGTGTCATGGTCGCTGTTGAGCCCGTAGTGCGGCGAGAACGCCTCCTTCAGGGTGTACAGCGGGCTGGTACCGATATCGCCGAAGACCACGCCGATCGCACCGATGATCAGCGCCATGCCTCCCGCGGGAGGGGCGTGACCGTGGCCACCGGGGGCGGCTGCGTGCGGGGTTTGACTGCTGGACATGGGACTCCTGGCGGGGCTCAGGCGGTTCGTTGGGGAAAAGAAGGACGGCTCAGCGCAGTGCCGACTGCAGCGCCTTGCGGATCACGGTGGCCACTTCGTCGCCCTCGTTGAAGGCGTCACGCGCCATGCGCGCCGCTTCGGCCGGCTTGTAGCCCAGCTGCTGCAGCGCCACGGTGGCGTCGGACAGCGGGTCGGCCGGGGCCGGGCCACTGCCGGTGGGCAATGCCCCGCCCGCGCCGAACTGGGCGGCGCGGTCGCGCAGTTCCAGCACCATGCGCTCGGCGGTCTTCTTGCCGATGCCCGGAATGCGGGTCAACGCGGTGATGTCACCGGCCTGGACCATGCGCGCGAACTCCTCGACGGTCACCCCGGACAGCACGGCCAGCGCGATCTTCGCGCCGATGCCACTGACCTTCTGCACGTCGCGGAACAGGCGCCGCTCGCCCTCGCGCAGGAAGCCGTACAGCGAGACGCTGTCTTCCTTCTGCGAATAATGGGTATACAGGGTGACCTCGCGGCCGAGCTCGGGCAGGTCGTAGAAGGTGCTCATCGGCGCCTCCAGCTCGTAGCCCACCCCGTTCACGTCCACCACCAGCCACGGCGGCGCCTTGTAGGCGACGATGCCGCGCAGTCGACCGATCATTGCGTGCAGCTCCTCATTTGCGGCCCCACGCCTGGCGGGCGCTGAGCCCCAGGCGGTTGGCCGTTGCCCTTACGTGGGCATGGGTGATCGCCACCGCCAACGCGTCGGCCGCGTCGGCCTGCAGCTTGGTTTTCAGGTTGAGCATGAGCCCGACCATGTGTTGAACCTGTTGCTTTTCGGCGCCACCGCGGCCGACCACCGCCAGCTTGATCTCGCTGGCAGCATATTCGTGCACCGGCAGGTCACGCAGTACCACGGCGGAAATCGCCGCGCCACGGGCCTGGCCCAGCTTCAGCGCCGAATCGGGGTTGCGGGCCATGAAGACCTTTTCGATGGCCACTTCGTTGGGCTGGTATTCCCGGCACAGGTCGGCCAGGCCCAGCACCAGCAGCTTCATGCGCTGCGGGAAGTCGTCGGCGCCCAGCAGCACCAGCGGCTGGTGGTGCACGTGGCTGACGCGGCCGGCGGCGTCGACATCGATGATGCCGACCCCGGTCCGCTGCGAACCGGGGTCGATGCCGAGGATGCGGGTCATGCCGCACTCCTGGCGGGACGGAACGGGAAGCGCTGGCAGGCGTATGGGCTCATGTCTGTCCGCGGTGACCGTTCAACGGCCCGCGCCCAGGCCGTCGGGACGGCTCAGGCGTAGGCGTCGGCGCCGAGTTCGGCGTTGGAGTACACGTCCTGCACGTCGTCCAGGTCTTCGAGCATGTCCAGCAGCTTCTTGACCTGCAGGGCGACCTCGCCCTCGACCTTGATGTCGTTGTCCGCGCGGAAGGTGATCTCGGCGTGGCCGGCGACATGACCGGCGGCGGTCATCGCGTCCTTGACCGCGTTGAACGCGTCAGGACTGGTGACCACGTCGATCGAGCCGTCGTCCGGGTAGACCACGATGTCATCGGCGCCGGCCTCAATGGCGGCTTCGGTGATGGCGTCCTCGTCGGCGCCCGGGGCGAAGCTGATGACGCCCAGGCGCTTGAACATGAATGCCACCGAGCCTTCGGTGCCCATGTTGCCGCCGCACTTGCTGAACGCATGGCGGACATCGGCCACGGTACGCACGCGGTTGTCGGTCAAGCAGTCCACGATGACGGCCACGCCGCCCGGGGCATAGCCCTCATAGCGGATTTCCTCGTAGTCGACGCCTTCCAGCTCACCGGTGGCCTTCTTGATGGCGCGTTCGATCACGTCCTTGGACATGTTCACGGCCAGGCCCTTGTCCATCGCCACGCGCAGGCGCGGGTTGTTGTTGGGGTCGCCTCCACCGCCGCGCGCGGCCACGCCGATCTCGCGGATGATCTTGGTGAAAATCTTGCCGCGCTTCGCGTCGGACGCGTTCTTGCGGGCTTCGATGGAGGGGCCTCTACCCATGGGTGCTACCGTCTGGCTGCTTCAGGATCAAGGCGCGGATTCTACCTGATCGCGCGCTGCAACCGTGTCTAGGGGCGAAGGATGCCGCCGGGCATGGCCCGGCGAAGAGCGTGCGAACCAAGGTTCGCACCCACCAAGGTAGGACGGTTCGCACCCACTCAATCATGCGGCAGCGGCGTCGCGGCTGTGGTCGAACTGGCCGTGGCGCAGGAAATACGCGGTCTGCCGTGCGGCATCGGGCGATACCACCAGGCCGCTGTGGCTGGTGCGCACCACGCAATGGTCGGAAAGACCCGGCAGGCGGGTCTCGGCCAGCGCCACCGTGCCATCGGAGGCGTCGTCCATCGCGCCCAGCAGGCTGCCCAGCCCATGCGGCACCGAGCCGGCGATCAGGCCGACCTCGGCCTTGCCCTGCCAGTCCGGCAGGCCATCCAGCAGCAGCTCGCTGCTGCGCCCCAGCGCCAGGCCCCAGCCATGGTCGGACAGCGACCGCGCGGTGCCGCTGCCACGCAGCGGCGAGCCCAGGCAGACCACGCGCTGAACATCCAGCTGCGGCTGGCGGCGCAGGGCCTCCAGCGCCAGCAACCCACCCAGGCTGTGGCCGACCAGCGACAACGGCCCGGCGTCGGTCAGGCGCTCCAACAGCTGCGGCACGGCCACGTCGGGGCCACCGAACACCGAGGAATAACCGAAGGCGTGCACCTGGAAACCACGCGCGCGCAGGCGCCAGGCCAGCGGCCCGACCCAGGCACGGGCATTCCAGATGCCATGCAGCAGCAATACGGGGGGAGTCATGCAAACAGCCTGGCGGTCAGCGGGGCAGGAACGTACTGCAATTGAACACGCGCGCGCAGCAAGCGACGGTGAACGTCAGGCCACGCGCGGTGCGCGACGCAGGATGAATTCGAGATCGTGGGTGTCGCCGACCGGGAACAGGTACTCGCCAGCCTTCTCGAAACCGTAGCGGGCATAAAAGCGCTGCGCGCCGAAGTTTTCCGACCACACGCCCAGCCACAGCGTGCGTGGGCCATCGTGTTCCAGCCAGGCCAGCGCGGTTTCCAACAGGCGGCTGCCCCAGCCACAGCTCTGCTGGGTCTTGATCAGGTACAGGCGCTTGAGCTCGCCATCCCCGGGCTTCACCTCCGGGTGCGGCAGCCCACAGGGGCCGGCGGCGGCATGGCCGACCGCCTCCCCGTCCAGCTCCAGCAGCCACACCGCGTAATCCGGGTGGGCCAGGATCACGCGCTGGCGTTCGACCGCATAGGCCTCGTCGAGGAAGACCTGCAGGTCCTGCGGCGGGTACAGATGGCCGAAGGTTTCGGTGAACGTGCGGGCGGCCAGCGCCGACAGGGTCGGCGCGTCGTCCACGGTGGCGCGGCGGATGGAATACATGCAGGAAGTTGACGTCAGGGCGAAGCGCGGGTCAAGCCTTTTCCGGCGCTTCCGCGGCTTCGTCTTCCTCGTCCTCCTCCTCGTATTCCTCTTCGTCCTCGTCCTCTTCTTCCTCGCCTTCCTCGTCCTCGTCGTACTCTTCCTCTTCGTCGTCCTCGTAATCCTCGACGCCGAAGTCTTCACCATCCCAACGGCCTTCGCCGTCGGCGACGAAGGTCAGGGCCATCGCCGCCGGGTTGGTACCGACGCGGACCAGCCAACCCCCGAACACGCGCGCACGCTCGGTGACCAGGTTGGCCTCGGAGCCTTCATTGCCCAGCTTTTCCCACTCCAGCGAAAACGCAAACTCGGTCATTGCCTGGATCTCCTGATCAGTTGGTCTTGGGGCGAACCTGGATGTGCACTTCGGCCAGCTGCGCGTCGACGATCGGCGACGGCGCGTCGGTCATCAGATCCTGTGCACCGGTGGTCTTCGGGAACGGGATGACGTCGCGGATCGACTCGGTGCCGGCCATCAGCGCGGCGATGCGGTCGATGCCGAAGGCGATGCCACCGTGCGGCGGCGCGCCGTAGTTCAGCGCGTCAAGCAGGAAGCCGAACTTGGCGCGGGCCTCTTCGGCGCCGATGCCGAGCAGTTCGAACACCGCGCTCTGCATGTCCGGACGGTGGATACGGATCGAACCGCCGCCGATTTCATTGCCGTTGAGCACCATGTCGTAGCCGCGCGAGACGGCGGTACGGGCGTTGGCGCGCAGGTCGGCGATGTCGTCCACGGCCGGTGCGGTGAAGGGGTGATGCAGGGCGACGTAGCGCTGTTCTTCCTCGTCCCACTCGAACATCGGGAAGTCGGTGACCCACAGCGGTGCCCAGCCGTCGGCGACCAGGCCGAAGTCCTTGCCGGCCTTCAGCCGCAGCGCACCCATGAAGTCGGAGACCTTGTTGTAGCCACCGGCGCCGAAGAACACGATGTCGCCGTTGCCGGCGCCGACGTGGGCGACCAGGGCAGCGAAGGATGCCTCGCTGAAGAACTTCTGGATCGGCGAGCTGACTTCGCCGTTATCGGCGATCTTGATGTAGGCCAGGCCCTTGGCGCCGTACTTGGCGGCGTGCGCGGCGTACTCGTCGATCTGCTTGCGCGACAGCGAGGCGCCGCCCGGGATGCGCAGCGCGGCGACGCGGCCTTCGGCATCATTGGCCGGGCCGGTGAACACCGGGAACTCGCTGTCCTTGACCAGTTCGGCCACATCGACCAGTTCCAGCGCGATGCGCAGGTCCGGCTTGTCCGAGCCGTAGCGGCGCATGGCTTCGGCCCAGGTCATGCGCGGGAAGCTGGCGTCCAGTTCGACCTCGACCACTTCCTTGAAGATGGCGCGGATCATGTTCTCGACGAAGTCCTGCACGTCGCGTTCGCGGACGAAGGCGAACTCCATGTCCAGCTGGGTGAATTCCAGCTGGCGGTCGGCACGCAGGGCCTCGTCGCGGAAGCAGCGCGCGATCTGGTAGTAGCGGTCGAAGCCGGCCACCATCAGGATCTGCTTGAACAGCTGCGGGCTCTGCGGCAGGGCGTAGAACTCGCCCGGGTGCATGCGCGCCGGCACCAGGAAGTCGCGCGCGCCTTCCGGGGTGGCCTTGGTCAGGATCGGGGTCTCGATGTCCTGGAAGCCCTTTTCGTCCAGGTGGCGGCGCAGTGCCTGCACCAGCTTGATGCGGGTGCGCTGCATGCGCTGCATTTCCGGACGGCGCAGGTCCAGGTAGCGGTACTTCAGGCGGGTTTCCTCGCCCGGGTTCTCGTGGGCGTGGAACGGCAGCGGCGCGGCCTTGTTCAGCACGGTGATGGCGGTGGCGATCACTTCCACCTTGCCGGTGCGCATCTTGTCATTCACTGCATGGCGGGCACGCACCACGCCTTCCACCTGCAGCACGTCCTCGTAGCCCAGCGACGCAGCCACGGCGAACACTTCGGCGTTGTCCACCTCCACCGTCACCTGCACGATGCCTTCATGATCTCGAAGATCGATGAAGCAGACGCCGCCCTGGTTACGGGCCACGTCGGTCCAGCCGGCGAGGGTGACAGTCTGGCCAATCAGGGTCTCGTCGACCAGGCCGCAGAAGTGGGTACGCATGGGGGGAAGCTCCGCTGGAGAACGCCGGCACCGGATGGGGGCCGGAAAGCCTCGTATTCTGCGGCCGAGGCCCCGGCCGGGGCAAATCCGGCCAGTCACACCGGCTTGATCGCCCCCCTCCCTATAGTCGGGCACCTGCCACCGTATGGGATGCCGCCATGAAACCGCTGTCCCTGGCCAGCCTGGCCGTGACCCTCAGCCTGGGTGCGCTGGGCACCCTCGCCTTGCCCGTCCCTTCCGCCACTGCGCAGAACGGGGTGATCCGCTGCGAAAGCCAGAGCAACCGCGAACGGGTCTGCAACACCGGCTGGCGCAACGCGCAGCTGGTCCGCCAGTTGTCCGGCAGCCCGTGCGAGGAAGGCCGCACCTGGGGCAGCCGCAACGGCAGCATCTGGGTCACCAGCGGCTGCCGCGCCGAATTCGTCGAGTCCCGTGGCGGCTGGGGCGGCGGCAACGGCGGTGGCTGGGGCGGCAACAACGGCCGCCCGGGCGACACCATCCGCTGCGAAAGCCAGAACAACCGCGAGCGCAGCTGCCCGGTCGGCTGGCGCAATGCCCGCCTGGTGCGCCAGCTGTCCGGCAGCCCCTGCGACGAGGGCCGCACCTGGGGCGTGCGCAATGGCGCGGTCTGGGTCAGCAACGGCTGCCGCGCCGAATTCGCCGAAGCCCGCGGCTGGGGCGGCGGCGGCTGGGGCGGTGGCAACAGCAACTACTCGGTCACCTGCAGCAGCAACAACAACCGCTCGCAGACCTGCGACTGGGATGACCGCCAGGGCCGGCCGGTGCTGCAGCAGCAGCTGTCCGGCAGTGCCTGCCAGGAAGGCCGCAGCTGGGGCTATGCGCGCGGGCAGGTGTGGGTGAGCAACGGCTGCCGCGCGCGCTTTGGTACGCGCTGAACCCCCGGGGTCGGATCCCTGCCTGGGCTCCGACCCTGGCCAGGCATTCACCCGCGCATCGCGTGATCTACTGGGGTGCCTTCTCGTCACCCCAGGGCGCTGGCGGCAGGTCGACCGGCTGGCTCAGGTCGAACTGCACGCGGAAACGGCGCCCGTCGGGACGGGTCAGTTCGTAGACGAACGTCTGGTCGGGGTCGATTTCCATCGCCCAGGTATTGAACGTCGAGGCCAGCATGTCGGCCCGACGGAACATCGCCACTGAATCGGCATCAGCCGGGAACTGCTGGCGCTCGGCGGTTCCCGGCGGCGTGCTGTCGCCGCCGTACAGGGTGATCGCATCCGGGCTGCCGTCCTGGTGGCGATGATCGTGCTTCAGGCGCAGGCCGTTCGGCGTACGGGTCAGCACCCAGGTGCGCGAATGGTCATCGCCGACATGGAACGGGATACGCAGCTCGTGTGCCGGGTCGGCACAGCCACGCACGTGCATGACCAGGCGCTGGCCCGCGAACGGGTCCTTGCCGGTAGGTGCCGGCGTGTCCTCCACCACCTTGCCGGCGTAAGCCTGGCCGCAGTGCGCGGCAATGGCCGCCATAAAGGCATCGGCCGGTGCGGTCGCCAGATCATGGGCGACCGTATCGGAGCGCTGCGAACAGGCCGCGAGGCCGAGCAGGAGGGCGGAAGCGGTGACAACGGCAGGCAGTTTCATGCCCCAACCCTAACGGCCTGCGCCGATGGGCGCAAACCGTGCAGGTGCCCGCTCAGCGTGGCGCGGGCTGCGCCTCCGGCAGCGTCTCGGTGGCTGCCACCGGCGCGGCCTCGCCCTCGCCTGCCGGCTCCTGTTCCACCGGATCGACATCGAACGGCGTGCGGAACACCAGCGACGGCAGCAGCGTGGTCAGTGCCGCGTACAGCAGCAGCGCGCCGAACAGCACCGCCGGAATCTGGAAGCGCTCGCGCATGATCGCCGCCAGCACCAGGGTGAAGATCAGCGTCGGCGCCAGCGCCAGCGAGACGCGCAGGCTGCTGCGGAAACTCTCGCCGAACATGACCCGGCGTTGCAGCCAGACCACGCCGATGCGCAGCGGCAGCACCACCAGGGTGATCACGATGCCCAGCCCCAGCGCCTCGAAGCTGAGCGCTTCGCTGGGCACCTTGGTGCCGGCGTTGAAGAAATAGAACGGCACGAAGAACGAGGCGAACAGGCGCAGCGCGTGCAGGTTCTCGTGCGAGGCCAGCAGCGGCATCCGCTGGTGCAGCAGGCGCGCGACCAGGCCGGCGATGAACGCGCCCACCAGGTAGTACACGCCCAGCAGATAGGTGATGTAGGCCGCGACCATGCCGACCATCACCAGCAGCGAGAACTCCGAGCCTGGCGCGTGCGGTGCCACCCAGCGTCCCAGCGCGATGAACAGCAGTGGCAGGCCGATCATCATTGCCAGCAGGGCCAGGCTGGACAGCGCCATATGGCCCGGATCCCCGGCCTGCAGCACGATGAACAACGCCGCCAGCGCCAGCAGTTCGCCGGCAATGGCCTTGCTGGTCACCCAGAAACGTTCGTCTTCGCTCAGGCCCAGCCGCGACAGCGAATCCATGATGAAGCCGGTGGAGGGCGTCAGCAGCGCCAGCGCCAGCAGGCCCGCGGCCTGCCACGGCAGCCCCGCGTAGCGCCAGGCCAGCCAGCCCACGCCGAACAGCGTGCCGGTGCGGATCACCAGGTGCGCCAGCAGCGGCCACATGCCACGGCGCAGGGCCTGCAGATCCACTTCGAGGCCGGCGAACAGGAACAGCGAGGAAATGCCCAGCGTGGCCAGCAGGCCGATCACCGCGTCATGCGCCTGGTCACCCAGCCACAGCATGCCGATGATGCCGAACAGCAGGCAGGTCAGCGGCGCCGGCAGGCTGAATCGCTGCAGCGCGCGGGGGATCACCAGCAGCGCGAAGATCAGCAGCAGGTAGATCAACTCATGGCTCATCAGGGTCTTCCGTGGGGGTTCGAACGCGCGCAGGATGCGCGTGCCGGACCGATCCGGCAAGCCATTTTCGAATGACCCCGGTTACCTCAACCGATCAGCCGATCGGCGATCCGCCCGACCTGTGCCAGCACCATGGCCCGCTGTTCGTAGCTGATCGCACCGGCCTGCAGATAGGCGGTGAGCACCCAGGGCGCGCCGCCCGCCACCGGCCACAGCACGGCGATGTCATTGCGCGCGTCCTCGCCATTGCTGCCGGTCTTGTCGCCCACCCGCCAGCGCTTGCCAAGGCCCGCGCGCAGGCATTCGTCGCCGGTTTCGTTGTCGATCAGCCAATCGGCCAGCTGCTGCCGCGAGGCCGGCCGCAGCACCTCGCCCAGCACCACCCGCTGCAACGTCATGGCGATCGCCGCGGGCGTGGTGGTGTCGCGCGGATCGCCTTCGGCGAAGCTGTTCAGTTCCGGCTCCAGCCGATCGCTGCGGCTGACCGTATCGCCACTGGCGCGCAGGAAGGCGGTGACCGCAGGCGGCCCGCCCACTACGCCGAACAGCAGGTTGGCGGCGGTGTTGTCGCTGGTGATGATCGTGGCACGGCACAGATCGCGCACCGTCATGTCCTTGCCGGCGTGGCGGCGGGTGACCGGCGCATGCGAAAGCAGGTCGGCGTCGCGTACCGGCACGCGCCGGTCGAGCAGCGGGCGCGCGCGCTCGGCCTGGCTGAGCACGGTGGCGGCCAGCATGCTCTTGAAGGTGCTGCACATCGGGAAGCGCTCGTCCTGGCGATGGCCGACGCGGCGCCCGCTGGCAGTATCGAGCAGGCTCACGCCAAGGCGGCCGGCACAGGCCTTCTCAAGTGCGGCGAAATCGGTGGCCGCGGTGATCGCAGCCTCGGTCGGGGCGGCGCGGGTCGGCGCTCCTGCCGCACGTGCCAGCAACGGCAGGACAAGCGAGGAAGCAACGGCAGCACCACTGAACTGCAGGAATCGGCGGCGGGCGAGCATGCGGGGTTCTCCTGGGGACCACACGATTATTGACGCCACGCACAGGTGCGACCAACGCAAAAAATCAGCGCCTGGCATGAGATTTATTCATATCTATCGCATTCAACCCCTTAATTTCACGAAACTGCCAGTGAAGCGCTAGGATTACCCATCACTCCAGCTCACGGCTGCGCAATGCTGCACCCCACCCTGCCGCTGAATGCGCTGCGCGCCTTCGAAGCCGCCGCCCGCCACCAGAACTTCACCCGTGCCGCACTGGAGCTGTGCGTCAGCCAGGCGGCGTTGAGCCATCAGATCCGTGGCCTGGAGGATCGGCTCGGCATCCGCCTGTTCCATCGCCTGCCGCGTGGCGTCGCGCTGACCGATGAAGGGGCGGCGCTGTATCCCGTGCTCAACGAATCGTTCGAGCGCATCTCGGCCAGCATCGCGCGCTACACCGGCGGACCCGCGCGTGAGGTGCTGACGTTGGGCGTGGTCGGCACCTTCGCCACCGGCTGGCTGCTGCCACGGCTGGCCGCATTCGAGGCTGCGCATCCGGACATCGAGCTGCGCCTGCAGACCCACAACAACCGCATCGACCTGGCCGGCGAAGGCCTGGACCTGGCGATCCGCTTCGGCGATGGCGACTGGCAGGGCCAGGCCTGCACGGCGATTATCGATGCACCCTTCGCGCCGCTGTGTGCGCCTGCCCTGGCACGACGGCTGAAGCAACCGCGCGACCTCGCCACGCTGCCGTTGCTGCGCTCTTACCGCAGCGACGAGTGGCCGCGCTGGCTGCAGGCGGCCGGGGTCAGTGGCGTGGAAGCGCGCGGGCCGGTGTTCGATTCGTCACTGACCGTGGCGATGGCTGCCGCCGGGGGCGCGGGCGTGGCCCTGCTGCCGCTGCGCATGTTCGAGCAGGAACTGGCCGAAGGCCGGCTGCTGCAGCCGTTCGCCACCACGCTGGAGCTGGGCCGCTACTGGCTGACCCGACTGCGCTCGCGTGCCGAGCGTGAGCCGGCCAGGCGCTTCCGCGAATGGTTGCAGGCGCAGGGCGCATAACAAAAAGGGGACGGAGGGGATTAAGTCGTTTGTGGCACAAACGACTTAATCCCCTCCGTCCCCTTTTTTGCGGATTTACGACTCCAGCAGCTCCATCCACGCCGCTTCGGCCTTTTCCAGCTGCGCCGCTGCGGATTCGCGGTCACGACCAATCACCGCCATGCGCGTGGCATCGGCGTAGTTGGCCGGGTCGGCCAGCTGGCGGTCCAGTTCGGCCAGCGCACCTTCCAGTTCGGCCACCTTGGCTTCGGCAGCGGCCAGCTTGTGCGGGTTCACCGGCTTCTTCTGCACCACCTGCGCCACCGGTGCGGTCTTGACCACCACCGGCTCTTCCACCTGCTCCATGCGTGCCTTGGTGCCCTGCGCCTGCGGGCGGGTGCGCAGCCACGCGGCATACGCATCGAGGTCGCCGTCGAACGGCTCGACCACGCCATCGGCCACGCGCCAATAGGTATCGCAGACCAGGCCGATCAGGTGGCGGTCATGCGAGACCATCACGATCGCGCCCTCGAAGGTCGCCAGTGCTTCGGCCAGCGCTTCGCGCATTTCCAGGTCAAGGTGGTTGGTCGGTTCGTCCAGCAGCAGCACGTTCGGCTGCTGCCAGGCGATCAGTGCCAGTGCCAGGCGCGCGCGCTCGCCACCGGAGAAGCCATCGACCGGCTCGAACGCGCGGTCGCCGGGGAAGTTCCACTTGCCGAGGAAGTCGCGGAACGACTGGTTCGGTGCATCCGGCGCGATCTCGCGGAAGTGCTCCATCGGCGACTGGCCTTCGTGCAGCGACTCCACCGTGTGCTGGGCGAAGTAGCCGATCTTCAGGTCCGGGTGCGCCATGCGCTCGCCGACGATCGGTGCCAGTTCGCCCACCAGGGTCTTCACCAGCGTGGTCTTGCCGGCGCCGTTCGGGCCAAGCAGGCCGATGCGCTGGCCTGCTTCCAGGCCGAAGCCAACATTGTGCAGGATCACCGCGTCCTTGCCATAGCCGGCCTCGACGTGATTCAGGCGGATCAGCGAGAACGGCAGCTTGGCCGGAGGCGCGAACTCGATGCGGAACTCGCGCTCGGCACGCACCGCTTCGGTACCGGCCAGCTTGGCCAGGCGCTTCATGCGGCTCTGTGCCTGCGCGGCCTTGCTGGCCTGCGCCTTGAAGCGGTCGATGAAGCTCTGCAGGTGGGCGCGTTCGGCCTGTTCCTTCTCGTGCGCGATCTGCTGCTGGCGCAACTGTTCGGCGCGCTGGCGCTCGAAATCGGTGTAGCCGCCCGGGTAGAGCTTGGCGCCGCCACCGTGCAGGTGCAGGGTGTGGGTGGCCACGTTGTCGAGGAACTCGCGGTCATGCGAGATCAGCAGCAGCGTACCCGGGTACTTCAGCAGCCACTGTTCCAGCCAGTACACCGCGTCCAGATCCAGATGGTTGGTCGGTTCGTCCAGCAGCAGCAGGTCGCTGGGCATCATCAGCGCGCGGGCCAGGTTCAGGCGCACGCGCCAGCCGCCGGAGAACGAGGACACCGCGCGGTGGTGGGTCTCGGCCGGGAAGCCGAGGCCGTGCAGCAGCTTGCCGGCGCGCGCTTCGGCGTCGTAGGCGTTGAGCTCGGCCATCTTCGTATGCGCCTCAGCGACCGCTTCCCAGTCCTCGCGGGCGGTGGCGTCGGCTTCGGCGGCCAGCACCGCGGCCACCTCGATATCGCCGCCCAGCACGAAGCTCAGCGCCGGATCGGGCAGCGACGGGGTTTCCTGGGCCACGCTGGCGATGCGCACCTTGCCGGGCAGGTCGACGTCGCCCTTGTCCGCCTCCAGCTCGCCCTTCACCGCCGCGAACAGGCTGGACTTGCCAGCACCGTTGCGGCCGACCACACCCACCCGGTAACCGGCGTGCAGGGTCAGGTCGACATTGGACAACAGCAGCCGCTCGCCGCGGCGCAAGGCGAAATTACGAAGGGAAATCATCGGGGGAGGGGTCCATATAACCGGATGGAATGTGCTGGTGAGCACTGTTCCTGCGACGCAATTCTAGCGTTAACGAATACTTGACGCGTCCCGGGATGCGCGGCGGCCGACGTTCCTCTCTCCCACGTCCTCGCCGCGCGCCTCCCGGGCTCCCCTCCCCGCCTGTGCCTGCGCGAGCTAAATGGTTGCTGCTGCAACGTTTTTTTCGATGACCGGCATTTGACAGCCACTGAATATCCCGTTAATTCCTGCCTTGCGCACCGCAACAACCGCCGTCCGCCTCACCCCCGTGATGTCGATTCCGGTGCCACCCCCGCCAACCGGAGCCCCATCCCGATGACCCGCAAGACCAGCCTGATCGCCGCCGCCGTCGCTGTCGCACTCGGTGGCTCTCCGTTCGTCGCCGCTGCCCAGCAGGCCGGCACCGCCGCCAACACCCTGGACACGGTGATCGTCACCGGCACCCGCGTGGCCGATCGCACGGTCGCCGAATCACAGTCGCCGATCGACATCATCACCCCGGAAATCCTGCAGTCCACCGGCACCGGTGAACTGGCCACCGCGCTGTCGCGCGCCCTGCCCTCGTTGAACTTCCCGCGCCCGGCCCTGACCGACGGCACCAGCGGCGTGCGCCCGGCGCAGCTGCGCGGCCTGTCGCCGGACCAGGTGCTGGTGCTGGTCAACGGCAAGCGCCGCCATACCTCGGCGATGATCAACGTCAACGGCAGCATCGGCCGTGGTTCGTCGGCGGTGGACATCAACGCGATCCCGATCGCCGCCATCGAGCGCGTGGAAGTGCTGCGTGACGGCGCTTCGGCGCAGTACGGCTCGGATGCCATCGCCGGCGTCATCAACATCGTGCTCAAGGGCAGCGGCCGCGGCGGCAGCCTGGCGGTGGACTACGGCCAGTACTCGGCCGGTGACGGCAACAAGTACCAGCTGTCCGGCGACACCGGCGTCGAGTTCGGCAATGGCCGTGGCCGCGTGCACGTGGCCGGCCAGATCAGCCAGCAGGACGAGAGCAATCGCGCCGGGCCGTACCAGGGCACCACGCCGAACACCGGAAATTTCCCCAGCATCGGCCAGACCACCTTCATCGTCGGCGACCCGCGCGTGGATGCCACCGCCGCCTCGGCCAACGCCAGCTTCGACTTCAGCGACCACGTGACCGGCTACGCCAGCGCGCTGCTGAGCAACCGCGACATCACCTCGTTCGCGTTCTACCGCTCGCGCAACCACAACGGGCAGAGCGCGCTGCTGGCGCAGACCTACCCGGACGGCTTCGTGCCGGAAATCAACCAGTACTCCAAGGACCGCTCGCTGGTGGCCGGGGTCAAGGGCAACACCGACAACGGCTGGACCTGGGACCTGAGCCTGAACCATGGCGAGAACACCCTGGACTTCCACACCCGCAACAGCATCAACTACAGCCTGGGTGCGACCAGCCCGCGCTCGTTCTACGACGGCACGCTGAAGTACCAGCAGGACATCTTCAACGCCGACCTGACCAAGTCGCTGGACTGGGGCCTGGCCTATCCGGTCACGCTGTCCTTCGGCGGTGAGTATCGCAAGGAGAAGTGGGACCAGAACCCCGGTGAGCTGAACTCGTACACCGGCAGTGGCGCGCAGGGCTTCGGCGGCTTCACCCCGACCAACGAGGTGCATGCCGACCGCCACAACTACGCGGTCTACGCCGGCCTGGAAGCGGACCTGACCGAGAAGTTCTCGGCCGGCATCACCGGCCGCTACGAGGACTACTCGGACTTCGGCGACCGTTTCTCCGGCAAGCTGTCGGCGCGCTATGCGTTCACCGACAAGGTCGCGCTGGGGGCAACCGCCTCCAGCGGCTTCCGTGCACCGTCGCTGGCGCAGCAGGGCTACCAGGCAGTCACCAGCCAGTTCACCAACGGCGTGTTCGTCGAACGCGGCACCTTCCCGACCACCAGCGCGGCTGCGCAGGCACTGGGCGCCTCGCCGCTGAAGGCCGAGACCTCCACCTCCTACAGCCTGGGCCTGGTGCTGCAGCCGGTCGACCGCCTGTACATCACCGTCGACGCGTACCAGATCGACATCGATGACCGCATCGCGCTGTCGTCCAGCATCACCACCAATGCCGCCAGCAGCGCGCTGCTGACCAGCCTCGGCCTGCCGCAGGTGACCGCGTTCTCGTACTTCACCAACGGCCTGGATACGCGCACCCGGGGTGTCGACTTCGTGTCCAGCTACACCGTGCCCTTCGCAGCCAGCAGCCTGGAACTGACCGCGGCCTACAGCTACAACGACACCGAAGTGCGTCGCGTCGGCGGCACCCCGGCAGTATTCGGCACGCTGGGCCTGACCCAGTCGCTGATCGGCCGCGATGAAATCGGCCGCATCGAAGACAGCTACCCGCGCGACAAGGCGATCCTGAGCGGCACCTGGCGTTCGGACCACTGGGAACTGGGCCTGGCCGCCACCCGCTACGGCAAATTCACCGTGCGCAACTCGGCCACCGCGCTGCGCGACCAGACCTACGGCGACGCCTGGGTGGTGGATGCCTCGGCCAGCTACAAGCCGAGCAGCAACTGGACCCTGACCGTGGGCGCGGACAACCTGCTGGACAAGTACCCGGACCGCACCGAAGACCTGCAGAACTCCACCTTCGGCATGCTGCCCTACAGCAACTACTCGCCGTTCGGCTTCAACGGCGCGTATGTCTACGGCCGCATCAAGTACACCTGGTAAGCGGTAGTGCCGGCCGCTGGCCGGCAACCCCTCGCCGTATCTGGAGCAAAGCCCCTTCGTGTTGAAGGGGCGCGCCGAAGGCGGGGGTAGAGGAGAAATGCATGGGCAAACCCGCCGGCCACGGCGTGTGACCGGCGGGTTTGCCGTATCTGGCCTCATCGGTGAAAATCGGGACATCCCCCCGATTTCTGCGAGAGCCGATGCACCATGACACCGACCTGATCAACATCGTGGCCGTTGGCCTGGGGCTCGCCTTCATTTTCGGCGCGCTGGCCAACAAGCTGCGCTTGTCTCCGCTGGTCGGTTATCTGGTTGCTGGCATCTGTGTAGGCCCGTTCACCCCCGGCTTCGTCGCCGACCAGGCGCTGGCCAACCAGCTGGCCGAACTGGGCGTGATGCTGCTGATGTTCGGCGTTGGCCTGCACTTCTCGCTGAAGGACCTGATGGCGGTCAAGGCCATCGCCATTCCCGGCGCCATCGGCCAGATCGCGGTGGCCACCCTGCTCGGCTGGGGCGTGGCCTCGCTGATGGGCTGGCCCGCCATCCACGGCGTCATCTTCGGATTCTCGCTGGCCACCGCCAGTACCGTGGTGCTGCTTCGGGCCATGGAGGAACGCCGCCTGCTGGAAACCATGCGCGGCAAGATCGCGGTCGGCTGGCTGATCGTGGAAGACCTGGCCTGTGTGCTGGCGCTGGTGATGATGCCGGTGATGGCCGGTGTGTTCGGCCCCGACGCGGCCAAGGAATCGCACTCGCTGGGCAGCGTGCTGGCCGACATCGGCTGGACCTTCGTGCAGCTGGGCCTGTTCGTGGCGGTGATGCTGGTGGTCGGCCGCCGGGTCATTCCGTGGATCCTGGAACGCATTGCCGGTACCGGTTCGCGCGAACTGTTCACCCTGTCGGTGCTGGCCATCGCGCTGGGCGTGGCGTTCGGCTCGGCGATGCTGTTCGGCGTTTCGTTCGCGCTGGGCGCGTTCTTCGCCGGCATGCTGCTCAACGAATCGGAACTGAGCCACAAGGCCGCGCATGATTCGCTGCCGCTGCGCGATGCGTTCGCGGTGCTGTTCTTCGTCTCGGTCGGCATGCTGTTCGACCCGAACATCCTCATCCAACACCCGTGGCAGGTACTGGCCACGGTGCTGATCATCATGTTCGGCAAGTCAGCGGCGGCATTCTTCATCGTGCGCGCCTTCGGCCACCCGACCAGCACCGCGCTGACCATCTCGGCCAGCCTGGCGCAGATCGGCGAATTCGCCTTCATCATCGCCGGCCTCGGCGTGGCCCTGCAGATTCTGCCGAAGGAAGGCCAGTCGCTGGTCCTGGCCGGTGCGCTGGTCTCGATCATGCTCAACCCGCTGGTGTTCGGCCTGCTCGACCGCTGGCAGGCCAAGCAGGAGCAGTTGCCACAGCCGCCCGAGCCGGAAGAAGCCACTGGCCCGTCCCGGGACCTGCATGACCACGCCATCGTGATCGGTTACGGCCGGGTCGGCAGCGAACTGGCGCAGGTGCTGCGCGACCGTGGCGTGCCGGTGCTGGTCATCGATGACAACAAGGAACACGTCGAGCAGGCCCACGCCAAGGGTCTGGCGGCGATCCGTGGTAGTGCCGCCGCCGACCGGGTGCTGGCCGAGGCCCACCCGGAGCGCGCGAAGATCGCGGTGTTGGCGATTCCGCAGCCGCTGGAAGCCGGCGAGGCGCTGGCCAAGCTGCGCGCGATCAATCCGGACCTGACCCTGCTGGCGCGTGCGCACAGCGATGCCGAGGTGAAGCATCTGCTGGAACACGGTGCCGATGGCACGGTGATGGCCGAGCGCGAGCTGGCCTATTCGCTGGCGGAGATGATCATGTCGACGCCGCCGTACCGGAACCTGGGGCAGCACAGTATTCCGGTGGTGTGAGGGGCAGCGTGTGCAGGGCTTGCAGCCCTGCACCTGCCGAAGCAACGGCAACAGCAACGGCAACGACAAAAGCAGAAGCTGACATTCCGTGGGATGGCGGGGTGGGTCCAGTTGCTGTTGGTGGGTGTCGACCTTGGTCGACACGGCGGCACAAAAAAAATCCCCGGTCGACCCGCATCGACCGGGGATCTGGATCGCCACGTTGCCACGCCTTGGAGAGGCAGTTCCACCGTAGCGCATCGCAGCGCCCGTGGTGATCGCCTGTGGCGATGACGACCAAGCCCGTGGCTATCAGGCGTTGGCCAGGGCCTGCTCCAGGTCCGCGCGCAGGTCGCCGATGTGCTCGATGCCGATCGACAGCCGCACGGTGTCTTCGCTGACGCCGGCCTTGGCCAGTTCGGCCGCGTCCAGCTGGCGATGGGTGGTCGAGGCCGGATGGGTGGCCAGTGATTTCGCATCGCCCAGGTTGACCAGGCGGGTGAACAGCTTCAGCGCATCGAGGAAGCGCGCGCCAGCTTCGCGCCCGCCCGGCAGGCCGAAGGTCAGCACGCCCGAGCCGTGTCCGCGCAGATAGCGCTGCGCGGCAGTGTGCTCGGGGTCGTCGACCAACCCGGCATAGCGCACCCAGGCCACCTTGGCGTGCGACTTCAGGAACTGCGCGACGGCCAGTGCGTTGGCATTGATGCGCTCCATGCGCAGGGCGAGCGTCTCGATACCCTGCAGGATCAGGAATGCATTGAACGGCGACAGCGCCGCGCCGGTGTTGCGCAGCGGCACCACCCGCGCGCGGCCGATATAGGCGGCCGGCCCCAGCGCTTCGGTGTAGACCACGCCGTGGTAGCTCGGGTCGGGCTGGTTGAGGCGGGCGAAGCGTTTTGGCTGCGCCGCCCAGTCGAAGCGGCCGGAGTCGATGATCGCGCCGCCGAGGCTGTTGCCATGGCCGCCCAGGTACTTGGTCAGCGAGTGCACCACGATGTCGGCACCGTGCTCGAACGGGCGCAGCAGGAACGGGGTGGCCACGGTGTTGTCGACGATCAGCGGCACGCCTGCCGCGTGAGCGACTTCGGCGATCGCCGCGATGTCGGTGACGTTGCCACGCGGGTTGCCGATCGACTCGACGAACACCGCCTTGGTGCGCTCGTCGATCAGCCCTGCAAACGCAGCAGGATCGGCCGGATCGGCGAAGCGCGCCTGGATGCCGTACTGCGGCAGCGTGTGCGCAAGCAGGTTGAGGCTGCCACCATACAGCGCACTGGACGCAACGATGTTGTCACCGGCCTCGGCGATGGTCTGGATCGCGTAGGTGATCGCCGCCTGCCCCGAGGCCAGTGCCAGTGCGCCGATACCGCCTTCCAGCGCGGCCAGGCGCTGCTCCAGCACGTCGGTGGTGGGGTTCATGATGCGCGTGTAGATGTTGCCGGACACCTTCAGGTCGAACAGGTCGGCACCGTGCTGGGTGTCATCGAAGGCATAGGCCACGGTCTGGTAGATCGGCACCGCTACCGCGCGGGTGGTCGGGTCGGGACGGTAGCCGCCATGCACGGCCAGGGTTTCCAGTTGCCACTGCAGGTCGCTCATTGCACCAGGCTCCATCCGGGGAAACCGCCAACATAGGCCAAGCGGAGCCTGCTGCTGAAAGCCGCTGGCGATGACGTCCATACCGCCGGTTATCAGGTTGGCCGCGATTCAGGCAGCCGTCATGGCCCGTTGCTAGGCTTCGCCGCCGGGCGATCCTGCCCGGGCACGGAGGCCCAATACGCATGCAGCCCTCTCCCTGGACACCCGCCGCCAGCGGCGCGCCGACCCCGGTCCTGCTGGTGGAAGACGATCGCCGCCTGGCCGAGCTGGTCAGCGACTATCTGCACGAACATGGCTTCGCCGTGCAGCACGTGGCCCGCGGCGACCTGGCCGGCGCGGCGTGCCGCCAGCATGCACCGGAACTGGTGGTGCTGGACCTGATGCTGCCGGGCCTGGGTGGCATCGATGTGTGCCGGCAGATCCGCAGCTTTTCCGATGTGCCGATCCTGATGCTGACCGCCTGCGAAGACGATATCGAGCAGGTACTGGGCCTGGAATCGGGCGCCGACGACTACGTGCACAAGCCGGTCGAGCCGCGCCTGCTGCTGGCCCGCCTGCGCGCCCTGCTGCGCCGCCGTCATGGCAGCAGCAACTCCGGCACGCCGTGCCGGTTGATGCATGGCGAACTGCTGATCGACCGGATGCAGCGCGAAGTACACCTGCACGGGCTGCCGGTGGAGCTGGGAACGAGTGAATTCGAGATCCTGTGGCTGCTGGCCAGCCAGCCGGGGCAGATCCTGTCGCGTGACCAGATCCTGCAGGCGGTGCGCGGCATCGGTTTCGATGGGCTGGACCGCAGCGTCGACGTCAGCATCGGCAAGCTGCGCCGCAAGCTTGGCGACGACGCACGCGAACCCCGGCGGATCAAGACCGTGTGGGGCCGCGGCTACCAGTTCAATCCCTCGGCCTGGTCAGCATGAAGCGCCTGTTCCTGTGGTTGTGGTTCGTCACCGGTGCCTGTTTCCTGGTGTCGGTGTTCGTCCTCAACCACATCCTGGACGGCATCTACCTGCCGGTACAGGATCGTGTGTTCGCCGAGCAGGTGCGCGGGCAGGTGTATGCCCTGCGCACCGGGCTGGCCGGCCTGGACGCTGCACAGCAGCGAGCGCGCGTGCAACAGTGGCAACCACACTATGGCATCGCGCTGACCCTGCTGGAGACGCCTCCCGTGCTCGACGCGCAGGAGCAGGCCCATCTGCAGGCACAGGGCTTCATCGTCCGCGATCATTACCAGCAGATCCTGTTGCCCATCGAAGATGCCGGCGGCCGCTGGCTGCACCTGCGCCTGCCCGGCGAGGTGCTGATGACCACCTACATGTCCATCGCCGCCTACCTCAGCATCCTGCTGCTGGTCGGGGCCAGCCTGTATGCCTGGGTCCGCCTGCTGTGGCGCGACCTGGAAGCGTTGCGCCTGCATGCCGACCGCATCGGCGCCGGCGACCTGCAGGCGCGGGCGCAGGTGTCGCCGCGCTCACAGATCCGGGTCATCGTCGACCATTCCAATCGCATGGCCGCGCGCGTGGCCGAGCTGGTGCAGCGCCAGCGCGACCTGACCCACGCGATCTCGCATGAACTGCGCACGCCGATTGCGCGCGTGGCGTTCGGGCTGGACCTGATGCAGGACAGCGACGATCGCGCACGTCGCGCAAGTCTGGCGCAGGGGCTGCACGGCGACCTGGCCGAACTCAACCGGCTGGTGAGCGAACTGCTGGCCTATGAACGCCTGGAACACCCCAATGAAGGAGAGCCGCTGCAACGCATCGAGGCCAACGACTGGCTGCAGGCCTGCCTGGCCGATGCGCGCCGCGACGCCGAACGTGCCGGTCTGTCACTGCGTGTGCAGCCCAGCGCGCTGCCGCGGGTGGATGCCGAGCCGCGCCTGCTGCAGCTGGCACTCAGCAACCTCGTGGGCAACGCCCTGCGCCATGCGCATTCGCAGGTGGAAGTCTCACTGGTGGGCGTTGGCGGCCGCGCCTGCCTGCGCGTGGATGACGACGGCCCCGGTATCGCCGAGGCCGACCGCGAAAAAGTGATGCGGCCATTCACCCGGCTGGATGACAGTCGCAGCCGCGATACCGGTGGTTTCGGGCTGGGCCTGGCCATCGTCAACCGCATCGCGGCGCGCCACGGCGGCGAACTGCATGTCAGCCACGCCACGCTGGGCGGTGCACGCCTGGAAATGCACTGGCCGCTGGCTGGAAGCTGAACGCCAACGGGCACGATTACATTTGATTACAACTCCCGCACAACTGCGGACGGATCAGTCGCCGGCGAATCGCCACGCTGTCGACCCTGCAGCGCGCGCCGGATGCGCGTGCTGCATTCCTCCCATTGTCGAGAGAACCCATGTCCCAGCGTCACCGTACCCCGTCCCTGCTCTGCCTGGCCCTGCTGCCGCTGTTCGCCGCGCCGATCGCCCATGCCAAGGATGACCACTGGACCTTCGAAGTCGCCGCCGGTGCCGGCGTGACCCCGCGCTACAGCGGCAGCAAGGACTTCCAGGCGTCACCGATGGTGTCCTTCGACGCCCTGTCACCCGGTGGCTGGTTTCTCGGCACCAGTGGCATCGGCTGGGGCACGGCGATCGGCGAGCATGCCCACGTGCGCGCCTACATCGGCGCCAGCGGCAGCCGCCGCGACAAGGACTCCGCCCTCGGCGGTTCCGACTTCCTGCGCGGCATGGGTGATATCCGTAGCCGTCCCCTGGTCGGCCTTTCGGCTGGTTATACGCTGGGAGAGGCCGTGCTGAGCGGCACCTGGCAATTCACGCGCAAGGACGAAGACCGCGGCGACAACGGCCTGGCCACCCAGCAGATGCACCTGAGCCTGGACCTGCCGCTGTTCGACCTGGCCGGTGGCGTGGTCAGCGGCAGCGTCTCCACCGAGTATGGCAATCGTGGCTACATGCAGACCTGGTACGGCGTCAGCCCGGAGCAGGCCGCGCGTACCGGTTTTGCCCAGCACAAGCCGAAGGCCGGGCTGGTGAGCGCCGGCCTCGGCCTGAAGTGGAGCCATCGCGTGGGCCGTAATGGCAACTGGTACATCTCGGCCGAAGGCACGCGCCTGCTCGGCGACGCCGCGGACAGCCCGATCGTGCAGAAGCCGAACCAGTTCGGCCTGATGAGCGGCTACACGCACCGCTTCTAAGAGCGGGCCGGGCCCGGCGTTGCCCACGGGAAACGGGGCGCTGCGCTCAGGCAGCGCCCCGATGGACTCACGCCTTGGCGAACACCAGGTGGCCGCCGTCGTTGCCGACTTCGATGGTGTCACCGTTGACGAAGGCGCCGGAAAGGATCTTCTGCGCCAGCGGATTTTCCAGCTGTGCCTGGATCGCGCGCTTCAACGGACGCGCGCCATACACCGGATCGAAGCCGACGTTGCCCAGCAGGTCGAACGCAGCATCGGACACCACCAGCTTCAAGCCGCGCTCGGCCAGGCGCTTTTCCAGGCCGCGCATCTGGATGCGCGCGATCTGCTTGATCTGCTGCTTGTCCAGCGGGTGGAACACCACGATGTCGTCCAGGCGGTTGATGAACTCCGGGCGGAAGTGCGCCTGCACCACGCCCATCACCGCCGCCTTCATCTGCGTGTAGGCCTCCGGGCTGTCATCACTGCTCATGTCCTGGATCTGGTGCGAGCCCAGGTTCGAGGTCATCACGATGACGGTGTTGCGGAAGTCCACGGTGCGGCCCTGGCCATCGGTCAGGCGGCCATCGTCCAGCACCTGCAGCAGGATGTTGAACACATCCGGATGCGCCTTCTCCACTTCGTCCAGCAGGATCAGCGAATACGGACGGCGGCGCACCGCTTCGGTCAGGTAACCACCCTCTTCGTAACCCACGTAGCCCGGAGGGGCACCGATCAGGCGGGCGACGCTGTGCTTCTCCATGAACTCGCTCATGTCGATGCGGATCATCGCGTCGGCACTGTCGAACAGGAACTCGGCCAGCGACTTGCACAGCTCGGTCTTGCCCACGCCGGTCGGGCCGAGGAACAGGAACGAGCCAGCCGGCCGGTTCGGATCGGACAGGCCGGCACGCGAACGGCGCACGGCGTCGGAGACGACCTTGATCGCTTCCTCCTGGCCGACCACGCGGTTGTGCAGCACCTCTTCCATGCGCAGCAGCTTGTCGCGCTCACCTTCGAGCATCTTGTTGACCGGAATGCCGGTCCAGCGCGACACGACCTCGGCGATCTCCTCGTCGGTAACCCGGTCCTGCACCAGCTTGAAGTCCTTGTGTTCGGCCTCCTGCGCAGCGGCCAGCTGCTTTTCCAGCTGCGGCAGCAGGCCATACTGGATCTCGCTCATCCTGGCGAAATCCTGGCGGCGCTGCGCCGATTCCAGCTCCAGCTTGGCCTGCTCGACCTGCTCCTTGATCTTGGTTGCACCCTGCAGCGCGGCCTTCTCCGACTTCCAGATTTCATTGAGGTCGGAGAACTCGCGCTCCAGCGCCTCGATGTCGTTTTCCAGATCGGCCAGGCGCTGCCGCGAAGCCTCGTCCTTTTCCTTCTTCAGCATCTCGCGCTGGATCTTCAACTGGATTACCCGGCGTTCCAGGCGATCCAGCTCTTCCGGCTTGGAGTCGATTTCCATGCGCAGGCGCGAGGCGGCCTCGTCCATCAGGTCGATGGCCTTGTCCGGCAACTGGCGGTCGGTGATGTAGCGGTTGGACAGCGTGGCGGCGGCCACGATGGCCGGGTCGGTGATTTCCACGCCGTGGTGAACGGCGTACTTCTCCTTCAGCCCGCGCAGGATGGCGATGGTGTCTTCCACCGACGGCTCGCCCACGAACACCTTCTGGAAACGGCGCTCCAGCGCGGCATCCTTTTCGATGTACTTGCGGTACTCATCCAGCGTGGTGGCACCCACGCAGTGCAGCTCGCCGCGCGCCAGTGCAGGCTTGAGCATGTTGCCGGCATCCATCGCGCCATCGGCCTTGCCGGCGCCGACCATGGTGTGCAGTTCGTCGATGAACAGGATGATCTGCCCCTCGCTCTTGGCCAGGTCGTTGAGCACGCCCTTCAGGCGCTCCTCGAATTCACCGCGGAACTTGGCACCGGCAATCAGCGCGCCCATATCCAGCGACAGCACGCGCTTGCCGCGCAGGCCCTCGGGCACCTCGTCATTGATGATGCGCTGGGCCAGGCCTTCGACAATGGCAGTCTTGCCTACGCCGGGTTCGCCGATCAGCACCGGGTTGTTCTTGGTCCGGCGCTGCAGCACCTGGATGGTGCGGCGGATTTCCTCGTCACGGCCGATCACCGGATCCAGCTTGCCGCTCTCGGCGCGCGCGGTCAGGTCGATGGTGTACTTTTCCAGCGCCTGCCGCTGCTCTTCGGCATTCTCCGACTGCACGTTCTCGCCGCCACGCAGCTTGTCGATGGCAGTCTGCAGGCGGGTCTTGTCGGCACCGGCGGCGCGCAGCGCCATGCCCAGCGTGCCGCCATCCTCCAGCGCGGCCAGCACGAACCACTCGCTGGCGATGAAGGCATCACCGTGCTGCTGGGCCAGCTTGTCGGTCTGGTTCAGCAGGCGCCCCAGGTCGTTGCCCATCGAGACGTTGCCGGCCTGGCCGGACACCTTGGGCAACGCATCCAGCGCCTCGGTCAGGCGCTCGCGCAGCACCGGCACGTTCACCCCGGCCTGGGCCAGCAACGGGCGCGTGCTGCCACCCTGCTGGTCCAGCAGCGCGCTGAACAGGTGAACCGGTTCGATGATGCTGTTGTCGCGGCCCACGGCCAACGACTGTGCGTCTGCCAGCGCCTGCTGGAAACGCGAGGTGAGCTTGTCCATCCGCATTGCGAAACCTCATCGGTGATCAGGGCCGGCCACTGCCGGCGATGCTGGAAAGATGCGGTTGCCCCACCCCGTTTCAAGGGTGACTGCGACTGCATCCGGAGGCCAGTCAGCCCGCGGCCAGCATGCCGCACCGCATGTTGCCGCCGCGTTGATCCTGCGCAAGCCAGCGCGCGCCTGGCACTGGAATCGGCGCATCACGGATGCGATACTTGCGAATCATTCTCATTTCGATCAAGGCCACGCGTCCCCCTCCATGCCTCCCCACCACGAACAACTGGGCGTGCTGTACCGCGATCACCGGGCCTGGCTGCAGGGCTGGCTGAGCGGCCGCGTAGGCAATCGCGATGTAGCCGATGACCTTACCCAAGACACCTTCGCGCGACTACTGCAGGGCCGCGACCTGGCCGCACTGCGCGAGCCGCGCGCGTTCCTGACTACGGTCGCGCGCGGGCTGGCCGCCAACTGGTTCCGGCGCCAGGCACTGGAGCGCGCCTACCTGGAGTACCTGGCGCAGTTTCCACAGCCGGTGCTGCCCTCGCTGGAGGAGCAGGCGCTGGTGCGCGAGGCCCTGCAGCAGATCGACACGATGCTCGACGGCCTGCCCGCGATGGCACGCCGGGTGTTCCTGCTGGCGCAGTTCGATGGGCTTCGCTATGAGGCCATCAGCGAACAGCTGGGGCTGTCACTGTCGACGGTGAAGCGGCACATGAAGCGGGCGCTGCTGGGCTGCCTGGCGCATGCCGGCTGAGACCGCCGCCGCACCGGCCCTTCCGCCGCGCGTATTGGAACAGGCCGCCGACTGGCTGATGCGCCTGCACGAGGACGACAGCGCGGCGCAGCGCGCGCAATGGCAACGCTGGCACGATGCCGATCCGGCACACGCCCACGCCTGGCAGCGCGCGGAACGTCTGTTGGCGCTGACCGCTCAGGTGCCTACAGCGCTGGCCCAGCGCACCCTGCAGCCGCCCGCGTCTGCTGGGCGCCGCGCCGTACTGCGCAGCGTCGCCGCTCTGCTGGTGGCGCCACTCGGTGGATGGCTGGCCTGGCGGTTGTGGGACGACGCGGCGTGGGATGCCAGTGCGCGCACGGCGGTGGGCGAGCGCGCCCAGCAGGTGCTGGACGATGGCAGCGTGCTGCACCTGGATACCGGCACTGCGGTCGACATCGCATTCGATGCGCATGCGCGCCTTCTGCGGCTGCGCCATGGGCAGATGCTGGTGGAGACAGCCGCGGATCCACAACGCCCGGCGAGGCCGTTCCGGGTCACGACCCCCTACGGCACGCTGCAGGCACTTGGCACCCGTTTCAGCGTGCGCCTGTTCGGGGACGACGCCCTGCTGGTCGTCCAGCACGGCGCGGTGCGGATCTCCACACCGGGTCAACAGCGCCAGGTCGACGCCGGACAGCAGCTGCGCTGGAACCTGACCCGGCTGCCACCTCCCAAGCCTGCACCACCCGGCGCTGACGCGTGGGTCCGGGGCATGCTGGTCGCCGATGCAATGCCGCTGCAGCAGGTTCTGCAGGAGCTGGGGCGCTACCAGCACCGCTGGCTGCGCGTGGATCCGCGCGTCGCCGGCCTGCCGGTGTCCGGCGCATTCCCGCTGGACGACCTGCAACGCAGCCTGTCGATGCTTGCCGCCACCCACGCGCTGCGGATCGAGCAGGGGCTGTGGATCCACGTGTCGGCTGCGGGACATCGCGGCTGACACTTTTCCGAGCGTCGCGTGGCAGAGGGTATGAACCCCTCATTTTTCTCCCCATGACCGTGAACCTGCCCCGGCTTCGACTGAGCCTCCTCGCCACCGCGCTCGCCGCCACACCCGCGCTGGCTCAATCACCGCCCGATGAATCCCTGCACGTCCAGCGCAGCATTCTCTCGCTGGGCAGTGCACTGGGCGCGTTCGCCGCCGAGCATGGCGTGGCCCTGTCCTTCGACCCCGCGCTGACCCGTGGCCGCCAGGCTCCATCGATTGCCACAGGCCTGGACGTGGACGCAGGGTTCGACGCACTGCTCCACGGCAGCGGGCTGCGCGCGGTGCGCCGCGCCGATGGCAGCTACACCTTGCAGCGTGCGCAGGTGTCGGCAGGCGCACGACGCACCAGTACCCTGCACGTGCCGGGGCAGGACGCCGGCTCGACCTTCGGGGGCAGCCTGCAACTGGACCGCAGCTACGTCGCGGCGCAGGCCGC
Organism: Stenotrophomonas maltophilia; assembly: GCF_001274595.1. Lineage (GTDB taxonomy): Bacteria > Pseudomonadota > Gammaproteobacteria > Xanthomonadales > Xanthomonadaceae > Stenotrophomonas > Stenotrophomonas forensis. The sequence goes on from NZ_CP011010.1 coordinate 3,727,907, forward strand.
CGGCAACGGTGACATCACCCGGCTGCTGCGCATCCATCCCGCCGTGCAGTTCGACAATGCCGACCAGGGCAGCTTCAGCCCCGGCGAGATCCGCCCTGCGGAAATCAGCATCAATGGTGCGAAGTTCTATCAGAACGCGTTCATCGTCGATGGCATGAACTTCAACAACGACATCGACCCGGGTGCGGATCCGGAGGTATACCGGCTGTTCTCCGTTCCAGGCGGCTCGCAGGCGCTGGCACTGGACAGCAGCCTGCTGGAAGACATCACCGTGCATGACAGCAACGTTTCGGCCGCCTATGGTGGATTCAACGGCGGCGTTGTCGAAGCGAGCACCCGGCGACCATCACGCACCTTCAGCGGCCGCCTGTCCACCCAGTCCTCGCGATCTTCGTGGACACGCTACCACCTGGACTCCACCGTCGCAGACAGCTACCAGAAGGCGTCCGGCGCGAATGACGGGCAGCCGGAATTCAAGAAGACCACCACGCGCGCCGATCTGGAGGGCTATCTGACCGACCGCATCGGCGTCCTGGCCAGTTTCACCCGCAAACGCTCGACCATTCCCACCTACAACCTGCAGTCGCACCTGGTCGACGACGCGCATCCGGAGAAACAGATCCAGCGGCGCAGCATCGACAATCTGTTCGTCAAGGCGGTCTGGGAAGCGAGCGACACGCTCGACATCGAGGCGAGCTTTACCCGTGCGCCGGAGGAATCCCACTACTTCCGCTCCAACGTCCCCGGTGCCGGCATCGACATCATTGGCGGCGGCCGCCAGGCGATGCTCAAGGCGACGTGGTCGCCGCAATGGGGCACTCTGACCCAGCAGGTGGGCTGGAGTTCTACCGAGCAGTCCCGCCATCCGCAGTCTGCGGACTACATGAGCTGGCACTGGGCCGAGGGCAAGGACTGGGGAGCCTCAGGCAGCTCGCTGGAAGGTGAATTCGGCGATATTGACCAGGCGCAGAAGACGCTCCAGTACCGTGCCGATCTGATACTGGCACCGCGACGCTGGCTGGGCATGGAGCATCGTTTCGCGACAGGCGTCCAGTACCAGCACCAGGATGTCGACTACGAGCGCCTGGACGACACCTACATCTATGTCTCGCCGGCGCGCACCACCAGCTGTACCAACAAGGCCGGCATCACCGACACGCAGACCTGCTGGATGGGCCTGACCCGCACCGGCCGCGCCAACACCAGCAACTGGCCCGGACAGTTCTTCACCAGCCGCACCTATTACACGCGCGGCCGGCTGGACTTCCAGATCGACAGCTGGAGCGCCTACGCCGAAGACAGCATCCGCGCGGGGCGCCTGTCGTTGCGTCCCGGCCTGCGCATCGACCATGACAGCTACATGCAGCACACCACGGTCGCACCGCGCCTGGCGATGTCACTGGATCTCGACACCGCCGGCGACACCCAGCTGATCGCGGGCGCCAACCGCTACTACGGCCGCAACGCGGCCACGTGGCGGCTGCGCGATGGCCTTGATCGGCTGCAATACAGGAACCAGCGCCGCCCCACCCTCGACAGCGAGTGGACCGCAGGTACGCAGACCGCCAACGGGCTGCATTTCGATCGCCTGAGAATCGCCTACGACGATGAGCTGATGCTGGGCGTCAAGCAGCAATGGAAGGGCTGGGAGTTCCTCGGCAAGGTCGTCAACCGCAAGGGGCGTGACCAGGTCGTGCGTTCCAGCAGCCGGGTGCAGGACGAACGCGCGGATGACCCTTCGCTGGCCACCCACTACGAAACCTGGAGCAACGACGGCCGCAGCGAGACACAGATCATCAGCCTTACCGTGCGCCCCCTGCACCGCCTGCAGTTCGGCGGAACCAGCACCACGGGCCTGCTGGCGCTGGACTGGACCGACAGCCGCTCTTCTGCGCCCGACTACGAGGACGACTTCAGCACCGCGTACTACGAGAATCCGATCATCCGCTACGACGGCAGCTACATCCGCTACCGCGATCGTCCGGCAGACAACTTCAACCGCCCATGGACCGCGCGACTGGCCACCACCACGCACATCCCGGCAGCTCGGCTGACCTGGGGCAATACGCTCCGCTACCGGGCCGGGTATCGCGCGATCCGGGACACCGGACTGAAGGATGTCCATGACGGCCAGAGCGTCGCGGTCTGGGAAAGACGGCGGTTTGCCCCTTCGTTGATCTGGGACATGCGCATCGGCTGGGAGCAGCCGTTGTCGACGATGGGCACGGTGTTCGCCAACGTGGATGTGTTCAACGTGCTGGATCGGCGCGCGGTGAATGGCGTATCCAGCAGTGTCAGCCGCGCGCCGTACTACGAAATGGGACGCTCGTTCTGGCTCGAAGTGGGCTACCGGTTCTGAGGCCCGTGCGCCGCCGCAGGCTTGGCTGGAGTGCAGTGCTGGTCAGCGCCGTGCTGGCCAGCGCTGCACAGCCACGTCCTTCCCAGCCGGTCTGCGCGCCTGCTCCGGGCAAGGCGGAACGCTGGGATGGCGCCTGCCTGCGTGCGCTCTACAGCAGCCCCAGTACGCGCTGGCCCGCGCCGGAGGTCGAACCCGGCGTGGCGTGGAAGGAACTGGCCCCACTGCCGTCGCCCGTCGATCCACCGGACAATCCTTCCACGCCAGCCAAGGTGGCACTGGGGCGGCGGCTGTTCTTCGATCCGGTTCTTTCGAAGTCGCGGCAGCTGGCCTGCGCCAGCTGCCACGATCCGGACCTGGGCTGGGCCGATGGTCGCCGCGTGTCCTTCGGTCATGATCGCCAGCCCGGCCGCCGCAATGCACCCAGCGTGGCCACCAGCGCACAGGTGGCACCGCTGTTCTGGGATGGACGCGCGGCCACGCTGGAAGCGCAGGCGCTGCATCCCATCGCCGATCCCATCGAGATGGGGTTCACCACGCAGGGCGCCGTGCGTCGCCTGCGCCGCGATGCATCCTATCGTGCTGACTTCGCCGCGGTGTTCGCGCAGCCGCGCATCGATGCCGCCCAGCTCGGCCAGGCCATCGCCGCCTTCGAGCGCAGCCTGACGCCGCGCAACAGTCGCTTCGATCGCTTCCTGCGCGGCGATACGCGTGCACTGGACGACGCCCAGCTGCGCGGCCTGCACCTGTTCCGCACGCAGGCCGGTTGCATGAACTGCCACAGCGGGGCAGCACTGACCGACAACGGCTTCCACAACCTGGGCCTGCATTTCCACGGCCGCGCGCGGCAGGATCTGGGGCGCTACGAAGTGACCGGCGATCCCGCCGACAGCGGGCGCTTCCGCACGCCCTCGCTGCGAGGCGTGGCCAACACGGCACCGTACATGCACAACGGCCTGATCCCGCGCCTGTCGGGCGTGCTGGCGTTCTACAACGTGGGCGGCGCGCGCCCGCGCGCACCGGGCTCGCTGCCGGCTGATGCGGCGCCGTTCCCAGAGCCGGATCCACTGCTGCGGCCGCGCGGGCTGGGCCGCCAGGATCTGCAGGACATCGAGGCGTTCCTGCAGAGCCTGTAGCCGCGGATCAGCCGCCTGCAGGCAGCGTGGTAGCCGGCTTGGGCGGCAACAGCGGTGGCGCCGCCGCAACGGCCACCGGGCAGCCATAGGTGCCTTCAACATCCATGTACAGGCTGTAGCGCTGGGTCGCGGCAAAGCCCACGCGCCAGTCCGGGTTGAACAGCGGGTTGGGCCCGGGCGCCAGCCCCAGGTCCATCGGCAGGTTCAGCACTTCTTCCCCGATCATGACCGGCGTGGTCGCCTCCACGAACTGGATGTCTTCGCTGCCTTCGGTGGTGATCACGTTCTTGCGCCGGATCGCCGACGCGGGTGGCGTGGCCGGCAACGTTCCGCGGGCCTGGAAGGCGCCGTTGAAGCCGGTATCCACCTTGACCAGCACGTTCTGCTTGCCAGCGCGGATCGGATAGCGGACGTCGTACGCATCCGCCCATAGCGAGGACAGCGTGGCCATCCGCCGCGTGCACGGCACCGGACTGGCCGTGGCCTGGATCACCAGCGCATCCTTGTTGACCCGCACCCGGCCCAACGCGCGCAGCACGTCCAGGCCGATGCGTGGCAGGTCGTCCTGGCCCAGTACCGCAAAGGACACATCGCGAACGGCGACACCACCGATGTCCAGCTCGACCGGTGCTGCCAGCGCATACAACTTGCCAGGGCTGCCATCGACCGCCATGAAGCCCTCGGTCAGCGTCAAGCCAAGCTCGGTCGCCAGCGCTCGGCCGATGCGCGAGTGTGCGGCGCCGCTGTCCAGATGCACGCGCAGCTCGCGTTCACCGGCTGCGGTGCGCAGCTTCAGGCTGAGCGTCGGCAGTTCGTTGTCCAACTGCAGGGGGACACTGACGTCGCGGGCAGGCGCCTGCGCCGCCATGGCGTTGCGCGGCCATGCGGTAAACCGCTCGAAATGCGGCTCGCTGATGCCGGCAAGATGGATGTCGCGCAGCTTGGGGCTCAGCATGGGGCGGATATCGCGCTCCATCAGCGTGCGGACCTGGAGCATCTGCGTCGCCCAACCCGCGATATCGCCCCGCAGGAGCAGATTGCCGGCCAGGGTGGCCGAACACAGGTACTCGACCCCCTTCACACTGTCGGCCGCCTCGCTGGCCACGGCCTCCAGGCACTCCTGGGCCGCCTGGCTGGAGCGGTCCAGCTCGCCGCGCACGCGGTAGAAACCCGCCTGGCCCAGCTTGCCCTTCACACCGGGTGACTTGCCCAGCGTCTGCAGCCGGGACAGTTCGGCAAGGCGCACGCTGCGGGTGTAGCCGTAGGGATCGCCCAGTTCGCCATCGCGCGTCTCAACGGCCGCCGCCGAGGCCACTGTCGTGGCGAACAACGCACTCACGCCCAACCACATTCGATGCATCGAGGTCACTCCTGTCTACCTGACCCCAACCGTATCACGCTGGCGATGACACCTGCCCCTGCAGTCTTCAGTCTTCAGCCGCGAGCGATCGCGCTGCGGATCGCCTGCAGCTGCTGCTTGACCGCCCGCGCCTGCGCCGCGTCCATGCGCAGCAGCGCCTTCTGGCCGATCGACCTCGACTGCAACGTGGGATCGACAAAGCGGTAGCGGCCGCGTTCATCGCGTTCCACCTGCGGCGACTGCACCAGTTCCGGCGTGTCCAGCAGATGGTCGATCACCGCGACCAGGCGGTCGTTGAAATAGCCTTCGGGCCGGCCCAGGTCGACATAGGCCTGCTGGATCAGCGGATAGAAGCGCTTGTACGCAGCCGCCGTCGCCGCGGGGTCCAGCGCAGTGAACGCCTGCACGTAGGGCGCATAGCGCGCCGCATTGGCCGCGGCAATCCGCTCGCCGCTTTCAACGGGTTCCACCTGCAGGCTGCCCGGCAGTGGGCGCGCGGCCAGTGCGGTCGGCGGCACACTGGGCTTGTCCAGGTTGTCGACCTGGGTCACCAGGCGCTGGATCAGATGATCGCGCAGCAGCAGGGTCAACGGCCCCTCGCCCTGGAACAGCTGGCTCAGCGCGCCCCAGGCGGCGGCATCGCCGTCAGCCAGCTTCGGCAGCGCCGGGTCGGCGGCGGCCCCGGTATCGAGCGGATGCTTGATCGGCGGGGGTGCTGGCGCGGGCGCTGTGGTTGCCTTCGGTTGTGGCGGTGCACCGCTGCTGGCGGGAGGTGACTGCACCGGCACCGACACACCGTCCGCCAGGCCCTTCAGCTGATCGCGGAACAACCAGCCCCCCGCGCCACCGATCACCACCACGCCCAGCACCCAGGGCCATACCGCCTTTCCACTCTGCATGATGCAGTCCCTCGTTGTTCACCTGCATGGACAAGGTGTGACCGGATTGATTGCGGTGGGTTCCCCGCCTGTTCCGCTGCCGTTGGGGTTGGGGCCTGCGCATGCGCCACGCTCACGCCTGCTTTGCACACCCTGCGCGAGGCTGGGGATCTTGTCGTGCGGAGACGCTGCCATGCAGTACGCGCTGTACTACTGGACCGGCATCCAGGGCCGGGGTGAATTCGTGCGGCTGGCGCTGGAAGATGCCGGCGCCGATTACATCGACATGGCGCGGGTGCATGGCGATGCAGTAATGCAGCCGTTCCTCGATGGAAACAGCGAGGGAGCACTGCCCTTCGCACCACCGTTCCTGAAGGCGGGCCGCCAGGTGATCGCGCAGGTGGCGGCAATCCTGGATTTTCTCGGTCCGACCCTGGATCTGGTGCCGCAGGCCGCGTCGCGGCGGATGCAGGCGCTGCAGTTGCAACTGACCATCGCCGACCTGGTGGCCGAGGTGCATGACACCCACCATCCGATCGCCGCGTCGAAATACTACGAAGAGCAGAAGACCGAGGCCAAGGCACGTGCGGCTTCACTGCGTGGCGAACGACTGCCGAAGTTCCTCGGCCATTTCGAACAGGTACTGGCCGCCAACGGTGGCCGCCATGCCCTGCGCGAGCACTCCTATGTGGACCTGTCGCTGTTCCAGCTGCTGAGTGGGCTGGACTACATGTTCCCACGGCGGATGCAGGCGTTGGCGCCCACCCTGCCCCTGCTGCGTGCGCTGCAGGAGCGCGTGGCGAAGCGCCCGAACATCGCCGCCTACCTCACTTCGGAACGGCGGCTGGCGTTCAATACCAACGGCATCTTCCGCCACTACCCGGAACTCGACGCAGAACGGTAGTGCCGGCTGCTGGCCGGCATCACCGTGCGGTCAGCTGACCCCGCCCAGCGGCTTCACCGCCTGCTTCTGCAACGACAACAGCCCCAGCAGCAGCGCGAGCGCCACGTAAGCGCCGGCGAACTGCCAGCTGATGATGCGCGCCAGCCCGTCCAGGTCCCACGGCAGGTAGATGCCACCGCGCGGGTCCACCGAGTGGATCAGGCCGAACAGGGTCAACAGCGCAGCCACCAGCAGGAAACCGCAGGCGCGGCGCAGGCGACCATCAATCATCGCCGCCACTACCGAGATCCACAGCATCGAGGTGATGATGAAGCCGTTGCCGAGAGTGAAGATCACCGCCAGTTCCGGCAGGCCATGGCCGTCGAGCTTGGTCAACAGCTGCGGCAGCTGGTCCGGTGCGATCCAGCCTGGCGCCTTGATCGCCAGCAGGTACGCCACCGACGGCAGGAAGCCGAACACCATCGCACCGGTGTGGTGGCGTGGCGTGGCCTGGAACGCCTGGGTGGTGATGTCGATGGCCACGTACACGATGATCGGTGCCAGCACCGCCAGCGGCAGCCACTGCACCAGCCCGGAGATGATGCCAAGCATGCCGCCGATGCCGACGAACAGGCCGGTCAGCAGCGTATAGCCGCTGCGCGCCCCCATGTGCTTGTAGGCCGGCTGGCCGATGTACGGCGTGGTCTGCGCAACGCCGCCGCAGACACCGGCCACCAGCGTGGCCACCGCTTCCACCAGCAGGATGTCGCGGGTGCGGTAGTCATCACCGGCCGCGCGTGCGCTTTCGGACACGTTGATGCCGCCGACCACCATCAGCAGGCCGAACGGCAGCAGCAGCGGCAGGTAGGTCATCGCCGTGGGCAGGCCATCAAGGAAACCCAGCGTCGGCAGCGGCAGCACCACCTGCGGCGGCACCCACGCCGGCACATGGAAGCCCGGCGCGCCCAGCCCTGCCAGGCCCAGGCCGTAATACAGCACGGTGCCGAACACGAAGGCCAGCAGCACGCCCGGGCCACGCACCGGCAGCTTGCCCTTGGCAATCAGCACGTACAGCAGCAGGCCCAGCGTGGTGAAGCCGACCAGCGGCGAGCGCAGCGTTTCCAGCAGCGGCAGCAGGCCCATCAGCACCAGCGCGATGCCGGCGATGGACCCCAGCAGCGCGGCACGTGGCAGCGCGCGGGTGACCGCTTCGCCGAAGAACGACAGCACGAACTTCAGCAGGCCCATGATGACCAGCGCGGCCATGCCCAGCTGCCAGGTGGCGATGCCGGCGGCATGCGGGTCCAGGCCCTGCTGCTTGAAGGCGATGAAGGCCGGGCCGAGCACCAGCAGGGCCATGCCGATGCTGGTCGGCGCGTCCAGGCCCAGCGGCATGGCGGTGACATCGTCGCGGCCGGTGCGCGCGGCCAGCCGTCGCGCCATCAGCGTGTACAGCAGGTTGCCGACCAGCACGCCGAAGGCGGTACCGGGGAACATGCGGCCGAACACTACGTCGGCGGGGAACTGGAAGATGCCGACCAGGGCCATGGCAATGAAGCCGAGGATGGAGAGGTTGTCGACGACCAGGCCGAAGAAGCCGTTGAAGTCGCCGGCAACGAACCAGCGACGCGGTGCGGCGGAAGCGGGAGCGGACATGGAAGGGGCGGTGGGGGTGGGGGTGGGGACCGCCGATGGTAGGCCCAGCGGGGCCGGCGCGCCAATTCCGTCATGGAATGATGGGTTCCAGCCAACGGCGGGGCCCCTCGTGGCTGGGGCGCGAACAGCGATTTCCTCGGCAGGGCCGGGCGGGTAGGTGGCGCGGGGGACGCCGTAAACCCATCCCTGGGGGCTTGGCCGCGGCATCCATGCCGCGGACACCCCCGCGCCACCTACCCGCCCGACCCCTGACAGTTTCCTGCGCGTGCCAGCCACGGAAAAGAATCAAAAGATCAAAAGCAAAAGCGGGTCGCTTCGCTCTGAGCCGAGCATGGCTCGGCTCTACAGAAGATCATTCCGAACACTCTTTCGCTCATCCATACATGGCGTGGACCTATCGACAGATCGCGGAAATCTGTCGAAGGCGGGGTGGGTCCGGTTGCGGGGGCGTGAGCCGCATGGATGCGGCGACCGAGCTTACATGGGTGAGGGCGCTTTGCTTGCGAAGCACCGCTTCGCAAGCGCCCGAACGCACAGCCGCCAGCGGCTGGGCCGGGCCCCGGAGGGGGACTTGCAGCGTCCCCCGCAACCGGACCCACCCCGCCATCCCACGGATTGCCCGCTTTTGACGTTGCGGTTGCCGTTGATGTTGATTCGGCGGGTGCAGGGCGCAGCCCTGCATCAAACCCACCCCGTTACTTCTTCAGGAAGTTGTCCACCAGCAGATGCTTCACGTCGTCGAAGCGGCCGTTCAACACCGCTTTGGCCGCATACAGCGCGGTACCCGCGACCTGCTTCGCCTCGATCTGCGGCGGCATCACCAGCTCCGCGCGGCTGGTATGCACATCCAGCAACGCCGGGCCGCGCTGGGACAGGAAGTCCTGCACCGCCTCTTCCAGATCCTCGCTGCGGGTGACGGTGCGGCCGTGGAAGCCGATCACCTCGGCCAGGCGGCCGAAATCCGGGTTCTTCAGGTCGGTGTAGTTGTCCAGCAGGCCTTCCACCTTCTGCTCCAGCTCGACGAAATTCAGCGAGCCGTTGTTGAACACCACCACCTTGATCGGCAGGTTTTCCTGCACGGCGGTCAGCAGGTCGCCCAGCAGCATCGCCAGGCCGCCGTCGCCGGACAACGAGATCACCTGCCGCCCCGGGAACGCCTTCTGCAGGCCCAGCGCCTGTGGCATCGCGTTGGCCATCGTGCCGTGCAACAGGCTGGTCAGCGTACGGCGGCGGCCGTTTACCCGGATATGCCGCAGCACCCACACCATCGGTGAGCCACCGTCGGCGGTGAACAGCGCGTCGTCCGTCGCGTACTTCGACAACAACGCGGTCAGATGCTGCGGATGGATCAACTCACCCTCGCCCGGCTGCTCTTCCTGCTCACGCTTCTTCAGTGCCTTGTCGCGGCGCTCGACGCATTCGTCCAGGAAGCTGCTGTCCTCGCGTGGCGGCAGCATCGGCAACAAGGCGTCCAGCGTCGGCGCGATGTCACCGACCACGCCCAGGTTCACCGGATGGCGGCGGCCCAGATGGCTGCCGTCGCGGTCAACCTGGATGATCGTGGCCTTGTCCGGATAGAACTGGCCCCACGCGAAATCAGCGCCGAGCAGCAGCAACGTGTCGCATTCCATCAGCGTGTGGAAGCCCGATTCGATGCCGAAGATGCCGGTCATGCCCATGTTGTAGGGGTTGTCAGGCTCGACGAAGTCCTTGGCGCGCGAGGTATGCGCGACCGGCGCCTGCAGGCGCCGCGCCAATTCCAGCAGCTGCGGGTGTGCGCCCTGGCAACCTGCACCGGCATAGATGCCGATGCGCCTGCCCTGCCCCAGCAGCTCGGCGATGCGCTGCAGTTCAGCATCAGAGGGGCGCAGCACCGGCTGGGTGTAGTGCACCGAGAACGGCACATCGTGCTTCACTTCGGCCTCGCTGATGTCGGCCGGCAGGATCACCACCGCCACGCCGCGGCGGCTGATCGCGGCTTGGCAGGCCAGCGCCACCACGCGCCGCGCCTGCGCGGGGCTGTGCACCTGTTCGCAGAACACCGTGCAGCTGCCATAGACCGCCTTGAAATCCACTTCCTGCGGGAACTCCATGCCCAGCTCGCTGGTGACGATCTGGCTGGCGATCAGCACCATCGGCGCGCGATTGCGATTGCTTTCGAAGATGCCGTTGATGAAATGCAGGCCACCGGGGCCACAGGAGCCGGCACAGGCGGTCAGTTCGCCACTCACCAGCGAATCGGCACCGGCGGCGAACGCGGCCACTTCCTCATGGCGTACGTGCACCCAGGCAATGTCGCTGCCATGCATCGCATCGGTCACATGGTTGAGCGTATCGCCCACGATGCCATAACAGCGGCGGACGCCTGCCTGCTGCAGGGTGTCCACCACAATCTCGGCCACGCGCTTGCTCATCGGATACATCCTCGAACGGGGGAACGTCCGAGGCTAGACCCGGCGAAGTGATGCCTCCGTGGGCAAATTGCGCATCACCTCGATGTGCAAACTGCGGACGGATGTCCGGTTAATCGTTGACGTTGATCCAGCCCAGCACCGCACCGCGTTTCGGATTCTGGTAGCGCAGCTTCATCCAGCCGTCCTGTTCATCCAGCATTTCCACACGGTCGCCCTGCACCAGGTAACGCGGGGTGCTGGACGCGCCGGGCCTGTCGAACAGGAACAGGCGCGCTGGCACCACCGTTGCCTGCTGACCGCGCAGCGGCCCGTCGGGCGGTGCGCCCAGGCCATCGGCGATGGCGCTCTCACGTACTTTTCCAGCGGGGTCATAGGTCCGCCAGACCGCCAGTGGCCCTTGCTCGTCGCTTTGTTCCCAATGCAGCGCGGCGTTCAGCGTGTCGCCCAGCATCAATACGCTCTCGGCGCGGTACAGATAGAGCTTCGAACCTGCAAACCGGTACTGGTCGGCGTACCACATCGGACCACTGCGGCAACTGCTGGTCAGGGTGCGACTCGCACGATCGACCGTCAGCCCCATCAGGTCACCGCAGCTGTCCTTGCCATGGGTTTCAGCCCGCAGCGCACGGAACCCGCCACTGGCCGGATCAAAGCGGTACACCGCCACCGCTTCATTGACCATGCCCACCGATGCGCGTGCGATCAGTTCCGGATAGCCATCGAAGTCGACGTCCTCCAGATCCCACCGCGAGTTGCCGTCCGCATCCGCCGCGCCGGCCAGCGTCTGGCGCTTGCCCGACGGCGAAAGCTGCACCGCAATGTTGCCGTCCTGCTGCGGATCAGCGTGCGCCTGCACGTGAGCGGCCACCTGGAACCGCAGGGTTTCGCCGCCGTCCCCGCCCGCCTGCGCCGACGGTGCCAGCACGCCAGCCAGCACCACGCCCAGCACCCACTCCCTGTAATCCATCATCGCTCCCTGCGGCACCGCGGCGGCACCTTCAACTCAGAACGATACCTCGACCGGCTGCCGCGACCACAGCACCGACTGATGCCTGGTCTGCTGCTTCCACGCCAGGCGGATCGCCTCGATGTCGGCCCGGCGCTGCGGGGTGTCCTCGTGCAGCACCACCAGCACCTTGGTGCGCAGGCGGTTGGGCGAAGCATCGCCGCGGAACAGCCACTGGCCGTAGGCATCGAACACGGTCAGGCCATCCGGGAAGCGCGGGGTCACTTCCTTGTCCAGGAACGCGCGCCACTGCGCCTCGCTGATGGTGTCGGCCTGCGGACGGCTGCCTGCGCCCTGCTCTTCGCCCACGCCGAAATACAGCTCGCTGCGCACCCAGCCGTGGCCGTCGGACGGGCGTGCCGCATCGCCCTTCAGTTCGGCGGTGGTGGCCGTGGCATACGCACTGGGCGCCTGCGAGGACAGGCTGGCGCAGCCGCTGGTGGCCAGCAGCACGGCAAAGACGAGGCCAAGGTGTTTCATCGGTACAGCTCCGGGCAAATAGGGGGACAGGGCGAGCCGGCAGCGTACAGCGCCACCGGCCCGGCGTGCTGATGCCAACCGGGCATCAGCTCATGCCGGACCGGCAGGGGCTTGCGCCGGCAGTGGTCATCACGCGAAGATAATATATCGCTTCATCCGGATGGATGTAAGTGAAACTATCTCCCCCTTCCCCGTCGTCGTTGTTGCTGGAGCCCCCATGTCCGCCCGCCTGCCCGCGTCGCCGCTCGGCCTCGCCATCACCCTCGCGCTCTCCCCCGCCGCCGTCCCCGCCCTGGCCCAGGACGCGACCAACCTCGATACGGTGATCGTCACCGGCACCCGTGCCGCCGACCGCACCGTGCTCGAATCCACCTCGCCGGTGGATGTGCTCACCGCCGAGGACATCCGCAAGGCCGGCGTGGTCAACGGTGAACTGGGCAGCGCGCTGCAGGCGCTGCTGCCGTCGTTCAACTTCCCGCGCCAGTCCAACTCCGGCGGCGCCGATCACGTGCGCGCCGCGCAGCTGCGCGGCCTGTCGCCGGACCAGGTGCTGGTCCTGGTCAACGGCAAGCGCCGCCACCACACCGCGCTGGTCAACACCGACAGCAAGATCGGCAAAGGCACCACCCCGGTCGACTTCAACTCGATTCCGGTCAGCGCGATCAAGCGCATCGAAGTGCTGCGCGATGGCGCCGGTGCTCTGTACGGCTCGGATGCCGTGGCCGGCGTGATCAACGTGATCCTCGACAACGGCGGCGACGGTGGCGAGATCGAAGCCAGTTACGGCGCCAACCACACCGACCTCAAGCCGATCGGCCGCACCCTCACCGACGGCCAGACCGGCAACATCAGCGCCAAGGTCGGTACCGCGCTGGGCGAGGATGGCGGCTTCCTGCGCGTCGGCCTGGAGTACAAGCACCGCAACGGCACCAACCGCGCCGGCTTCGACCAGATTCCGCCGTGGGACCAGACCCCGGACAACCTCGCGTTGCAGGGCAAGCGCAACTACGTGCTGGGCGATGGCAAGAGCAAGGACATCAACCTGTGGCTGAACACCGAGATCCCGGTGGGCCAGACCTCGACCTTCTACGCGTTCGGCACCTTCAACCAGCGTGACACCGAAGGCGCGAACTACTTCCGCTATCCCGACGGCGATGCCAACTGGAAGCAGGTCTATCCGAACGGCTACCGGCCGATCTCCGAAGGCGAGAACCGCGACGTGCAGGCCGTGGCCGGCGTGCGCGGCCAGTGGGGCGAATGGAGCTACGACGGCAGCCTGGATTACGGCCAGAACGACTTCACTTACCGCCTGCGTGATTCGCTCAACGCCTCGCTGGGCCCGACCAGCCCGACCCGCTTCAAGACCGCCGATTACCAGTACGCGCAGACGGTGGGCAACCTCGACCTGAGCCGTGTATTCACCCAGAGCGACAGCATCAGCCACACGCTGGGCCTGGGCGTGGAAGCGCGCCACGAGCGCTACCAGACCCGCCCCGGCGACCCGGCCAGCTACGCCGCCGGCCCGTACACCGACCGCCCGACCGGGTCGCAGGCCGGTGGCGGTCTGACCCCGCAGGACGCGGCTACCCTGTCGCGCGATGTCGCCAGCGCCTATGCCAGCCTGTCCAGCCAGTTCGGCGAGAAGTTCTCCACCGACCTGGCCGCGCGCTACGAGCACAACGATGACTTCGGTGGCGAACTGACCGGCAAGCTCGGCCTGCGCTACGAATTCACCCCGGCCTTCGCGCTGCGCGGCGCGATCTCCAACAACTTCCGTGCACCGTCGCTGGCGCAGATCGGCTACGAATCCACCTCCACCGGCTACAACGCCGGCGGCCAGCTGGTGCAGGGCCGCCTGCTGTCGGTCAACAATCCGATCGCGCGCGGCCTGGGTGCGCAGAACCTGAAGCCGGAAAAGTCGCTCAACACCTCGCTGGGCTTCACCAGCCGCATCGGCGAGCACTTCGACCTGTCGCTGGACTTCTTCCAGATCGACATCGATGACCGCATCGCACTGTCGGAGAGCATCACCGGCGATGCGCTGACCGACTACGTGGCGGCCAACTACGGCGTCAGCGGCCTGCAGAGCGCCAGCTTCTTCGTCAACGCCGCCGACACCCGCACCCGCGGCGCCGAACTGGTGAGCAACTGGCGCCAATCGCTGGGCAACGGCCAGCTGCTGTTGACCGGCACCTATGCGTACACCAAGACCACGCTGAAGAACGTGCTGGCCACGCCGGCACAGCTGCGTGCACTGAACCCGGACTACGTGCTGTTCGGCATTGAAGAGACCAACACCCTCACCGACGCCACGCCGCGTACGCGCGGCAGTTTCTCGGCCGCATGGAGCAATGATCACTGGTCGCTGAGCACCCGCGTGAACCGCTACGGCAGCGCCACCCGCGTGTTCAACTTCGGTGATGGCTACATCCCGCGCCAGACCTACCAGGCCGAATGGCAGCTGGATGCGGAAGTGGAGTACCGCATCACCCCGCGCTGGAGCGTGGCCATCGGCGGCCAGAACCTGACCGACAACTACCCGGATCGATCCAACAGCGATATCCACTACTTCGGCAACCTGCCGTATGACGTGTTGTCGCCGATCGGCAGCAACGGCGCGTACTACTACGGTCGCGTCCGCTACACGTTCTGATTGCCCTGGGTGTCATTGCCTTGGGTGGGTGCGGACCGTTGGTCCGCACTGCCTGGGTTCCATGCAGGCCGACCTGCAGTGCCGACCAACGGTCGGCACCCACCGAAGCAAGGCCGTAGCCTGACCTCGACCCCACGTACACGCCCACGCTGGCAAGCTGGGCGTCATGGCTGAACCGCTCCCCCTGCGTCCGCCACCGCCATTGCTGGACGACGCCTGCGCGTTGTTCCTCGATGTCGACGGCACCCTGATCGAATTCGCTGCACGCCCGGATGCCGTGCAGTTGCTGCCGGATGTGCGTGAAGCCATCGGCCGCATCAGCGACCGCCTGGAAGGTGCCGTGGCACTGGTCAGTGGTCGCCCCCTTGAACAGCTGGACCAGCTGTTTGCACCGCTGCAACTGCCTGCCGCCGGGCTGCACGGCCACGAACTGCGCGCCCAGGACGGCCGCGTGCTGCGCGACGCGCACGACGACGATACCGCCGAGTGGCTGCACGCCCTGCACCAGCAGGCGATGCGCTTCGCCCATGGCCATCCCGGCGTGCTGGTGGAAGACAAGGGCGTCGGCCTGGCCCTGCATTGGCGCGGCGCTCCGCACGCGGCCAGCGAGGTGCGTGCCTTCGCCGACCGCCACGTGCGCGGCCGTACCAGCTATCGCCTGCAACCGGGCGACCATGTGGTCGAGTTCGTCCCGGTGGGTACCGACAAGGGCCGCGCGGTGCGCCGGATGATGCAGTACCTGCCGTTCCGCGGCCGCCTGCCGGTGTTCCTCGGCGATGACCTCACCGACGAATTCGGCTTCGACGCTGCCAACGGCCAGCATGGCTGGAGCGTGCTGGTGGGTGAACGTGAACCCAGCGCGGCGGTGTTCGCGCTGCCCGACATACGCAGCGTGCACGCCTGGCTGCGTGAGAATGCCTATTGACCCGGCCATCCCCCACGGCCGCAACCGACGAGATGTACCGCGTGATGACCCAACCCGATCTTGATCTGGGCGTGGTCGGCAACGGCAGCTTCGGCGCCCTGGTCGACAAACATGCCCGCGTTGTCTGGAGCTGCCTGCCCACCTTCGACGGCGATCCCACCTTCTGCGCCCTGCTCGGCCCCAATCAGCAGACCGGTGGCGACTTCGCCATCGAGCTGGAAGACTTCGCCGACAGTGAACAGGAATACCTCACCAACACCGCAATCCTGCGCACCGTGCTGCGCGACACGCACGGCGGTGCGCTGGAAATCCTCGATTTCGCCCCGCGCTGGCGCCAGAACGACCGCTTCTACCGCCCGGTCAGCCTGATCCGGCAGGTGCGCCCCCTGGCCGGCAGCCCACGCATCACGGTGCGTGCGCGGCCCCTGGCGGACTGGGGCGCGCGCGTGCCCGAGTCCACCTGGGGCAGCAACCACGTGCGCTGGATCCTGCCCGAGCACGTGCTGCGGCTGACCACCGATGTGCCGGTGCGCTTCGTGCGCGAGGGCCTGCCGTTCGTGCTCAACCATCCCATCCACCTGATCCTGGGTGTCGATGAATCACTCAACCGCTCGATCAGCGGCTATGTGCAGGAAGCCTTCCAGCGCACCCGCGATTACTGGCGCGAGTGGGTGCGCTACCTGTCCATTCCGCTGGAATGGCAGGACGCGGTGATCCGCAGCGCGATCACCCTGAAGCTCTGCCAGTACGAGGACAGCGGCGCGATCATCGCGGCGATGACCACCTCCATTCCGGAGGCACCCGGCAGCGTGCGCAACTGGGACTACCGCTACTGCTGGCTGCGCGATGCCGCGTTCGTGGTGCGTGCGCTGAACCGCCTGGGCGCGACGCGCACGATGGAGCAGTTCCTCGGCTATATCTTCAACCTGGCCACCACCGACGGCACGCTGCAGCCGCTGTACGGCATCGGCTTCGAGGCCAAACTTGATGAGGACGAAGTGCCCAGCCTGTCCGGCTATCGCGGCATGGGCCCGGTGCGCCGTGGCAACCTGGCCTGGGTGCAGCGCCAGCACGATGTCTACGGCAGCGTGGTGCTGGCCTCCACGCAGCTGTTCTTCGACCGCCGCCTGCAGGACCCG
The DNA here is from genome assembly GCF_001274595.1 of Stenotrophomonas maltophilia. Taxonomy (GTDB): domain Bacteria; phylum Pseudomonadota; class Gammaproteobacteria; order Xanthomonadales; family Xanthomonadaceae; genus Stenotrophomonas; species Stenotrophomonas forensis. Next base: position 3,744,793 of record NZ_CP011010.1, read on the forward strand.
GGCGACGCGCACACCTTCGCCCGACTGGAACCGCTGGGCGAACAGGCCTTTGCCCTGCATGACGTACCCGATGCCGGCCTGTGGGAATTCCGCGGCCGCACCGAGGTGCACACCTACACCAGCGCGATGTGCTGGGCCGCCTGCGACCGCCTGTGCAAGATCGCCGTGCGCCTGAAGCGCGACGACCGCGCACGCTACTGGCGCGAACGTGCCGACACCATCCACGCGCGCATCATGGCCGAATCCTGGAGCGAGGAGCTGGGCCACTTCACCGATACCTTCGGTGGCCATCGCCTGGATGCCTCGCTGCTGCTGCTGGCCGACATCGGTTTCATCGATGCGCTGGACGCCCGCTTCATCGCTACCGTCGACGCCATCGGCCGCGACCTCAAGCATGGCAATTCGCTGTACCGCTACGTCGCCCCGGATGACTTCGGCGAGCCGGAAACCAGCTTCACCATCTGCACGTTCTGGTACATCGATGCGCTGGCCGCGATCGGGCGCCTGGACGAGGCGCGCGCGATGTTCGAAACGTTGCTGCAGCAGCGCAACCACCTGGGCCTGCTGTCGGAGGACCTGGCCTTCGACAGTGGCGAGGCGTGGGGCAATTTCCCGCAGACCTATTCGCACGTCGGCCTGATCACGGCCGCGATGCGCCTGTCGCGGTCCTGGCAGGAGGCATCGTGAGTCGTCTTGTAGTGGTTTCAAACCGCGTGGCAGTGCCCGGCGAGAACCGCGCCGGCGGCCTGGCGGTCGGCCTGCTGGCCGCGTTGAAGGAACGCGGCGGCATGTGGTTCGGGTGGAGCGGCAAGAGCGTGCGCGAGGGCAGTGGCACGCTGCACACGCAGAAGGACGGCGACATCGAGTTCGTCACCCTGGACCTGAGCAAGCGCGAAGTCGACGGTTACTACAACGGCTTCGCCAACCGCACGTTGTGGCCGCTGCTGCACTTCCGCCTGGACCTGGTCGACTACGACCGTGGCACCCGCGAGACCTACCACAAGGTCAACGCGCTGTTCGCCGACAAGCTCGCCCCGCTGCTGCGCGAGGACGACATCGTGTGGATCCACGACTACCACCTGATTCCACTCGGTGCGTTGCTGCGCGAACGCGGCATCGGCTGCCGCATCGGATTCTTCCTGCACATCCCGATGCCCTCGGCCGACCTGCTGCAGGCCATGCCCGATCACCTGCGGCTGTTCTCCGCGCTGTATGCCTACGACCTGGTCGGCTTCCAGACCCAGCGCGACGCCGATCGCTTCCAGACCTACCTGCGCCTGTTCGGCGGCGGCCGCGTGCTCGACAACGGCGAACTGGAAGCTCCCGGTGGGCGCCGTTTCCGCGCAGCCGCCTTCCCGATCGGCATCGACACCGACCTGATCGCGCGCCAGGCCGGCACCGCCGCCACCAAGGCCGCGGTGAAGAATCTGCGCAACAGCCTGCGTGACCGCCAGCTGGCGATCGGTGTCGACCGCCTGGACTACTCCAAGGGCCTGCCCGAGCGCTTCCTCGGCTTCGAGCGCTACCTGCAGCGTCATCCCGACCAGCGCGGCTCGCTGACCTACCTGCAGATCGCCCCGGTCTCGCGTGGCGACGTGACCGAGTACCGGCAACTGCGCAGCCAGCTGGAACAGATCGCCGGCCACATCAACGGCGGTCACGCCGAGCCGGACTGGACACCCCTGCGCTACGTCAACCAGAACTTCACCCATGCCACCCTCACCGGATTCTACCGGGCGGCGGCGGTGGGCCTGGTAACGCCGCTGCGCGACGGCATGAACCTGGTGGCCAAGGAGTACGTGGCCTCGCAGGACCCGGAGGATCCCGGCGTGCTGGTGCTGTCGCTGCTGGCCGGTGCCGCCGATGAACTGAAACAGGCGCTGCTGGTGAATCCACACGACCTGGACGGCGTGGCCGATGCGATCGCCACCGCTGCGACGATGTCGCTGCGCAGGCGCAAGGAGCGTTGGCACGCGATGATGGACCACCTGCGCACCTACGACATCAACCACTGGCGGCGCAGCTACCTGGACGCGCTGGAGAACTGAGGGATCGCGCAACCAGCCCAGCATGAAGCGACAGAAGGGCGCCAAGAGCGCTCGCAGATTGTCGTTTTAAGCCCGAAAGTAGGTGCACCTGAAACCATTCCGGCGACCCGGAGAAGGGCGTCCCACGGCGCGCCAGCGGTCCGGGGCCACCGTGCAGATCCCGCTGTGCACTAGGCCTCGCCGCATCCAGCGGCGGGCCCTGCCGCAGGGCCCGCCGAAACGAAAGAGGCATCACCCCCAGCATTTCACCATGCATTGACGCGCGCTCCCCAGAGTGGCGCCCCCGGAGCCATCGCAATCCGTCGCGCCTGCTGCGCGGCGCGACGCACATCACATTCCAGGGAGTCACTGCATGTCTGCGTACGACCGTTTCATCGAAGATGCCGCAACACGCCTCGAGCTGGGCCATCGCGCCCGCTGGGTGGTGGAGGTCATCAGCGTCTGGATAACCTCCCATCACCGGGGCCTGGACGGTCTGCAGCAGCGGTTTGAACAGGCAGGTCTGGCCTCCCGTTTTCATTCCTGGCGGCAACCGGCAGCGTTGCGGCTGCCCATCGTCGCCAGTGAGCTCGAACGCGCGCTGGGCGCACACACGCTGGCCATGATCGCGCATCGCTGTGGCATGTCACCCGGTGCTTTCAGGGTGGTCGCCTGCCATCTTCTGCCCGGGGTGGTCACGCTGATGGATGCGCCGGGCGGCCTGGTGCCCTCTCCGCATGTCCATCGCAGCATCGCGGGCCCATCGCCCCGGCGCATGACCGGCACGGTGCCAACGCGCGCGATGTATGGGAGGGCCGTGCGCAGCCTGTTGTGGCTGCTGGCCATTGTCGTTGTCCTCGGCCTCACCACCTGGTTGCAGCTGAAGGCCCGCACGCCCCTGTGGACGGTGCCGGACATTCCACTCGAACACGACGCCTACCTGTCCCTGCAGCAACATGGCACACAGATGCAGGTGCACGGCAGCCTGCCCACCGAGGGGGATCGTCGCCGTATCTGGAGCACGCTGCTGGCGGTACACGGCCGGCAGAACGTGCAGGGCGGGATAACGCTGGACCCACGCGCACGCGCGCCGCGCTGGCTGGATCGCCTGATTGCCGATCTTCCGCAGCTGCAGGGCGATGGGCTGCGGCTGGAATTCGCCGGATCGCAGCTGCGCATCGACACCTCGCTGATGGAGGACGCGCAGCGGCTGGCCATCTCGCACAGGTTGCGCCAGGACTTCCCGGCACTGGACATGAGCGGCCTGTGGGGCCCGGGACTAGCGGCGCTGTCGCAGCTGCCGACGCACGCCGATGCCGCGCAGCGGATTGAAGCGCTGAACCAGACCACGCTGAAGTTCCACGCCGGTTCGTCCGAGTTGACCGGCGACTCGCGGCAGACCCTGGAGGCCGTCGCGGATGCGCTGCGCAGAGCGCCCGACGGCAAGCGTGTTGAGATCGGCGCGCACACCGATGGTCGCGGCCACGCCCAAGCCAACCTGCAGCTCAGCCAGCAGCGCGCCGAGGCGGTATCACACGCGCTGCAGGCGCTGGGCGTCCCCGCCACCTCGCTGGTCGCGGTGGGCTACGGCCAGGACCGGCCGGTCGCCGACAATCGCAGCGACATCGGACGCGCGCAGAACCGTCGCATCGCCTATCAGCTGCTCGACTGAAAAAAGGGGACGGAGGGAATTAAGTCGTTTATGCATAAACGACTTAATTCCCTCCGTCCCCTTTTTGTTCAATCCAGGAAGCGCGCGGCCTGTTCTGGCGGCGGCAAAAGGCAGGCGTCATGCCGCCCGAACCAGCGGTAACGATTGCGCGCCAGCACCCCATACGCCGCATCACGCAAGCTTCGCGGTAGCGCACGCAGCACACCGCTCAGGCGCCAGGCGCCGCCCAACCCGGCCAGCACGCGCAGGATCGCATCGGTGTCTGTCCATGCGCCCTGCGCATCCAGCAGCAGGAATGACCGTGGGTCCTGCGGATCCAGTCCATGCGCGCGCAGCAGCGCACTGCCCTGGGCGCCCTGCATCGCCGCGAAGCGATAGCGGCCCTTGCGGTCGAAGCGCAGCAGGAAGCGCACCCAGCGGTTGCACAGTGCGCAGACACCGTCGAACACGATCACCGCACCGTCGGCGGCGGCGGCTTCACTGCGGTTCGAGCCAGCCTTCATAGCGGATCAGGGCTCCTGCCCAGGGCAAGGTCACATCAACCCGGAAAGTGTAACGCTGCCCCTGCCCCTGCCCCGCTTCGCGGCAGCGCACGCCGCCAAACCAGCGCCTGGGCAGCGGCAGCAGCCCGAACGCCCACACCCGGCGCACCGACCAATCGATGCCGCCCTCGCGGGCCTGCAAATCGAACTCGAAACGCACCGCGCCCAGCTGCTCACGCAGATGGCCCTCGTGCGCCCACAGCCGCGACACCATCGGCCAGCGGCCGAACCGGCGTGCCCAGCGTTCGCCCTGCCCGTGTGCACTGAACGCCACTTCGGTCGGCAGCGCCTCGCCCTCCCTCGGCAACTGCGCCAGGGCGGCCAGCAGCGGCACCAGCCAGTGCCGTCCGCGCTCGATCCGCGCCTGCCCCACGTAGCGGCAGGGCAGCGCAGCGGTATGCAGTGCCTGTACCGGCGCCGCCAGGGTGGCAAAGGCCGGCCCCAGCACGCGCGCGAACAGCGGCGTGCTCAGCGCGCGATCCAGGCCAGCGTCGCCATGCGCCCGGTGCGACGGTCGCGCCGGTGCGAGTACAGGTCCGGGTCGGCCATGGTCGACACCGTGCCGCCATGCACCTGCGCCGGGTCCATGCCGGCGGCCTGCAGGCGCTGGCGGGCCAGCGCGAACAGGTCCACCTTCCAGTGCCCGGGCCGGGTCGCCATGAAAGCCGCCTCCGCAGCCGGGTCATGCCCGACAAAAGCGTGGAAGACCTCTTCGCCGATCTCGTAGTCGGCCGGCCCGGCAGCCGGGCCCAGCCAGGCCCGCAACTGCGCTGGCGGTGTCTCCAGGGCGGCCACGGTGGCCTCCAGCATGCCGTCGGCCAACCCGCGCCAGCCGGCATGGGCCGCGCCCACCTCACTGCCGTCGGTGGCCGCGAACACCACCGGCAGGCAGTCGGCGGTCAGGATCGCCAGCACCACGCCGGGCACCGAGGTCACCGCAGCGTCGGCCACCGGCTCACTGGCGCCCGGCACCGGTGGTGCGTTGAAGCGCAGCACGGTACTGCTGTGCACCTGGCGCAACCAATGCGGCGCAGACGGCAGCGCCAGCCCCTGCTGCAGCAGCTGGCGGTTGTGCTCGACATTGGCCGGGGTATCACCATCGGCCGCGTGCCGGTTGCCCAGGTTGAACTGCGCGAACGGCGCCGGCGAGATGCCCGCGCCATGCCGGCGCGTGGTCAGCGCATGGACGCCTGCTGGCGCTGGCCAGTCGGCCTGCAGCAACGGCAGCGCGGCCGCCATCACCAGCGGTCCCGCTCGCGTGCGGCGAAGGCTTCGCTGTCTTCGCGCAGCACCTTCATCAGGTGCAGCATGTCTTCCGGCACCGGTGCGGTGTTGCGCACCGGCTCGCCGGTGATCGGGTGGGTGAACTCCAGGGTTTCGGCATGCAGGGCCTGGCGCTTGAAGCCGCGCAGCGCGGCCACCAGCTCGTCACTGGCGCCCTTGGGCAGCTTCAGCGCGCCGCCGTACAGCGGATCGCCGATGATCGGGTGGCGCACGTGCGCCATGTGCACGCGGATCTGGTGGGTACGGCCGGTTTCCAGGCGGCACTCCAGCGCGGTGTGCGCACGGAAGCGCTCGCGCAGGCGGTAGTGGGTGATCGCTTCCTTGCCGTCCTCGCGCACGGCCATCTTCAGGCGGTCGCGCGGGTGGCGGTCGATCGGCGCATCGGCCGTGCCGCCGGCCACCAGTGCGCCCATCACGATGGCCAGGTACTGGCGGTGCACGTCGCGTGCGGCCAGCTGCTCGACCAGCGCGGTCTGCGCCTCCAGGGTCTTGGCCACCACCATCACGCCGCTGGTGTCCTTGTCCAGGCGGTGCACGATGCCGGCGCGTGGCAGCACCGCCACCGACGGGTCGCGGAACAGCAGGGCATTGACCAGGGTGCCGCTGTGGTTGCCCGCGCCGGGGTGGACCACCAGCCCGACCGGCTTGTTGATCACCAGCAGGTGCTCATCCTCGAACAGCACGTCCAGCGGGATGTCCTCCGGCTGGGCGTCGGTCTGGGTCTCGAGCACCACCGTGAGGGTGACCACCTCGCCGCCGCGCAGCGGGTCGCGCGGGCGCACCTGGGCGCCATCCAGCAGGACGTCGCCCGCCTTGATCCACTCGGTCAGGCGCGAACGCGAGTATTCGGGGAACAGTTCGGCCACGACGGCGTCGAAACGACGGCCGGCCGCGGTGTCGGGGACGATGGCCTGGCGGGCCGATTCAGAGGGTTGTTCAGACATGGCAGGGGGCATTCTTTGAAATTTTGGGGTCCCGGCGGCCGGTTTCAGTCGCTGGACAGGACACTAGGCTATCATCGACCCTTCGTATTCCAGCCGCGTCCCGCCTCGACCCCATGATCCGACGCTCCGCCATGCTCTCCGCGCCCGTCCGCCTCACCGCCCTGCTGCTGGTGCTGGTCATCGCCGCCACCGGCTGCCACCGTGGCGCCAAGAAGGGCGATCGCCCCGATGAAGGGACGCCGGTCGAACAGTTGTACGAGAAGAGCCACAAGCTGATGCAGGGTGGCAACTGGAGCGGGGCTGAGACCAGCTTCCGCCGCCTGGTGGCCCAGTATCCGTACGGTCCCTATACCGAGCAGGCGATGATCGAAACCGCCTACGCCCAGTACAAGGCCGGCAAGCACGACGATGCGGTGTCCAGCATCGACCGCTTCATCCGTACCTACCCGACCCACCGCAACATCGCGTACCTGTACTACCTGCGCGGTCTTGCCAACTCCAACCGCAGTACGGTTTTCCTGCGCCGCGTATGGTCGCTGGACGCCAGCCGCCGCGACCTGTCCACGCCGCACCAGGCGTATTCGGACTTCAACATCGTGGTCGACCGCTACCCGAACAGCCGCTACGCCGCCGATGCGCGCAGCCGCATGCTGGAACTGCGTGACGTGTTTGCCCAGCACGAGCTGGACAACGCCCTGTACTACATGCGCCGCGGCGCCTGGGTCTCGGCGGCCGGCCGCGCCAACTACCTGCTGGAAACCTACCCGCAGAGCGCGTTCCAGTACGATGCCGTCGCCGTCCTTGCCGATTCCTACACCCACCTGGGCAACAAGACCCTGGCCGACGACGCCCGCCGCGTCCTGCAGCTGAACCAGCCGGACCACCCGTGGCTGGAAGGCAAGTGGCCGAAGTACCCGTGGATGATCCGCAAGCTGAACCCGTTCGCCGGCGAGAAGTCCGCCAGCACCGGCCAGCGCAACGCGCGACTGGAAAAGAAATAAGAAAGGGCCCCGCAAGGGGCCCTCTTCTTTTGTAGCGGTAGTGCCGGCCGCTGGCCGGCAACCCGATGGCCTGTCTGAGGGTCATGCAACAGCCGGCCAGCGGCCGGCTCCACCCATCGGCCGGGCCACGCCCGGCGCCCTGCCTCAGCCCTTGTAGCCGTTGCTGATCGGGTAGCGACGCTCACGGCCGAAGGCGCGGCGCGAGACCTTCGGGCCCGGCGCGGCCTGGTGCCGCTTCCACTCGCTGATGCGCACCAGGCGCAGCACGCGGTCGACCACGGCCGCATCGTAGCCGGCGGCCACGATCTCCCCGCGCGACTGCTCCTGGTCGATGTAGCGGTACAGGATGCCGTCCAGCACGTCATAGGCCGGCAGCGAATCCTGGTCCAGCTGGTTCTCGCGCAGCTCGGCCGACGGCGGGCGGCTGATCACCGCCGGTGGGATCACCGGCGCGCCACCCACGGTATTGCGCCACTTGGACAGGCCGAACACTTCAGTCTTGTACAGGTCCTTCAGCGGCGCATAGCCCCCGCACATGTCGCCGTAGATGGTGGCGTAGCCCACCGCGTACTCGCTCTTGTTGCCGGTGGTCAGCAGCAGTCCGCCGAACTTGTTGGCCAGCGCCATCAGGATCACGCCGCGGCTGCGCGACTGCAGGTTCTCTTCGGTCACGTCCGGCGTGGTGCCTTCGAACATCGGCGCCAGCGATTCCATCAGGCCCTTGAATGCCGGCTCGATCGACACCGCTTCCAGCTTCACCCCCAGCGCCTGGCACTGCTCGGCGGCCAGGTCGTTGGACAGGCCCGCGGTATAGCGCGATGGCAGGCGCACGGCGGTTACGTTCTCCGCGCCCATCGCGTCCACCGCCAGCGCCAGCACCAGGGCCGAGTCGATGCCGCCGGACAGGCCCAGCCACACCTTCTTGAAGCCGTTCTTGCGGCAGTAGTCCTGGATGCCGCGCGTCACCGCACGCCAGGCCAGCGCGTCCATGCTCTCGTCGCCGTCGTCCATCCACACGTGCGGCAGGAAACGGCGGCTCTGGCCGTCGTAGTCCACCACCAGCCATTGGTCGACGAAGGCAGCGGCCGCCGGGTGCACGGTGCCGTCGCCATCGGCCACCACCGAGGCGCCATCGAACACCAGCGCATCCTGCCCCCCCACCACGTTGAGGTAGGCGATCGCTGCCCCGCTCTCGCGGGTGCGCGCGGCCAGCACCGCGTCGCGCTGGGCGTGCTTGCCACGCTCGTACGGCGACGCGTTGGGTACCACCACCAGCTGCGCACCGGCGCGCACGGTATCGGCCAGCGGCTCGGCGAACCACAGGTCCTCGCAGATCAGCAGCCCCACCGGAACCCCATTGACCTCGAACACGCAGCTGCCGCCGTCCGGGTCCACATCGAAGTAGCGACGCTCGTCGAATACAGCGTAGTTGGGCAGCTCGCGCTTGCGGTAGGTCTGCTCGACCAGGCCGTCGCGCAGCACGCTGGCGGCGTTGTAGACCACCGCGCCGGCGGCCTGCGGCCAACCGACCACAGCGGTCACGCCACGGCAGGCGGCGGCAATGCGGCCCATCGCCTGCTCGCACTCGTACAGAAAGCCCGGGCGCAGCAGCAGGTCCTCCGGCGGGTAACCGCTCACGGCCAGCTCGGGGAACATCACCAGCTCGGCGCCGTACTCGTCGCGCGCCTGGCCGATCATCTCGATGATGCGCTCGGTATTGCCGGCGACATCGCCGACCGGGAAGTCGAACTGCGCCATCGCGATGCGGATCGAAGCCATGGGAATCCAGCCTGTGGTTGCAATGCGCCCATTGTAGCGCCGCACCATGCGCGCGCCGGGCGCGCTCACTGCGTGGACAGCCCCGGCTCAGTAGATCCACGCCATGCGTGGATGGGGTTGGCGGGATGGCCAGGACACCCGACGCAGAAAGGCCGCCCGGAGGCGGCCTTTCTGTTTCAAGCAGCCGGCCAGCGGCCGGCTCTACAGAATCGTCTGCCGGAGGCAGTCGATCTTATTTCACCAGCTTGGCGATGGCGGCACCCAGGTCGCCCGGCGAACGCACGGTGACGACGCCAGCGGCTTCCATGGCGGCGAACTTGCCTTCCGCCGTGCCCTTGCCACCCGAGGCGATCGCACCGGCGTGGCCCATGCGCTTGCCGGCCGGAGCCGACGCACCGGCGATGAAACCGACGACCGGCTTCTTCACGTGGTTCTTGATGTACTCGGCGCCGGCTTCTTCAGCGTCACCGCCGATTTCGCCAACCATGATGATGCCTTCGGTCTGCGGGTCTTCGTTGAACAGCTTCAGGCAGTCGACGAAGTTCAGGCCGTTGATCGGGTCACCACCGATGCCGATGCAGGTGGACTGGCCCAGGCCGACTTCGGTGGTCTGCTTGACCGCTTCATAGGTCAGGGTGCCCGAACGCGACACGATGCCGATCTTGCCCGGCTGGTGGATGTGGCCCGGCATGATGCCGATCTTGCACTCACCCGGGGTGATGACGCCCGGGCAGTTCGGCCCGATCAGCACGGTGTCCGGATGCGAACGGGTCAGCACGTTCTTGACGCGCAGCATGTCCAGCACCGGGATGCCTTCGGTGATGCAGACGATGACCTTGATGCCGGCAGCAGCGGCTTCCAGGATCGCGTCAGCAGCGTACGGCGGCGGCACGTAGATGACCGATGCGTTGGCGCCGGTGCTCTGCACGGCGTCGGCAACGGTGTTGAAGACCGGCAGGTCGATATGGGTGGTGCCACCCTTGCCCGGGGTCACGCCGCCCACAACCTGGGTGCCGTACTCGATCATCTGAGTGGCGTGGAAGGTGCCCTGCTGGCCGGTGAAGCCCTGCACGATCACCTTGGTGTTCTTGTTGATCAAAACAGACATTGGAATTCCTTGGTGTCGGTATCAGGCGGCGTTCTTGACAGCTTCAACGATCTTCTTGGCGCCATCGTTGATGTTGTCAGCCGGGATGATGGCCATGCCGCTGTCGCGCAGCAGCTGCTTGCCTTCTTCCACGTTGGTGCCTTCCAGGCGCACCACGACCGGAACCTTGACGCCCACTTCCTTCACGGCGGCAATGATGCCTTCGGCAATCATGTCGCAGCGGACGATGCCGCCGAAGATGTTGACGAAGATGCCTTCGACCTTGTCCGAGGACAGGATCAGCTTGAACGCTTCGATGACGCGCTGCTTGTTGGCACCGCCGCCCACGTCCAGGAAGTTCGCCGGCTCGCCGCCGTTGAGCTTGATGACGTCCATGGTGGCCATGGCCAGGCCGGCGCCGTTCACCATGCAGCCGATGTTGCCGTCCATGGTGACGTAGTTGATGTCCAGCTCCGAAGCGATCACTTCGGTCGGATCTTCCTGGGTCTTGTCGCGCATGGCGACCAGGGCCTTCTGGCGGAACGCGGCGTTGTCGTCGCTGTCGAACTTGCCGTCCAGCGCGTACAGGTTGCCGTCGTCCAGGATGGCCAGCGGGTTGATTTCAACCAGGGCCAGGTCCTTTTCGTTGAACAGGCGGTACAGGTTCACCATGATGCTGGCGAACTGGCCGGCCTGCTTGGCGGTCAGGCCCAGCTTGAAGCCGAAATCACGGCCGTGGTAACCCTGCACGCCTTCGACGAAGTCGACGTTCAGCGAGTGGATCAGCTCCGGGGTTTCAGCCGCAACCTGCTCGATTTCCACGCCGCCTTCCGAAGAGGCGATGTAGGTGATGGTCTTGGTGCCACGGTCGACCAGCACCGACAGGTACAGTTCCTTGACGATCTCGCCGGCGGTGGTCACCAGCACCAGGTTGACCGGCAGTTCAACGCCGGCGGTCTGGTAGGTGGCCATCTTGGTGCCGAGCATCTTGGCCGCAGCGGCCTTCACGTCGTCGGTGGTCTTGCAGAACTTGACGCCGCCAGCCTTACCGCGGCCGCCAGCGTGGATCTGCGCCTTGACCATCCAGGGGCCCTGGCCCAGGGAGTTGGCAGCGGCAACCGCTTCGTCCGGGGTCGCAGCGACCTTGCCGGCCGGGACCGGGATGCCGTACTCGGCAAGCAGTTGTTTTGACTGGTATTCGTGGAAATTCATGCGTCACCGTGGGAATAGGAACGACCGCACGCAATTCCTCAGGGCCCCGGCGGGGCGCCGGCATGGACCGCGGCGGGCCCACTATTGTGGCCGAGCCAGCGCCGGGGCGCAAAGAAGTCTGTACAAAACGCCAGACCCGGCCAGATTTCCACCGTCATTCAGGCAGTTGCGCCCGGGCCCGTGCTGGCTACCGGTGTCCGCGGGCGGCCAAATGCGCGATCCGGGCCACTCCCACGGCACGCTTTGCGGGGGCCTATACTGGTCAGCCAGGGTGTGCAGCGTCGAGCCTGCTCGACCGCTTCCACCACGGGCCACATAGAAGCGACGCGCCGGCCCGGCTTCAGGGGACGCCGAACCGGTGCATCGCAGATTCCAGACCCAGGCAGCCAGAAGGGGAGTTCCGGCGTGTCACCCAGTGCTTCATTGATCGACCGCATCGAATCGATCCCGCGGCGTGAGCTGTATTTCTTCGCGCTGTACCGGGTGCTGATCGCAACCGTCATCGCCGCCCTGCTCTACAGCCCTCTGTCCGGCCTGGTCGGCGAGGCCCATCACCCGCGGCTGGCCGATGTGGTTGCGGTCATCTATCTGGCGTTGTCGCTGCTGGCCCTGGTGATCGGCCGCAACGAACGCTGGCTGCGGCCGATCGTGGTCAGCGGCGTGCTGGTGGACATCGTTGCCGCCACCCTGCTGTCGCATGCCCTGCCCGGTGCAAGCGCCGGCATTTCGATGTCGCTGCTGTTCAACATCGCTGCCGCCGCCACCCTGCTGCCGCTCAGCCTGGGCCTGGGCCTGGCCCTGGCCGCCAGCCTCGCCACCGGCGTCGAATACACCTGGAAGCTGCTGGAAGGCGGCGACCCCACCCGCACCCTGGCCGAGCTGGCGATGTTCACCACCAGCTACCTGGCGCTGGCCTTCATCAGCTACCAGGTCGGCAACCGCGCCCGCCGCAACCAGCAGCTGGCCAACCAGCGCGGCGACGAAGTGGCCAACCTGTTCCAGATCAACGAACTGATCATCCGCCGCATGCGCACCGGCGTGCTGGTGGTGGACGCCGACAACCGCATCACCCTGGCCAACGAGGCCGCCTCGATGCTGCTGGGCGACAGTGACGGCAATGGCGAGAGCGGGCGCCTGGACCTGGCCAGCGCCGCGCCGGAACTGACCCGCCGCCTGCAGCGCTGGCGCAATGGCTGGGCGCAGGACGAACTGCCGCTGCAGCTCAACCCCGACCAGCCGGAAGTGCAGCCGCGCTTCGCCCGCCTGCTGGCCGGCAGCGACCTGGCGCTCGTGTTCCTGGACGATTCCAGCGTGGTGTCCCGCCGCGCCGAATCGCTCACCCTGTCAGCGATGGGCCGCTTCTCGGCCAGCCTCGCCCATGAGATCCGCAACCCGCTGGCGGCCATCAACTACGCCGTGCAGCTGCTCGAGGAAGGCACCGGCTTCAACGAAAGCGACCGCCGCCTGCTGCAGATCATCCGCCAGCAATGCCAGCGCACCAACGGCATCGTCGAAAGCGTGCTGGGGCTGGCCCGGCGCGAGCGCGCCACGCCCGAGAACGTGGACCTGGCCGCCTTCGTGCGCCGCTTCGTGCTGGAGTACAAGCAGGGGCAGACGCTGGAAACGGACAGCATCGAACCGATCATCAATGACAGCGCGGTGATGGCCCAGGTCGATACCCGCCACCTGTACCAGGTGCTGACCGTGCTGGTGCACAACGCGCTCAAGTACGGGCGCATCGGCCAGCAGCCGGCGCGGGTGCGCCTGCGCGTGGCCCAGCACGAGCGCAGCGCGGTGATCGACGTGATGGACCGTGGCCCGGGCATTCCCGAGAGCGTGGCCGCGCAGTTGTTCCGCCCGTTCTTCACCACCTCCGAGCACGGCACTGGCCTGGGCCTGTATATCGCCCGCGAGCTGTGCCGGGCCAACCAGGCGCGGCTCGACTACATCCCGGTGCCGGCCGGTGGCTCCTGCTTCCGCCTGGTGCTGCCCGGTCCGCACACGCTGTTGCCCACCTGATTCCGATTCCGTGCGTCAAACATTTGTCGCATCCAGCCCCCTCGTTTATCTTTCACGCCCATGAACGAAACCCGCAGCGCCCTCGTCGTCGACGACGAACGCGACATCCGCGAACTGCTGGTGCTGACCCTCGGCCGCATGGGGCTGCGCATCAGTACCGCCGCCAACCTGGCCGAAGCACGTGAACTGCTGGCCAGCAATCCGTATGACCTGTGCATCACCGACATGCGCTTGCCGGATGGCAACGGCATCGAACTGGTCAGCGAGATCGCCCAGCACTATCCGCGCACGCCGGTGGCGATGATCACCGCCTTCGGCAGCATGGATCTGGCGGTGGAAGCGCTGAAGGCCGGTGCCTTCGACTTCGTCAGCAAGCCGGTGGACATCTCGGTGCTGCGCGGCCTGGTCAAGCACGCACTGGAACTCAACAACACCGAACGCCCCGCGCCCGGCCCCAGTGCCGAACAGGGCGCGCGCCTGCTTGGCGACTCGCCGGCCATGGACGTGCTGCGCACCACCATCGGCAAGGTCGCGCGCAGCCAGGCGCCGGTGTACATCCTGGGCGAGTCCGGGGTGGGCAAGGAGCTGGTCGCGCGCACCATCCACGCCCAGGGTGCGCGTGCGGCCGGCCCGTTCGTGCCGGTGAACTGCGGCGCCATCCCCGGCGAGCTGATGGAGAGTGAATTCTTCGGCCATCGCAAGGGCAGCTTCAGCGGCGCGCACGCCGACAAGCCGGGCCTGTTCCAGGCCGCCCATGGCGGCACCCTGTTCCTGGACGAAGTGGCCGAACTGCCGCTGCAGATGCAGGTGAAGCTGCTGCGCGCGATCCAGGAAAAATCGGTGCGTGCGGTTGGTGCGCCCAACGAGGAACCGGTGGACGTGCGGATTCTCTCGGCCACCCACCGCGACCTGGCGGAACTGGTCGAGGACGGGCGCTTCCGCCACGACCTGTACTACCGCATCAACGTGATCGAACTGAAGGTACCGCCGCTGCGTGAGCGCCGCCAGGACCTGCCGGAACTGGCTGCCGCGGTGCTGGCGCGGCTGGCCCGCAGCCATGGCCGCGCCACCCCGCTGCTGGCGCCGTCGGCACTGGAGGCGCTGGCCCAGTACGCCTTCCCCGGCAATGTGCGCGAACTGGAGAACATCCTGGAACGTGCGCTGGCACTGGCCGAGGAAGACTGCATCGGTGCCGATGACCTGCGCCTGCCGCAGCACGCGCCGCGCGCGCCCGGCAGTGCCGCCCCCGCCGAAGCCGTGGCCGACCTGCAGCCGGGCAGCGCCGCCCTGCCCTCCTACATCGAGCAGCTCGAGCGCAGCGCCATCCAGCGCGCGCTGGAAGAGAACCGCTGGAACAAGACCCGCACCGCCGCGCAGCTGGGCATCACCTTCCGTGCGCTGCGCTACAAGCTGAAGAAGCTGGGAATGGAGTAGCGCCGGGACCACGCAATCCCGATCACGAACGCAGACCCAAGCGGTAGTGCCGGCCGCTGGCCGGCAACCTCATGCATCGCGGCATCCACGCATGGCGTGGATCTACCTCAATCCTTGGTGACGCGATTGATCTCGGCTAGGCTGGTAATGCCCGCAGCCGCCTTCTTCAATGCCGACTGCCGCAGATCATTCACGCCGATCTGCTGCGCCGCTTCGGCAATCTGCAGCGCGTTGCCACCGGCCAGCACGATCGTGGCGATCTCATCGGTCATCGGCATCACCTGGTAGATGCCGGTGCGGCCCTTGTAGCCCTCGGTGCACTCGTCGCAGCCGACCGCCTCGTACAACTGGATGCCCGCGTCCAGCTGCGCCTGGGTGAAGCCCTCGGCCAGCAGCGCATGTTCGGGCAGCGTGGCCAGGCGCTTGCAGTTGCCACACAGGCGGCGCGCCAGGCGCTGGGCGATCACCAGCGTCACCGAGCTGGTGATGTTGTACGGCGCGATGCCCATGTTCATCAGGCGCGCGATGGTCTGCGGCGCATCGTTGGTATGCAGCGTGGACAGCACCATGTGGCCGGTCTGCGCCGCCTTGATCGCGATCTCCGCCGTTTCCAGGTCGCGGATTTCGCCGACCATGATGATGTCCGGGTCCTGGCGCAGGAACGAGCGCAGCGCAGCGGCGAAGGTCATGCCGCGCTTGTTGTTCTGCTGCACCTGGTTGACGCCGGGCAGGCGGATTTCCACCGGGTCTTCGGCGGTGGAGATGTTGCGCGTCTCGTCGTTGAGGATGCCCAGCGCCGTATACAGCGACACGGTCTTGCCCGAACCGGTCGGGCCGGTCACCAGCACCATGCCGTAGGGCTTGTGGATGGCATCCTGGAACAGCTTCTGCTGGTCCGGCTCGTAGCCCAGCTTGTCGATGCCCAGCTTGGCCGCACTGCCATCCAGGATACGCAGCACCACCTTCTCGCCGAACAGGGTCGGCAGCGTGCTCACGCGGAAGTCGATCTGCTTGGTCTTGGACAGGTTGAGCTTGATGCGCCCGTCCTGCGGCACGCGCTTCTCGGCGATGTCCAGCTGCGCCATCACCTTCAGGCGCGCGGCGATGCGCTGATTGAGCTTCACCGGCGCGCGCGCCACCATCTTCAGCAACCCGTCGATGCGCAGGCGCACCCGGTAGTCGTCTTCATAGGGCTCGAAGTGGATGTCCGAGGCGCCCTTGCGGATGGCATCGACCAGCACCTTGTTGACGAACTTCACCACCGGGGTGTCGTCGCCCTTGGCATCGATGCCGGAATCACCTCCGGTGCCCAGGTCCTCGTCACCGGCGGAGACCTCCAGATTGCCCATGCCTTCGTCGTCACCACCCAGCGCGTCACCGAGCGTGTCGTGGCTGGCGTGCCACTGCTCCAGCGTACGGCGGATCTGGTCTTCATCCACCAGGATCGGTTCCACCACCAGATTGGTGTGGAACTTGATCTCATCCAGCGAGTGGGTCGGGTTGCTGGTACCGACGAACAGCTTGCCCCCACGTTTGAACAGCGGCAGCACGTTGTGCTTGCGCAGCAGTTCCTCGCTGACCAGGCTCATCGCGTTCTGGTTGGCGTCGAAGGTGGAGACATCGAACAGCGGCATGCCGAACTCGACCGCGTTGGCCGCGGCCAGCTGCGCGGCACCGACCACCCTGTTCTGGGCGAACCAGGTCGGCAGGGGCTGGCGTGCGGCAGCAGCCTTGGCCATCGCATCGCGTGCGCCCGCTTCATCCAGGGCGCCGTCCTGGACCAGGCGGCGGGCCAGGCCGGTGATGCCGACGAGGTTGGCGGTGGTAGCGGTGTTCATAGTGCCCTCTTGATTCATTCAGCCCTTCCAGCGCTGCACATCAGCGCCTATGGCAAAGAGCCGGTTACATGTTACCGGTTTGTCGTTCCACGCTTGCTGACGGACCCGCAGGCCGGCGGCCATCTGCACGGGCCGCCGAGGCACACCAGGCCGCATGGAAGTCCCCGTCTTCACGATAGTATTCGCACACTTCACGCTGCAGATCGGCAATGGCAGGTTCCGGCGCAGGGTATGGCGTGCAGGCGATGGTTCGCCGCTCATAGTCCACCACCCGCCAGCAGTGCCGGGCCCCCGGAGCGTTGCCAGACGCCGGATCGGTCATCACGCCCCATCGCCCAAGAATTGCTCCGCGCTGCTTCTCGCGGAGCTTCTCCGGCAACAGGTCCGGGCGAACCTCGAAACGACCATCTTCCGTCAGGCGATACAGGTAGGACATTTCCTGTGCCACCTGCCCTTCATTGATGTGCGCCCGCTCAACGCCCGTGGAGCGCAGGCCGTTCTCCATGAAACGAACACGATTGCCTGGAAGATCCTTGTTCTGGCGTATCGCCGGCAACCACGAGAGCCCTTCGTAGCGGTCGCGCCTCAGGCCGACCAGTTCGGCGATCGTGGGCGCAACGTCGATCACTGAGCCAGGTCCCGCAACCCGTCGATGCGTCCAGACCGGTTGGCCATTGCGGAATTGCTGTATCGCCATCACCACGTGGTTCTGCACGTCCGACAGCGCGAAGCTGCCATGGCCATATGCGCCCACGGCTTGGTTGGCGTCGTTGTCATTGAACTGGTCACGGCGCATTGCAAAGTCTTCGCCGTGGTCCGACATGACAACCAGGATCGCGTTGTCCAGACGCCGCAGGCGGCGCAGCTCATCGATCAGCGCCTCGAACTGACCATCAACTGCCCTGATCGCGTTCAGATACTGGGACTGTGAATCCTCATATCCCTTGACCTTGCCTACCCAGTCAAGAGACCTGTCCTCACGGATCCCGCCTGGCAGATAGGGCCAATGCGGCAGGCAGAGGTGGCTGACAAGAAACAGTGGCGCGTCAGCCGGCGCATCCCGCAATTCACCGATCAGGCGGGCGGGGTGGTCTGCGGTGCGATAGCTGCGGTAGGCAGCGCGATTGCCCTGGACCACGCTCAGCGGCTCTGAAGCGGGCAACGCAGCCAGCAGGAGATTGGTTGCGAAGAAGTCAAAGCTGCCGCCAACGACGAAATCAAGCCCTCCCACCGTGGGGACGACGGTTCTATCGAAGCCAAAACTCTGGTCGAAATTGGCGAAGCGCGATTCATCCATGGCCAGCATGGTGAAGTAACCCTGCCGCTTCAGGTCCCAGGCAAGATTCTGGTCGCGCGAGAATTCCGAGCGTGGATAGAGGTTGAAGCGCGCGCCGTGCTTGAGCGGATTCATTCCGGTCAAGGTACTGCTGTAGGAGACAAACGTCCGGGCCAGTGGCGTGCGGACATCATCCATGACGACCGAACCGGCCAGTGTCCGCTCGATGGCGGGAGCCAGTCCGCCGGGAAACTCGCCGTAGGAAGCCAGATAGTCCGGACGAAGCGAGTCCACCCCCAGGATGATCACATCCGGCCTGTTCTCATCGATGCCCTCCCGAACGCCGCCATTCCATCCCCAGGCCCCGAGGCAGACAGCCAGGGCAACCAGGGATCCGGCGGCGAACAGGTTGCGGCGGCTGCGCAACAGGGAATACAGCGCGGACAGTACAGCGATCGCCACCACGGCGATGCAGGCGCCAACAAGCAACGGCGACAGCCACTGGATCATCAGTAACTCGGCATCCACGAAGGAGGCCGACTGTGGATACAGCCATCGATTGGCGAACATCGCCAGCAAAACGACCACGCTCACAAACAGCAGACTGCGCCAGAACGCGTCCCGCCGTTTGGGCAAGAGCTGGCTGCAGGCCCGACGATAGACCCACATACCGCCAACGGTCAGCAGAAGATGGCTGCCAATCGCGAAAAGCACAAACAAGGTGATTTTGGCAGCGAACCCCCGCTCCTCCAGCAATTCGGTCGCGAACTGCTGCATGAGATCGGTACGGGCGTGCAAGCCCTCGTTGCCGAAACGATCCGCGATCTGATGGACCTGCTGCCCCAGCAGGATCACCCCCATGAAAGCGGCCGCCACGTACTGGCGGACGGCGATCCCCTTCATCCCCCTACCTCATTCTCGACAAAAAAAAGGGCCCCGCATGCAGGGCCCTCTTCTACTGGCTCCTCAGGCACGGATGCCTGGGCAATCAGTCCAACAGGCCGATTACGGAGCAGCCTTGCGGCACTCGGCCGGCAGGTACTTGTTGTCAGCGGTCGAGGTGCAGGTCCAGGTGATGCCGGCGCTGGCCGACTTCGGCTCGAACTGCAGCGCGACATTCTTGGCGGCTGCGGTGCCGGTCACAGTGATGACGCCACTGGCACATTCCAGCTTCGCGGTGTTCTTGGTCGCGGTGGTGAAGGTGGCAACGCCATTGCAGGCGGTGTCATCGATCGTGCCGCCGGCGTTGGCGATGTTCTCACCGACGGTGGCCTTGGCACCCGAAGCCAGCACGGCGCCTTCCGAGACGCGCGAACGGACGGTGTAGTCCTGGTAAGCCGGCAGAGCGATGGCGGCCAGGATGGCGATGATCGCGACGACGATCATCAGTTCGATAAGGGTGAAGCCCTTCTGGTTCTTCATTGTGGTACATCCCCAAGATAGTGGTGGTTGAATTCAGCGGACAGGTTCGGTCCGGCCAGCGGCCGGTTGAGCGGGTCCTGCCCCCTGCGGGTGGATCAACGCAGGTTGCGTGCCAACCCCGGCACGCCTCCCCCTGGATTTCCCCGCGCCCATGATGGCAGCAATTCTGCGGATGGGAACCCCCCATATCCGAATCTGCGATGGACGCGGCAATGTGACGCAGTGCGTCACCTTTGGCCGGCCCCCGGCACGAAATCGCACGCTGGGCCGCCCGCCAACTGCCCAGATGGGCATGAACCCGCTACCATCAACGGCTAGATGCCCGCCTGGGGATGGCGGGTCTTGGGGAGCCAACATGTCTGTCAGTCGCAGTGCGATCAAGAATGAGCCCGTGGCGCGTAGCACCATGGAGCTGCAACCGTTTGTCTGGGAGGGGACCGACAAGCGGGGCGTAAAGATGAAGGGCGAGCAGTTGGCGAAGAACGCCAACCTGTTGCGCGCCGAGCTCAGGCGGCAGGGGATCAACCCCGGCCAGGTGAAGCCCAAGCCGAAACCTCTGTTCGGCGCGGCCGGCAAAGCGGTGAACGCCAAGGACATCGCCTTCTTCAGCCGCCAGATGGCGACCATGATGAAATCCGGCGTACCGATCGTCTCGGCACTGGACATCATCGCCAGCGGGCACAAGAACCCGCGCATGAAGAAGATGGTTGATGGCATCCGGACTGACATCGAAGGAGGCTCATCCCTGCATGAAGCCGTCAGCAAGTACCCGGTGCAGTTCGACGAGCTCTACCGCAATCTGGTCAAGGCGGGCGAAGGTGCGGGTGTCCTGGAAACGGTGCTGGACACTGTAGCAACCTACAAAGAGAACATCGAAGCCCTGAAGGGCAAGATCAAGAAGGCGCTCTTCTACCCGGTCATGGTGGTGGTCGTCGCCCTGCTGGTCAGCGCCATCATGCTGATCTTCGTGGTTCCCCAGTTCGAGGAAGTGTTCCACGGCTTCGGCGCGGAGCTGCCCGCCTTCACGCAGATGATCGTCAATCTGTCCCGGTTCATGGTGTCGTGGTGGTGGCTCATTGCTGCGGTAGTGATCGGAGCAGTCGTTGCCCTCGTCATGAGCTACAAACGCTCGTTGAAGATGCAGCACACCATGGACCGGCTGATTCTGAAGGTTCCGGTCATCGGCGAAGTGATGAACAACAGCGCCATTGCCCGCTTCGCCCGTACCACGGCCGTCACCTTCAAGGCCGGCGTGCCGCTGGTGGAGGCCCTGGGCATCGTCGCGGGGGCCACAGGCAACAAGATCTACGAGGAGGCCGTCCTGCGCATGCGAGACGACGTCTCGGTGGGTTACCCGGTCAACATGGCGATGAAGCAGCTCAACCTGTTCCCGCACATGGTCATCCAGATGACCGGCATCGGCGAAGAGGCCGGCGCCCTGGATGCGATGCTGTTCAAGGTGGCCGAGTACTATGAGCAGGAGGTCAACAATGCCGTTGACGCCCTGAGCAGCCTGCTCGAACCAATGATCATGGTCTTCATCGGCGTGGTCGTTGGCGGTATGGTCATCGGCATGTACCTTCCCATCTTCAAACTCGGCGCCGTCGTCGGATAACACATACATGGCTTTTCTCGACCAGCATCCCGGCCTCGGCTACCCCGCCGCGGCCGCCCTGGGACTGCTGCTGGGCAGTTTCCTGAACGTCGTCATCCTGCGCCTGCCCAAGCGGCTGGAGTGGCAGTGGAAGCGCGATGCGCGCGAGGTCCTGGAGGAACCGGACTACTACGAGCCGCCCCCACCGGGCATCGTGGTCGAGCCTTCGCATTGCCCGCACTGCAAGCACAAGCTGAGCTGGTACGAGAACATCCCCCTGTTCAGCTGGATCATCCAGGGCGGCAAGTGCCGCCACTGCAAGGCGCCGATCTCGCTGCAGTACCCGCTGGTGGAGGCCATGACCTCGCTGCTGGTGCTGGCCTGTGTCTGGCAGTTCGGCTTCGGCTGGCAGGGCTTCGGTGCCATCGTGCTGACCTGCTTCCTGATCGCCCTGTCCGGCATCGACCTGCGCACCCAGCTGTTGCCGGACCAGTTGACCTTGCCCCTGATGTGGCTGGGGCTGATAGGCAGCATCGACAACCTGTACATGCCGGCCAAGCCCGCCCTGATCGGCGCAGCGTTGGGCTACCTGTCGCTGTGGGCGGTCTGGTGGCTGTTCAAGCAGCTGACCGGCAAGGAAGGCATGGGCCACGGCGATTTCAAGCTGCTGGCGGCACTCGGTGCCTGGTGCGGGCTGAAGGGCATCCTCCCGATCATCCTGCTGTCCTCGGTGCTGGGCGCCATCATCGGCTCGATCTGGCTGTACAGCCGGGGCCGTGACCGCGCCACCCCCATCCCGTTCGGGCCCTACCTGGCCATCGCCGGCTGGCTGTACTTCATGTGGGGCGGGCCGTTGGTGGAGCAGTATCTGGTCCTGAGCGGCCTGCGCTGAGGGGATTCCCCATGAGCCGGTATGTGGTTGGCCTGACCGGCGGCATCGCCGCCGGCAAGAGCGAGGTGACCCGGCGCTTCGAGGCGCTGGGCATCGTGGTGGCCGACGCCGATCTGGCCGCGCGCGCCGTGGTGGCCGCCGGCAGCCCGGCGCTGGGCCGTATCGCAGAACGCTTCGGCGCTGACATGCTGCTGGCCGACGGCAGCCTGGACCGGGCGCGCCTGCGCGCCCACGTCTTCGCCGACCCGACCGAACGGGTGGCGCTGGAAGCCATCACCCACCCGGCCATCCGCCTGCTGATGCAAGAGCAGTGCGAGCAGGCCGCCAGCCCCTATGCGATTGCCGCCATTCCACTGCTGACCGAGGTTGGCGGGCGCCAGGCCTACCCGTGGCTGGACCGGGTACTGTTGGTGGATGCCCCTGAGGCCGTGCAGCATGCGCGGCTGATGCAGCGCGACGGTATCGACGCCGCACTGGCCGACCGGATGATTGCTGCGCAGGCCAGCCGTGCGCAGCGGCTGGCGCTGGCCGATGACGTGGTGGTCAACGATGGGCGGCCGGAGGATCTGCAGGTGCAGGTGGAACAGCTGCATGCGCGGTATATAGCTGCAGCGGCGGAATAGCGCGAAGTTCAGTCAGGACTTTTCGGCAGTTTCCAAAGGAATTTGGCGTAAACGGCGCACTCTGCCCATGGCTCGTCCCTGCTCTGCTGCAGACGCGTCGGAGGCATGAGCTGCGCGTCCCTGATGAAACCCAATCTGGATGGCACTGTTCCTGAGGGCACAATGCTGGTGAAATCACCCACATGAAGGCCATATGGAAAGTACAACGGACCATGGGTGAAAGTAGTGCCTTCTGAAAAAGCCCTCACCTGACGCGAAGACAGAAGCCCACTCACCATTACTTCATGTCTTTGCGGGAGCCCCAAGCGGAAAAGGATCATGAAAGAGATAAAGGACCTCAGCGGAAACGTCATTTTTACAGTCCCGCCCACGTCTGGAATTCTTGACCTGGACTCGGCCATGTTGGCGAACGCCAATCTGGACGGCGCTGAACTTGAAGGTGCGATCCTCATGCAGACATGCCTTTCAGGCGCAAGCATGGTAGGTGCCGACCTGTACTGGGCGATACTTTTCATGGCGGACCTGACAGATGCCAACCTTCAGCACGCCGACCTGCGTGGCGCAGACCTGAAAGACGCAATCCTGCGGGGCGCCAACCTGTCGGAGGCCAACCTGGGCCGTGACAATCTGGGCGGCAGCACGCAACTGGAAGGTGCAGACCTGAGCACAAGCGTGCTGGATGGCGCGATTCTCACCGGGGCACTCTATGACGACAAGACCTTGTTCCCCCCGGGATTCCTTCCGGAAGAACGAGGGCTGTTGAAATCATCGGGTTGAAAGAGACATGAAGGAAGAAGCCGTCGCAGCCCGTTGATGTACAGCGAATGCAACTCGAAAACACCAGGAGGCCGCGCTCTGCAGCGCCACTGACATTCGCAGGTCCGGTCCACACCGGCGCCTAGAACGCCTTGGACGTACAGGCGCCCGGCGCTGGTTATGATCTCGACAGGCTCAATGCTTCATTCAAGTGCGCGCCGCGCGGATCTATTCCAATTGCAGGCGCGCGTGGCGGACCAGCTCCCGGGCGCCCAGCAGCAAGCCATCCACCACATCCGGGCTGAGCTGCTGGTGGGCGCCGCCCTGTTCGCGTGCGGCTGCAGCGGCGTGCAGCACCTGGACCAGCACATCCAAGCCCGCCAGCGTGCGGCCAAGCCCAGCCCGGGTTGCGGCCTGCGCGGGACTGAGACCCTGCGCATCACACCGCCGACCATCCGGGCCGTCATGGCCATCCATGCGGGCCAGCAGGGCCGGCAACAGGTCTTCGGGGTCATCGAGCAGGGCTTCGAGCCGCTCGGCCGCATTGGCAGGCAGTCGGTTGACGGCATCGCCAATCAGGGCGGAAAGATGGGGAAATTCGGGACGTGCGGACATGGAGAGCTCCTCGCAGACGGCAAGCCACCTGCAGAAGCAAGGTGGCGGACGGTGCGGGTTGGCGTACCGGACAACTCCCGACAGGTAGAAACTCCGGCGGATCTCAAGAATCCCCTCGCACCGTCCGCCGCAGGCGAAGCACGGTGCATTGTCTTCGATGCAAAACAGAACATCGAAGACTTCCTGTCGAACAGTTGATTTCAGGACGCCAATCCCGGCCAAGGCACCCGCCCCGGCCCAGCCATCACGCCACCTCACGAAGCGCATTTCTGTAGGGGAAATCGCCACTGCAAGGATTCGTGCAACGACACACGCCCGAGGCGCGGCACGCATCACACAGGTGTCGCGATGCACCTCGGCGCTGAGGCGCACCAGTAGCGTCGAGCACGCCGGTTACGACACTCCGCGCGCTCCCTAGGCGGCCGCCTCCTCCGCACGCTGCCGCCTACGTGCCGATGCCTCGGCCACCGCCACACCGGGCGGATTGAGATAGCAGGTACGCCAGCGCAGATATCCCCACTGCCAGTGGTACTCGCGCCCGGTCAGCTGCAACGCTTCATCGAAGTCGTCGGGGCGCTGCCGCCAGTCAGTCAGCGCTTCCAGCTCCTGCACCGACATTCCCAACGGCACCCGTGGCTGGAACATCTGTCCGGAGCGTTGCATGCGCTCCCGTGCCTCCTGGTGGGACCGCTCAATCGCATCCAGCTCGCGCATCCGCTGCTGATACGCCTCACGCTCGCGCCGCTGCACGTGAACCCACTCGTCATCGTCCAGCCCGAACGGCTTGAACCACGCCCGCGAGTCGTGCACGTAACCGTCCAGAAATGTTGCCACTGCCTGCGGTGGCGCCTGCCGCGAGTCCCAGATCGATTGGATCTGGCCATCCAGCCACTGCTGTTCCTTTTTGCCCCGCAACCTCGCCTGCACGAAATCCTGCACGGGAATGCCCTGGAACCGAGGCGGCGTGGCCATGCCGTGGTGGGCAGCGTAAGGATCCTCGGTGCGCAGGCGGGCCGTGGCGTTGTTGTAGCGCATCGCCCGCGCCTCCTGCACCAGCTCGGCATTGCCGCCGCCCAGGTCCGCGCGGTCCTGCGCAGGCGCCTGCAGGTAGCCCGGCTGGCGATCGAAGTCATCCAGATGCTGCCGACGCCACAGCAGGTACTGGCGATAATGGGCATACATCAGCACCGCCGTGCGGTTGGCCTTGGAGGCGGCGGTGCTGGCCGGCAGGAACGGCGCCATCGCCTGCAGGTACGCGTTGTAGTGCTGGCGCAGTTTCGGGGAGACCTCGAACTGAGCGGCGGTTTCCTTGTCCGCTTCGCCCATCGGCAGCAACGGCACCCCTGCTGCCAGCGCATGCCGGTACATGTCGCATAGCGGAATCTGCGAAAGCTTGTCGGCATCCTTCGGCGAACGCCCCTGCTCACCGGGCGTGTAGCCGCCGCCCACGTCCGAATGTACCCCGGGGTAGATGATCTGCTCGCAGTTCGCGCCGTCCACCAAGTCCACCGGGAACGAACCGCGTACTTCATGCGCCGCCACCATATGCACACAGCGACGCACATCGGCGGGAATGCGCAGGTCTTCGGCCGACGCCCAACCACCGTGGCCATCGAACACCGACTCAAAGAAGCTCTGCGCGGCACCTACCGAAGCGACTGTATCGAACAAGCCCATGAAATCGATCTGCACCGGAATACCGCACAGCCGCAGCGGCCCGGGACCGGGGTCGCAGGCATCGCCGAGCCAGTTGCAGAACACGCGCGCCTCGGTGGCGCCGCGCGAGAAGCCAAACACCGATATACGGATGCGGTCTACACGGGGATTCTGCTTCTGGAACGGCGCTACCTTCTTCGCCAGAAAAGCACGGCGCTCCTGCAACACCGCGCGACGCGAGATGTGATCGGCACGCGCCAGATGGGTACCACGCACCCGTTGCAGCGCACCGACCATGTTCCAGAAGCCGCCGCTGAGTGAGTTGCGAAGATCGATTTCCTCCTGCCCTTGGTTGACCGCTAGGTAGTTGGACAGCGACATCCGCGCCGCCTGCGCCAAGCGCTCTACGTCCTGCAGGTGCAAGCGGAGATCGGCACTCATCCTGCGCGCGATGGGGGCGGTGGAATCGAAGCCCATTGCGGCGGTGACGGTTGTCTCTGCGAAATGGGTCAAGAGATGATCCTGGACTTGCATCAGCATCCAGTTCACCCGACCCTCACCGCCCCAGCCGGCTGCCGCGCCAGCACGGGCATGCCAGCCGGTGCCGGTATCGCCGATTTCTTTTAGCGCCTCGGTGCCGACGCCCTGAATGTAGCTAGAAAACTGGCTGCGGCGAACTCCTGTGCCCGGCAAAATACCCCGATCAAATACATCGAACAGACGAGAAATATTGGACTGAGTGAAGTCACCACGCCTTAACGAATTCAAACGATGATTACGCGTGCCATCGAAGAAGCAGCCGATAAAAATGTCGATGCCACATGGCGAAATCGTGCCAATTGATGATCCCGCACATCGAGACTTCTCGCGCGCACTAAGACCTATTGAATTCTCGTCCAACGGCGCTGAAGAACTTACCTTCATCACTCCTATTCCTCTCCATCCGAATCAATAAGAAATCTAGAAATCCTTTCAGGGTCACGCTCAAGCTCCGCGTGATCGATGTCGTAGGCAAACTTCGGATAGCCGGGAAAATACGGCGTCGCTACCACTCTCACCTGGTCATCCGGGAAATACATGAAATAAATAAACCCATCAAGAAAAGGCTTATATGGCGCAACGAGGACGTTTTTCTCAACATAGCTTCGAGGGTCCTTGAGAAACATGCTACTGGTGCGGTAAGCCACCGTCACCTTCAACCCTGGATGCCAGAGACGAGGCAACGTCACGCAGCAGGTGGCAGCATTTCCGCTTGCACGAGCCCGCATAGCTCCCGCCCAAGCGTCATTAATGAAGACCGTCCCCAACCCATCATCCGAATAGTTGGCCACGCCGATTGTCAATGACATCTCTGGCGGTGCGTCAGTGATGTCGTGACCAGAAGCGGAGTCGATGATGCGTGGCTTCGGAGGACCGGGCGGTGGTGGACCAATCCTGAAATCCATGAACTTGAGCGCCAGGCCTGCCAAGGCAAACATCGCCAGCCCGATCAGAGCAATCCTGACAAGCACCTTTTTCACCACGGCCATTCGCTCGACGCCCTTCATTCAAACGCACCCTCGTCTACGACGCAGGTTGGGGTAGATGATCTGCTCGCAGTTCGCGCCGTCCACCAGGTCCACCGGGAACGAACCGCGTACTTCATGCGCAGCCACCATATGCACACAGCGGCGTACATCGGCTGGAATGCGCAGGTCTTCGGCCGACGCCCAACCACCGTGGCCATCGAACATCGACTCAAAGAAGCTCTGCGCGGCACCTACCGACGCGACCGTATCGAACAAGCCGACGAAATCGATCTGCACCGGAATTCCACACAAGCGCAGGGGCCCGGGGCCTGGGTCGCACGCATCGCCGAGCCAGTTGCAGAACACGCGCGCCTCGGTAGCGCCGCGCGAGAAGCCAAACACCGATATACGGATGCGGTCTACACGGGGATTCTGCTTCTGGAACGGCGCAACCTTCTTCGCAAGAAAAGCGCGTCGCTCCTGCAAGACTGCCCGCCGCGCTATGTGATCGGCGCGCGCGAGATGAGTGCCACGCACGCGC
This sequence comes from Stenotrophomonas maltophilia, assembly GCF_001274595.1. Classification (GTDB taxonomy): domain Bacteria; phylum Pseudomonadota; class Gammaproteobacteria; order Xanthomonadales; family Xanthomonadaceae; genus Stenotrophomonas; species Stenotrophomonas forensis. The sequence continues at coordinate 3,772,515 of NZ_CP011010.1, forward strand.
TGTAACGCGCCCACCATGTTCCAGAAGCCGCCGCTGAGCGAGTTGCGAAGATCGATTTCCTCCTGCCCTTGGTTGACCGCCAGGTAGTTGGACAGCGACATCCGCGCCGCCTGCGCCAAGCGCTCTACGTCCTGCAGGTGCAAGCGGAGATCGGCACTCATCTTGCGCGCGATGGGGACGGTGGAATCGAAGCCCATCGCGGTCGTGACGGTTGTCTCTGCAAAATGGGTCAAGAGGTGGTCCTGGACCTTCATCAGCATCCAATTCACCCGACCCTCGCCGCCCCAGCCCGCCGCCGCGCCGGCACGGGCATGCCAGCCGGTGCCGGTGTCGCCAATTTCTCTCAGCGCCTCGGTGCCGACGCCTTGGATGTAGCTCGCAAAATTGGTTGGCCGACGACCAATTCCTTTGGCTCGCCCTAGATCATAGACGTCGAAGAGTCGAGACACATTGCTCTCGCTCATGTCCTTACGCTTCTTCGATGCCAGCCTGTGATTACGAGTCCCATCGAAGAAGCAGCCCATTGACACGTCTACTCCGCAATCCGTTTCAGTCCCCATACGGGAAGAGGAGTATCTCCCTAGTTCAGTCAAACTGAGTTGCGCCGAAGGATCTGACACCGGAGGCGCCACATTTACTCTCATTCTGTCACCCCGCCCCTTGCCGTCACCTCAAGAAATCCATTGATCTTTTCTGGATCACGCTCGCTGTCGGCAAAATCAAGATCGTAAGCAAATTTAGGGAATCCCGGAAAATATGGCGTAGCTATGACCCTCACCTCATCACCAGGGAAATACATAAAGAAGATGAAACCATCCAAGAAGGGCTTGTAGCGCGGCACAAAAATCTCCTTCTCAATATAGCTATGCGGATCCTTAAGGAACATGCTACTCGTACGGTAAGCAACCGTTACTTTCAGGCCCGGATGCCAAAGCCGAGGAAGCGTCACGCAGCAGGTTCGGCCATTGCTACTGGCTCGGGCACGCATCGCACCACCCCACGCATCATTGATGAAGACTTTTCCTAATCCCTCATCAGAGTAGTTCGCAACTCCAATCATCAGATGCATTTCTGACGGCGCGTCGGTGATATCGTGGCCAGACGCAGCGTCAATGATGCGTGGCTTCGGAGGACTGGGCGGTGGTGGACCCATCCTGAAATCCATGAACTTCAGCACCAGACCCGCCAAGGCAAACAGCACAAGCCCGATCAGTGCAATCCTGACAAACACCTTTTTCACCACGGCCATTCGCTCAACGCCCTTCATTCAAACGCACCCTCGTCTACGACGCAGGTTGGGGTAGATGATCTGCTCGCAGTTCGCGCCATCCACCAAGTCCACCGGGAACGAGCCGCGTACTTCATGCGCGGCCACCATGTGCACACAGCAACGCACATCGGCGGGAATGCGAAGCAGATCATTGAAAGATCCACACCGCAGTCGGATCCGATTTCCGACAATGAGGCCGCATATCGCCCCGCTTCACTGGAACTGAGCTGCGCTGGTTGCTCTGACGTCGGAGTAGATACCCTTACCCTCACTATTCCGCCTCCTTGCCCGCTGTTGCTTCCAGAAATCTCTTAATCTTTGCTGGATCACCGCGCCCATCACCGAAGTCAGTGTCGTAAGCGAAGCCCGGATATCCTGGGGAGTAGGGAGTGGCCACGATCCGCACCTGATCACCAGGAAAGTAGAAGAAATAGATGAACCCATCAAGAAACGGCTCATAGGGCGCAACAAGAACGTCCTTCTCAACATAGCTTTGGGGATCTTTGAGAAACATGCTGCTGGTGCGGTAAGCCACGGTGACCTTCAGACCTGGATGCCAGAGACGAGGAAGCGTCACGCAGCATGTACGCCCGTTGCTACTGGCTCGAGCCCGCATCGCCCCCCCAAGCATCATTAATGAAGACAGTCCCCAGCCCCTCATCCGAGTAATTGGCGATACCAATTGTCAAATGCATTTCCGGCGGAGCGTCGGTAATGTCGTGACCGGTATCAGGCTCAATGATGCGTGGTTTCGGGGGACTTGGAGGCAGCGGCCCAACCCTGAAATCCATGAACTTGAGCACGACACCTGCTACGGCCAGCATCGCAAGACCAAGCAGAGCAAATCGTGTCAGCAGCTTCGTCACAACCTTCAATCGATCAGGCTGTTTCATTCAATGCTCCTTCGGTTATAGCTCACGTCGTAGCCATCGAACACCGACTCAAATCCGACACTGGTCGAGACGTAGTCACTCTCATTTCGCCACCTCATCCAAGGCGGTCTCCGCGAGGAATCGCGAGATCCGAAGTTCATCACGCTCGTAACCAGCAGCCCCAAGGTCGTAAGCAAACTTTGGATAACCTGGAAAATACGGCGTGGCAACCAGCCTTACCTGATCGTTCGGGAAATACATGAAGAATACAAATCCATCAAGGAAAGGTTGATAGCGCGGCCCGAGAACGTCCTTCTCTACGTAGCTGTTCGGATCCTTCAAGAACATGGAGCTTGTGCGGTAGGCTACCGTGACCTTCAAACCTGGATACCAGAGGCGAGGCAGCGTCACGCAGCATGCACGCCCATTACTGCTGGTACGAGGCTCCATGCCTCCTCCCCATGCTTCGTTGATGACGACTATGCCCAGCCCGTCATCAGAGTAGTTGGCAATACCGATCGTGAGATGCATTTCCGGTGGCGCGTCGGTGATGTCGTGGCCAGTGTCAGGCTCAATAATGCGCGGCTTCGGAGGACTGGGCGGTGGTGGACCAATCCTGAAATCCATGAGCTTCAGCACTAGGCCAGTCAAGGCAAACAGCGCTAGCCCGATCAGAGCAACCCTGACAAGCACCTTCGTTACAACAGCTATTCCCTCAGGGTTGCTCATTCAAACGCACCCTTAGCCACGGCACACGCCGTCGTAGATGATCTGCTCGCAGTTCGCGCCATCCACCAGATCCACCGGAAATGACCCCGCACATCGAACCTTCTTACGCGTGCTAAGACTTATTGATTCCTTGTCCAACGGCGCCAAAGAACTCACTCTCATTATCTCTATTCCTCTCCATCCGACTCAATGAGAAATCTAGAAATTCGTTCAGGGTCACGCTCAAGCTCAGCATGACTAATGTCGTAGGCAAACTTTGGATATCCCGGGAAATACGGCGTTGCCACGACCCTAACTTGATCGCCCGGGAAGTACATGAAATAGATGAAACCATCAAGAAACGGCCTGTATGGCGCGACAAAGATGTCCCTCTCAACATAGCTACTGGGATCCTTGAGAAACATGCTGCTGGTGCGGTAGACCACCGTCACCTTCAACCCCGGATGCCAAAGACGAGGCAACGTCACGCAGCAGGTCGCAGCGTTCCCACTGGCTCGTGGCTCCATCCCACCCGCCCAAGCGCCATTGATGAAGACCGTCCCCAATCCATCATCCGAGTAGTTGGCCACGCCGATTGTCAATGACATTTCTGGCGGTGCACCAGTAATGTCGTGACCAGAAGCAGAGTCGATGATGCGTGGCTTCGGAGGACCGGGCGGTAGTGGTCCAATCCTGAAGTCCATGAACTTCAGCACCAGGCCTGCCACAGCAAGCAGCGCCAGCCCGATCAGAATCACCCTCGTCACAAACCTCTTCATGGCGTCTCATCATCGCCATGGGGCGCATTCCTCGCGGCAACGACCTTGATCGTCATCCGATGCGCCAGCGCGGGATGGTCGATGCCTCGGCGTGCCAGACGTCCCAGCACGTGTTCCGCGCAGCGATGCACCTGCGAGGGCAGCATGCCGTCCGGGCGCAGCACGGGCCGCTGCAGGATGAAGCGCGTGATGGCATCGGCCTGGCTTCCGCTCCGTAGTGTGGCCTCCTGCGCCGCGGTGAACGTGAGCGGCCTGGCGTCGGTATCGAGCGGCACTCCCCCCTTGCCGGTTACGCACATCCAATCTCCGATGCGGGTGGGCAGGTGCCAGTCGTGTAGACCGCCCAGTACGCGCGTCCGCTGTGCATCGTCCAGCGCATCCAGCAGGCGGGCGGCGGCACGCCCATCGGCCCAGCGCAGCAACCACGGCTGGCCGGTGCTGGAACGACCCTCCCAGATCCGCCGGAGATGCTCGGCCAATGCATGCGGGTCGCCGGTGCTGCGCAGCACCGACAGCATCGGTGCGCCGTTGCTCAGGTCCAGCAGCGCCTGCCAGCAGCATTCGCGTGCTCTGGCTTCGTCCGGCAGGACCACCAGGCATGGCGACAACCGGTCCAACCCTTTGCCGGTATAGCGATGCGTAAACAGCGGCACCACGTCAGCGGCCAGCGCGCGCAGCTGCGTCCAGGCGTCCGGCGCGAATGCCATGTCCAGCAGCGCACAGGCGGGCCGCGCGTCCACACACTGGTCGCCGGGGGTCTGCCACGGCAACCGGGAATGCCGCCACGGATCAATCCACGGGGCGTCAGCCATTCTTCGTAGACCATGGCAGGCCGGCCTGCATCGCCTTCAGCAGGCACTCCACGCAGACCGTCTGTGCGAACTGCGGTAGCGGAAACAGCTCCTGCACCGGACCGGTGAAGTGCCGGTTGCCGGCTTTGATGGTCAATGTGCCTGGACAGCTCACCCGCAGGTGCCCGTCCGCCAGGGTGATCGAAGCGCCGCCGGCAGTTGCGATGTGCAGCGTGTTGCCTGCCGCCAGTTGCACCTCCCCGTGCTGGCTGGCTGCCACCAGCCCAGCGCGCGCCTGCAGGTGCACGGCGTCTGCCTGCGCCTGCATATCAAGCACCTGTTGGCCAGCCACCACGCTCAACCCGGCACTCCCCGGAGTGCGTGTCGCGCCAGCCAGCACGCCGATGGCCTGGCGGCACTGCCAACGCCCATGGCCGGCAACGGTCACCGCCGAACTGCCGCCACTGGCCAGCAGCGTGCTGTGCCCCACCCCCAGCTGGATCGCCTGCCCGGCCACCTGGCAGATGCCTGCCCGTGCGGACAGGCCAAGCACCGCAGACCCGGTTGCAGGGATGTCTTCGTCAGCACCCTGCAGCCGCTGCGATGCCGCCACGCTGTCGGCCAGGGTCTGCAGCACGCTGGCACCGTTGCCCTCGGCGGCGTGGCCGCGCAGCCGCACTGTGCGCTGCTGCCGTGCCGCTTCATCAAAGGAGTGCGCCAGCACGAGCGTCTGCCGCAACAGCGCGACCGGCGCGGCGCGCAGACCGGCCGGGGTGGCCGCAGAGCGCTGCATGCTGTCCAGCCACAGGCCTGCCGTGGCACGCACGGCGCCCCACGCGTCGCTGCGCAGTTCGAATCCACTTCCGCGCAGGCTGCCGCGGAAGTTGTGCTGCAGGTGACGCAGATGACCCATGCTGATCGCGCTATGGCACTGCGTTGTGCCAAGCCGCACCTGCAGCTGGTCGTCGCTGTCGTCGAACTCGAGACTGTTACCGCCATGGCCGTCCCAGCTCTGCGAGCTGATGCCCCATACGGCGCCGGCATTGCGCTGGGCCGATTCACCCGCGCCTGCGGCATGCCAGCGCGGGGCGTTGCCACCGGCCAGGTTGTTCTGGGCACTGCTGCCAGCATCGCTGGACAGCCCCAGCGCTTCAGCGCGTGACTCGCCCTGGCCGTTGTAGAGCGCCCCCATCACGATGGGGCGGCAGAGGTCGCCGTTGATGAAGTCCACCACCACCTCCTGGCCGACGCGGGGCAGGAACTGACTGCCCACGCCGGGGCCGGCAAAGGTCTGGGCGACGCGCAGCCAGCCGCTGTCGGCCCTGCTGTCGGTGGCAAAGCCGAACCGCACACGGATGCGCCCGCTGCTGTCCATGTGCAGCGGTGCACCGTCATCGCCACCGAGCACAGTGGCCAGTTGCGGGCCAGGGGCCGTCGACCGCCCAGCCCTGCCATCCGGAGAACGTCGCCACCGACGGTCGAACGGCATGGCCTCGAAGCGATTGGCATAGCCCAGCCTCTGCGCGCGGTCGGCGGGCACGGTGTCGGGCAGTGCGTGCAGCGGCAGGTGATCCTGCAGTTCGAGAACCTCAGGCAGCGTGTTGACCGCTGCGTGCTGCACCGCTGTAAGCAGCAACGCGGGCGCTACTCGCTGGCCGGGCTCTGGCAACACCTCGAATGCGTAGCCGGGCTGGAAGTCCGGCTCGGTGCCTTCGCCGGTCCAGCGCCGCTGCTCACACAACGCTGCCTCGGTGTCGCGCATCACCTCGGCCAAGGCCTCGCGCGAGGTCTCCCACGCCGCGTGGCGTGCCGGCGAATAGTCCTCCAATGGGCCACTGGCCACAGTGCGCACAGGCAAGCTGGCCGAAACCACACACAACGGATCGTCCAGATCCGCCACCCGGGTCATGTGCGTCGGCACGACGCGACAGGTCTCATGCAACAGCGCGATGCCCGCGTCATCGGGCACGCGCTGGGTCTGGTGCAGGCGCCGGGGCCGTGACAGCAGCGAGCATCGGGTACTGTCGCCGAAGATCATCATCGTATGCCCACCCGGTACATCGGGCAGCGTGCGGATGCACCAGCCCAGGCCTTCATCGGCCATCAACTGCTGCAGGAACGCCATGTCCGATTGGCGGTACTGCACGCGATAGCCCCGGCACCGGCGGTCGATGGCAGCAGTACTTCCAACGTGCCAGGACCAATGCGCCAGCGGCGCGTGCACCGAGAGCACCGTGCTGATGATGCTGGCCACGTCCTGATCCTGGAACACGCGACTGTGGCGGCTGTCATGCAGCCAGGCGGTCCAGTCGGCCAGGTGCACGCGGTACCGCACGAGGCGGCCTGCGCAGGCCAGGCGCTCGACACTGCGGATCAGCCCGCCCCGGACAACGTCTGCACCGTCCGGCAGGCGTGTGGTGATGCTTGCCGGCCGGGCCACCCAATCATCCAGGCTGTGCTCGCACGGCTCGCCCAGCAGATCGATCTGGCAGCGCAGGCCTTCGGACAACGATTCGCTGCCGTGCCAGCGCTCCACGATCAATCGCAATGCGGTAGGGCCGCAGAAGCGATGGACGCGCGACGACGCCTCGTGGGCAGCAACGAACGATGATCGGTGATCCATGGCAGTTCCTTGACAGACACAGCACGCGAAGAAACGCGCTTTCCATGCTTCAAGCCTTGGCGGATCAATGCCGAGGACGCAATCCGAAAAGTTTCCGAAAAGCGTCGAAGATCAATTTCTGCCTGGTATTACAGCGCTTGCACGATGCATCGCGGGGGCGTGCAGCCGTTGCCGAGCCGCCAGGAAGGCGGAATACGACAGCGGCTGCGGGGCGGTGCCTCGCACGCGGCGACTATTGCAGCGTCGCCGAACCCCGATTCCTTTCGGCCTGCAACTGCCGTTGTGCGTGGGTGGTCAGCTCCCGCGCAGCCAGCAGCAGGCCATTCATCGCATCCGGGGGCACGACCTGCGACGGGCCTCCCCGGGTGCGTGCGACATGCACGGCATACATCATCCGGGTCAAGCTCGTGATTCCTGCGACGGTGTGCCGGATGCCCGCCAGCGTGCCAGCCTCCGGGGCACTCAGCCCGGTGCGCTGTGTGGAACCGTCGATGTCCATCTGCCCCTTCAGCATCGGCATCAGGCCATCGGGCCCGGACAGTACGTCCTCGACGCGCTGGGCGATTTCGACAGACAGCTGCCTGATCGATTCGCCGACCAGTTGATACAGGTTCGGGTAATGGGTGCGGTATGACATGGCGCAGCTCCTGGCGGACGGTGGGTGATCCCGGCAGAAGCATCTGACTCTGTGCTCGTCGGTCCGTCAGGGGGCAAATGCGCCAACAGCGCAATCAGATCGCCGAACCGTGAGCCATGACACGCAACAGCGCCACAACGCCCGCGGGGATCGCGAACCGGACGGCCCCGGACGGGCGTATTCGTGCTGCGTACGACAGTGGATTCACACCCTGCGTGGGGCTCACGTGCCGACCAAGGTCGGCACCTACCAAAGCAGCGGCCCTTACAACGGCTTCGGCGAGAACGTGAGGGTGGCGATTACGCCGCGCTCGCCGCCCGGGCGCACGCTTACCTGCCAGCCATACAGATCGCACAGGCGGCTGACGATCGACAGGCCGATGCCGCCGCCCTGCGAATGGCCGGCATGGGTGCCGCGATAGCCACGCTGGAACAGCTTGGCTGCATCTTCTTCACTCAGGCCCGGGCCGCTGTCGGTCACCGAGACCGCGTTGGCACCCACGTGCACGCGCACCTCGCCATCCTGCGAGTACTTCACGGCATTGCCGATCAGATTGCCCAAGGCCACCGACAAGGCGGCTTCCGGCGCGTCGATCACCAGATCGCGTTCGCCTTCCAGCGCCAGTTCCAGCGGCTTGCCACCCAGCTGTGCACGGTGCGCATCCAGCAGCTGCTCGGCCACCCGGGCCACGTTGCTGGTGCCCTGCCCGCGCTCGTTGCGCGACAGCAGCAGCAGCGCGCCGATCAGGTCGCTGCACTGCTGTTCGGCGCGCTGGATGCGCTGCAGGCGCTGCAGCACCTTTTCATCCAGGCCGGGGCGGGTCAGCAGCAGCTCGGTGGCACCGCGGATCACTGCCAGCGGCGTGCGCAGTTCATGGCTGACGTCGGCATTGAACTCGCGGTCGCGCTGCACCACCTCGGTCAACCGCGACGAGTAATCATCCAGCGCCTGTGCCAACTGCCCCACCTCATCGTCGGGGAAGCGCGGCGCCAGCGGTTCGGGATCACTGGTGCCACCGCGATAGGCACGCAGCCGCGCTGCCAGATCCGAGACCGGCTTCATCACCTTCGACGCCGACCACCAGCCCAGCACCAGCGACAGCACGCTGAACACCAGCACCGACAACACCAGCGCGCGGTTGAGCTGTTTGCCACCGCGCACGCTGTCGGTCATGTCATAGGCAAGGAAGAACCAGGCATCATCGCTCTTGCGCACGGCCAGCTTGTAGGCATACGGCTGCCCCTGTTCGTCGGTGCCGCTCAGGTTGTAGTTGCCGGTCTGCAGATCGGCCCATTGCGGCCAGGACTCGCGCGCCTTGTCGAATTTGTCCGCCGAGTAGGCGTAAGCACGGATCTGCTGCACCGGCACGGCCGGGTTGCGCCCCGGGTGCTCGTAGAAGCGACGCGCGTACTCTTCGATGTTGTGGTTGATCACGTCTTCCACCAACTGGTTTTCCACCCGCATGCGGGCCCAGTTGGTGGCGAACGCGAACAGCGTTGTCAGGCAGAAGCCCAACAACACGAACGAGACGATGATGCGGCTGCGCAGGCGCCGCCGATAAGGCGTGCGCCGACGCTCCCCTTTCGCTGCCACCGAATCAGGCTTCCGGGGTAGCGATGCGGTATCCGATGCCATGGCGGGTCTGGATCAGCGGCACTTCAAACGGCTTGTCGACCACCGCACGCAGGCCATGGATGTGCACGCGCAGCGAATCGGAGTCGGGCAATTCCTCACCCCACACCCGGGTTTCCAGCTCCTGGCGGGTCACCACGGCCGGGGCCGCTTCCATAAGCGCCTGCAGGATCTTCAGTGCAGTCGGGTTGAGCTGCAGCAGCTTGCCCTGGCGACGCACTTCCAGCGTATCCAGGTTGTATTCCAGATCGCCGGTTTCCAGCACGCGGGTCTGCACGCCCTTTCCACGGCGCGACAGGGCATTCAGACGTACTTCCACTTCCTGCAGCGCGAACGGCTTGATCAGGTAGTCGTCGGCACCGGAATCGAAGCCGGCCAGCTTGTTGTCCAGTGAATCGCGCGCGGTCAGCATCAGCACCGGGGTCTGCTTGCGCGCTTCATTGCGCAGCTTGCGGCAGACTTCGATACCGTCCATGCCGGGCAGGTTGAGATCCAGCACGATCGCGTCGAACTCGTGCACCACGGCCAGATGCAGGCCGGTGACCCCGTCAGCCGCGAAGTCCACCGTGTGCCCGCGGTCCTCCAGGTAATCACCCAGGTTGGCCGCAATGTCGCTGTTGTCTTCGATTACCAGAATTCTCACTGTCACCTCTAATTGACGAATTTGCCGGTGCGCTGGGCCTGGCTCATGTCACGCTGTGCCCTGTCCTTCTGCCGGGCGCGCTCGGCAACGGTGCTGCACTGCGTGGTGGACCGGTTCGAACCCGTCACTTTCTCGCGCTGGCATATTAGACGACTATCCTCACGCGCTTGTGTCAAAACCGTGTTCACGATCTGCTGGTCGTTGAAGATATCGGTTCGCACCTGTTCAGGCATCGAATCGCGGTTCGGATGCTGCTCGACGGCCGTGCGCATGCGCACCAGCGCCTCACGTACCCGGCTGCGGTCGCTCTGCTTCAGTTCGCTGTAGGTCTCGCCATCGTTGAGCTGGATTTCAATGCGCTCGATCTGCTGCTGCAGCGGCTTGCCGGGCAGGAAGACTTCGCTGGACTCTTTGGACGCAGAGGCGACGGTGGCCAGGGTCAGCCCCGAGAACAGCACCGCCGACATCAGGAGGGACTTCATGACAAACGAATCCTTGTTTGAATGGATCGCTGACTGTATTCGCACCACCTTCACGCCAGCAAGTGCCAAGCGCAGGGGCGGCGGACGGCCTAGCGGTTGCTGGGAGGCGAGAGGTCGGTGAAGGTGCGCTGGTCATGGAGCAGGGCCTTGCCCTTCTCCTCGATGCGCCGCCGTTCGGCCACGGTCATGCAGCGGCTTTTGGGCATGTTGCTGCCGGTGGTGCGGGTGTATTGGCAGACCTGCCGGCTGTCATCATGGGCCCGGGCAAGCAGGGTATTGACCCGTTCCTGGTCGTTGAAGACGTCGTTCTGGACCTGCGGCGGCAGTTCCTGCAGCGTCTGGCGGTCCCCCATCCGCTGGGTGATGCGCGCCAGTGCCTGTCGCACCTGGGCGCGGTCATCCGCGGAAATCTCACTGTAGTCGCCGTCGTCCAGGGCCTTCTCGACCTTCCGGACCTGTTCGGCCACCGGCATCTGCCGGTCCATCTGTACAACGGCTTTTTCCGGCTTGGCGACAGCCGTGCCTGCCAGCCCCAGCAACAACGCGATCATGGTGACGCGATACATCGCTTGCCTCCGATCCATCCAGGAACGATGGAGGCCACTCTACGGCCGTCACGGCGCCTCCACAAGCGGCGCGCCTGGCCCATAAAAAAGACCCAGGCGGTGCCCCCGCCTGGGTCTGAAGTTGTATCCCGATACCGATCCTGCTGAGAGGCAGAGCTGCGGTTCGCTGAAGGCTACGCCCGGGCCGATTAAAGGCATGTTAAACCAGGCCTCATCAACCCATGAGATTCATAAGCGACTGAATAATCAGGGCTTTTTAAGCTTCTCCACGTGATCGATGATGCGCGTGGCCACGTCCACCCCGCACGCCGCTTCGATGCCCTCCAGCCCCGGCGTGGAGTTGACCTCCAGCACCAGCGGGCCGCGCGCGGAACGGATCAGGTCCACCCCGCACACCGACAGGCCCAGCGCCTTGGCCGAACGGACCGCGACCTGCTGTTCGGCGCGGCTGGCCTTGGCCGCCACCGCCGTACCGCCCGCATGCAGGTTGGAGCGGAAGTCGCCCTCCGGCGCCTGTCGCTGCATCGAGGCCACCACCTGGTCACCGACCACGAAGCAGCGCAGGTCCGCGCCCTTGGCCTCGCCGATGAACTCCTGCATCAGGAAATTGGCATACAGCCCGCGCAGCGCCTCGACGATGCCACGCGAGGCGCTGGCCTTCTCGGTGAGGATCACACCGCGGCCCTGGGTGCCTTCGTTGAGCTTCACCACATGCGGCGGCGGGCCGAGCATGGACAGCAGGTCGACGGTGTCGTCGGGGTTGTCGCCGAATACGGTGACCGGCATGTCGATGCCCTTGGCAGCCAGCAACTGGTGCGCACGCAGCTTGTCACGCGAGCGCAGGATCGCATCGGACGGGTTGGGCGTGCGGGCCCCCATCAGTTCGAACTGGCGCAGCACGGCCGTGCCATAGCGGGTGATCGAGGCACCGATGCGCGGGATGACCATGTCCACGCCGGTCATCGGCCGGCCCTTGTAGTGCATCGAGAAGCCATCGGCGGCGATGCGCATGTAGCAGCGCAGCGGGTCGAGGATACGCACGGTGTGGCCGCGCGCGCGCGCCGCCTCGACCAGCCGGCGGGTGGAATACAGGGAGCTGTTGCGTGACAGGATGGCGAGCTTCATCGCGGCGGGATCGGGCGGCAGGCGCGCAGCATAGCGCGCGCGTGTGGCGGGCGGATGATGCCGCGCCCGATGACGCCGGCACCGCCGCACAGGCTGTGCCAAGATGGCCACGCCGGCCACAGGACAGGAACACGGCCGGCTTACACAACCCAAGGAGAACCACAGATGCGAATGGGAATTCCGCTGTTGTTGCTGTTTGGCCTGGCGGGGGGCGCCACCGAAGTGCATGCCGCGCCCACCCATGCAGTCTCCCGGCTCTATTTCGACGCCAGCAACACGCTGATTGGCCAGAGCCTGCGCTACTGCACCGGCAGAACCCAACACCAGGGGGCTGCCTCACATACCAACACCCGCTGGATCGATGTCACCTATGCCTGCAACGGCGACTCGACCGAGGTGAGCTACGGAGGCTGGGTACCGGCCGACCTGCGGCAGGATTTCTGCGGCCTGTATGACGCCTGCACCTTGTTGATGCCGTGGCCGGAACACACGTTGCCCGGCCCGCTGGCGCCCGGATTCAATTCCGACTGACCGGCCGCCCCGCGGCAACGTCTCCGGCGATGGAGCCATCGTCGCCGGAGACACTTTTCGACAGTGCGATGATCTCTTCCATCCGTGCGCGCGCCTGTTGCATCTGCTCGGGCGCAAGCATCCCATGGCTGTACAGCTCCTCAAGCGAGTTGTAACCACACACACCGGCGCGGCACATGCGTTGGAGGATGGGGGAATCGGCGCCGCAAGGTACGCCCTTTCGGCAGCCCGCCAGCATCCATGCAGCTTCCTCGACGGCTGTGCCCGCCTTGTAGGGCTTCAACGCTTCGATGCGGTGGGAGGCGGCTTCCCCCATGGTTGCCGCAAGTGCCATGTAGGCTTCACCGTCGTCCTGCATGAGCACGGCTTCGACAAACGTCTTGTGGTCCTCCACCGAAAGATCCTGATCAGCGAGGTGGAGGCCAGGCGCCGCCTGTTCGATCTGTGCAGCAAGGCTTCCCTGATTCACCGCCAGTTCCCGGTAGCGCTTCAGATTGCGGAAGCCGCTCACAACGTCCTCGGGCATTCCTTCGCATCGCGCCTTGAACCACGCCGTGCTGCGCTGGAGTGCGACCTTCTTTTCCTGTGCGATGTCCAATCCCGCGAGCGAGCCCCAGTCAGGAATGACGGCACAGTCGTCATGGATGCGGCTGAGTACAAAACTCGCGTTCGCGTCGCCGCTCCTGGACAGGAATTCAAGGTCCGCCATCAACGGCTGAACGTTTCGAGCGGTGTAGTACTTCTGATAGGCGGCGGGCGCATTTCCCGTGGCCGCCATGCCGGAGTTCGCGACTCCTGTGGCGGGGATGGCCGTGGCGCTTGCGGTGCGCGCTGCATGTCCGGCTTCAGAAGGGGCCGTGCTGTCCGTGCACGCTGTCGTTGCCAGTGCCAGCACTGGAGCCAGCAGAAAGGCGTTCCATCGTGAGCTGGCCCGCATCCTCATTCCTTGTCCCAACGTCATCATCCGGCGTGAAGGGGCATTCACTCTAGTGATGCTGCACGTCGGTCACAAGGCTGGATCGACAGGCACACGAAAGCGGGCATCGAGCGCCCGAATCTGCGGTGCAAAAGAAGGAGATGCGATGGAGCGGGCGATGGGAATCGAACCCACGTCAGTAGCTTGGGAAGCTACAGCTCTACCATTGAGCTACGCCCGCGTTGCGGTGGAAAGTCTATGCGCTGGGGCCGGTGTTGCGCAATGGTTGGCCGCGCCGCATGCGCCGGACACGGTCCGGCGCTGTTGTCAGGCATCCCGGGCACCGTGCGGTGCCCGGGATGACGCGTGGATCAGAAGTTGCCGCTGAAGTTGGCGAACAGCGTCGCGTCCTGGGCACGCTTCTGCCCGGCCGAAGCACTCAGGCCGAAGTTGCTCTGCAGGCCGAACATCTCCGTACGGGCACCCAGTACGACGGTGGCGTAGTTCTTGTCGAAGTTCAGGCCCGGCACGCGATAGCTGCCCAGTTCCGGCAGGGTCTGCAGCCAGGCGCTGGCCTGCTTGGTGTCTTCGAACTCGTGGTCGTAGGTCAGCTGTGCGTACGGTTTGACCGCACCGCCGTCGAAGCGGGCCTGCCAGCCGATGCGGCCAACGGTCGAATCGACATTCTGGCGGTCATAGCCCAGCGCGGTGGCCAGCGTGCCGGCCGCGGCGCTTTCGGTGTAACCGTCGATCTTCACCTTCTGCCAGATCACCGAGGCGATCGGGCCGTGGCGGAAACCGCCCTCGGTGCCGAACTCGTAACCGGCGTTCAGCGCTGCGGTCAGGTTGCTGCCGTCCGGCGAACCGCCGTGCTCGCGGGTGGCCGGGCCCAGCTGGACCTTGCGGTTCACGTCATAGGACAGCCAGGTGTAGCTGACCTGGCCGTTGACCCAGATGCGGTCGTGGTACCAGCCGGCGAACAGACCGGCGGTGGTGTCCTTCTGGGTGAAGTCACCGCGGCTGTTGCCGAAGTCGGCATTGAGGCGGCCGAAGCCGGCGAAGCCGCCGAACACCATGCCGTCGCGTGCCCAGTCGACACCGAACAGGCCGGCCGGCGCCAGGCCGTCGTACAGGTCGGCGTGGTCGTAGCGCTGCAGGTCGCCGCGCACGCCGCCCCACCAGGACAGGCCGTCGGCCGGACGCCCTCCCAGGTGCATGCTGACCTGGTCGGCGCGCGAACGGCCGATGGTCTGCGCCGAGTGGCTCAGCACCTGCTGCAGGCGCGGGCCTTCCAGTACCGAGACCGCGTACTGGCCCAGCAGCTGGTGGCCGGCCGTGGTCGGATGCACGCCATCGGCGAACAGATAGGTATTGGCCGCATCCGGGCTGACATAGCTGGTCGGGTTGCAGGTCAGGATGCTCTGCGTCGGATTGGTCGGATCGATCTTGCAGGCGGTGCTGGTGACGTTGGTGAAGCCGTACAAGGCCGGGTTGGCGGCCACTTCGCCCAGCACGGTGAAGGTGTCGAGCGGAATGAACTCGATGCCGGCCTGCTTCAGGCCACCGTACAGGGCCTTGTTGTAACCGGCCGACAGCGCGGTGGCGGCACCGGCATTCGGGCCACGGAACGACGGGGTCAGGCCGACGTTGGGCAGGTTGGGCACCAGCACGTACTGCGCGCCGGCCTGCTTGAGCGCGCCGACCAGGGCGATCTGGTCGGTCACGGCCGCGCCGATGATGGCCTGCGCCTGTGCCGGCGCTGCCGCTGCCGCGAACAGGTCGTTGGCGCCACCCCAGACGGTATACAGGGCATTTGCGTCAGCCTTGCCGCCATTTGCAGCGAGGTAACGAGCAGCCTGCGACTTCAGCGAGGGGATCGGACCCAGCGCACCGCTGCCTTCCACCGATACGCGGGCACCGCCCACGGCGTAGTTGTCACCGTTCTGGCCGTTGCCGTTGGCTGCGCCGTTGAGACCGTAGTAATTGGCCAGCTGCTGCGACCAGACCCAGCCCGGGTTGGTGGTGAACTGGCCGGTGACCGGCTGCACGCCGGGCGGCAGCAGCGGGCGGAAGTAGCCGGCGTCGGTCAGGCTGTCGCCGAAGAACACCGCGTGGGTATACGGGGATTCGCCTGCCATGGCCGGAACCGCGGCCAGCGCGATCGCGGCCGCCATCAGGGAGCGGATCGGGCGTTTGCTGAGCAGCATGTAAAGAACTCCTGTGGGGAAATCGTTGAGGACCCGGCGGACGTACGCCGGCGCACGGTGAATGGTTTCACCGCGCCGCCTTTTGCTCACGCTGCGCCGCCGCATGGATTGTCGCCCGGCCCTGCGCCAGCGTGCTGTGCAGGACGTGGCATCTGGCGCAGATTGCAACTGTTCCGATCCCGGAGGGCCATCAGCGACAATGTGCTGATGAACATCCAGCTCAATGGCGAACCCCGTACCCTGCCCGCTTCGGCGACCCTTCACGATCTGCTTGAGGCCGAGCAGCTGCTGCAGCGCCGGGTGGCGGTGGAGGTCAACGGCGAGATCGTCAGCCGCAGCCGCCATGGCGAGCATGTCCTGGCCGAGGGCGACGTGGTGGAGATCGTGCACGCGCTGGGCGGCGGTTGAGGCCATTCCGGGTAGTGCCGGCCGCTGGCCGGCCATCCGACGCTGTCTGACGCCTCACATCTACCGGCCAACGGCCGGCACTACCTTTGGTTGCGTGACCCCATCTTCAGGCGGATAAGCGATAATCGCGCCATGAACGTTCATGTCTCCCCCGATTCGCTGGTGATCGCCGGCAAGACCTATGGCTCGCGGCTGCTGACTGGCACCGGCAAGTTCAAGGACCTGGAAGAAACCCGCCTGGCCACCGAGGCTGCAGGCGCCCAGATCGTCACCGTGGCCATCCGCCGGACCAACATCGGCCAGAACCCGGGCGAACCGAACCTGCTGGACGTGCTGCCGCCGGACCGTTACACCATCCTGCCCAACACCGCTGGCTGCTACACCGCCGAGGACGCCGTGCGCACCTGCCGCCTGGCCCGTGAGCTGCTGGACGGCCACAACCTGACCAAGCTGGAAGTGCTGGGCGACCAGAAGTCGCTGTACCCGGACGTGGTGCAGACCCTCAAGGCCGCCGAACAGCTGGTCAAGGACGGCTTCGAGGTGATGGTCTACACCTCCGACGACCCGATCCTGGCGAAGCGCCTGGAAGAGATCGGCTGCGCCGCGGTGATGCCGCTGGCCGCGCCGATCGGCTCGGGCCTGGGCATCCAGAACAAGTACAACCTGCTGCAGATCATCGAAGACGCCAAGGTGCCGATCATCGTCGACGCCGGCGTGGGCACCGCCTCGGACGCGGCGATCGCGATGGAGCTGGGCTGCGACGGCGTGCTGATGAACACCGCCATCGCCGGCGCGCGCAGCCCGGTGCTGATGGCCAGCGCGATGCGCAAGGCGGTCGAAGCCGGCCGCGAGGCGTTCCTGGCCGGGCGCATCCCGCGCAAACGCTACGCCAGTGCCTCCTCTCCGGTGGATGGGCTGATCGGCTGATGACCAATCCTTTCGACAGCGCCGGCTCCAAGGCCCCGCCCAAGCCCTTCACCGTCAGCGAAGGCCGCCGTGAAGTGCGCAGCTTCGTGTTGCGCCAGGGCCGATTCACCCCCGCCCAGCAGCGTGCGTTCGACGAACGCTGGCCGCGTTTCGGCATCGACTACAACGGCCAGCCGCGCGATCTGGACGCCACCTTCGGTCGCCCCGCCCACAAGGTGCTGGAAATCGGCTTCGGCAACGGCGCCGCGCTGCGCTTCGCGGCCCAGCACGACCCGTCGCGTGATTACATCGGCATCGAGGTGCATGCGCCCGGCGTGGGCCGGCTGCTGAACGCGCTGGCCGACGACAACGCCGACCACGTGCGCCTGTACCACCACGATGCGGTGGAAGTGCTGCAGAACGAGATCGCCGACGGCGCGCTGGATGAAGTGCGCATCTACTTCCCGGACCCGTGGCACAAGAAGCGCCACAACAAGCGCCGCCTGCTGCAGCCGGCGTTCGCCGAACTGCTGGTGCGCAAGCTGCGCCCGGGCGGCCGCCTGCACTGCGCGACCGACTGGGAGGACTACGCCGAGCAGATGTGGGACGTGCTCGACGCCACCGCCGGGCTGGTCAACCGTGCCGGCCCGCGCGGCAGCGTTCCGCGCCCGGACTGGCGTCCGCAGACCCACTTCGAGACCCGCGGCCAGAAGCTCGGCCATGGCGTCTGGGACCTGTTGTACGACCGCACCTGACGATCGCCTGAGGACGCCGCGCCCCACATGGATACCGCGCTGACGCTGACCAACGACATGAAGCTCGTGCTTGGGCTGGTCGGCTTCACGATGGCGATGTTCCTGTTCGAGCGCATCCGCGCCGACGTGGTCGCACTGGTGGTACTGGTGGTGCTCGGCGTCACCGGGCTGATCGCACCGGAGGAGATCTTCGGCGGTTTCTCCGGTAACGCGGTGATGAGCATCATCGCCACCACCATCCTCGGTGCGGGCCTGGATCGCACCGGGGCGCTGAACCGGCTGGCCGCCTGGCTGCTGCGGCGCGGACACGGCGTCGAGCAGCGGCTGCTGATGATGACCACGGCCATTGCCGGCCTGAACTCGTCCTTCATGCAGAACCCGTCGGTGATGGCGCTGTACCTGCCGGTCGCCTCGCGACTGGCCGCGCGCACCGGGCTGACCCTGCAGCGCCTGCTGCTGCCGATCTCGGCGGCGATCGTGATGGGCGGCGCGCTGACCATGGTCGGCAACTCGCCGCTGATCCTGCTGAACGACCTGCTGGCCTCGGCCAACAACAACCTGCCCTCGGGCCTGGCCACCATCGAGCCGCTGCGCATGTTCGCGCCGCTGCCGATCGGCGTGGCGCTGCTGGTTGCCTCGCTGCTGTACTTCCGCTACTACGGCGACCGCAAGCTGATCGAGGAAGAGAACCTGGTCAACGACGGGGTCACCCCGGCACGTACCGAAAGCTACTTCGCCAAGACCTACGGCATCGAAGGTGATGTGTTCGAGCTGGTGGTCAGCGCCGAAAGCCCGCTGGTGGGCATGACCCTGGGCGAGGCGGAGAACCTGCACGATGCACCGCTGCTGCTGGCCCTGAAGACCGGCAACGACACCCGCCTGGCACCGCCTGCGGAGATGCGCATCTGGGTTGGCAGCGTGCTGGGTGCGATGGGCCCGCGCCAGCAGATCAGCGATTTCGCGCAGAACCAGTTCCTGCGCATGTCCTCGCGCCTGAAGCACCTGGGCGACCTGTTCAACCCCAGCCGCGCCGGCATTTCCGAGGCGGTGGTGCCGCCGACCTCGAACGTGATCGGCAAGAGCGCGGCCGACCTGCGCCTGCGCAAGGAACGCGGCATCAGCCTGCTGGCGATCAACCGCGACAAGCAGGTGATCCGCGAAGACGTGCGCGACGTGCAGTTGCGTGCGGGCGACATGCTGGTCTTCCACAGCATCTGGACCGACCTGGCACAGGCCGCCAAGAGCCGGGACTTCGTGGTGGTGACCGATTACCCGACCGGCGAGCAGCGCCCGCACAAGTTCAAGATCGCGATGGCGATCTTCGCGCTGACCATCCTGATCGCGCTGACCAGCAAGCTACCGGTGGCGCTGACCCTGATGACCGGCGTGGCCGGCATGCTGCTGACCGGCGTGCTGCGCATGGACGAGGCCTATGCCTCGATCAACTGGAAGACGGTGTTCATGATGGCCGGGCTGATTCCGCTCGGCTGGGCAATGGACTCCAGTGGCGCGGCGGCATGGGTGGCCGGCCATACCATCGACAAGCTGCCCACCGGCATTCCGCTGTGGGTGCTGGAGGTGGCGCTGGCGTTGCTGACCACCGCGTTCTCGCTGGTGATCAGCCATGTGGGTGCGACCATCGTGATGGTCCCCATCGCGGTGAACCTGGCGCTGGCTGCCGGCGGCAGCCCGACCGCATTCGCGCTGATCGTGGCGCTGTCGGCGTCCAACAACCTGATGACGGCCTCCAATCCGGTGATCTCGATGATCACCGGTCCGGCCAACTACACCCCGCGCGAGATGTGGCGGGTCGGCGGCCCGCTGTCGCTGATCTACACCTGCGTGGTGGTGTTGATGATCAACCTGATGTTCTGAGGGTTGGGTTTGTTGGCAGGGCTGCGCCCTGCACCCCGGTAGTGCCGGCCGCTGGCCGGCAACCTCAACAGCAACAGCGTGCATTCCGTGGGATGGCGGGGCACTGTGGGTTTGCGGGGACGCCGTAAACCCATCCATGGGGGCTTGGTCGCGGCATCCATGCCGCTCACACCCCGCAAACCCACAGTGCCCCGCCTTCGACAGTTTCACGCGGCTGGTGGTGGGTGCCGACCGTTGGTCGGCACGGATCTCGCTCTGGTAGTTGTCGACCTTGGTCAACACGGCTTTTGTAGAGTCGAGCCGCGCTCGACTGCTCCTGGCTTGATGGGGTCAGAGCCGTTTTCCTGAGGAAAACGGATCCGCCCCCTGGCTGGCCTCAGGCCAGATAGACCTGCCCGTCGCGCACATCCACTGGCACGGCCCGCAGGCGGTCGCCCTTGCACGGGCCGGCGATGCAGTCGCCGCTGTCCAGCGCGAACGAAGCGCCATGTGCCGCGCACACCAGGTGGCCCTCGCGGCTCTTCAGGAACTGGCCCGGCGCCCAGTCCAGGCGGCGGCCGGCATGCGGGCAGATGTTCAGGAAGGCACGCACCTGCGCGCCGTCGCGATACAGCAGCACCGACTCGGCATCGCCATCAACCACCGCTTCGACCTCGGCAAACGCGCCATCGGCAATGGCATCAAGGGCGATCAGGGCAGCAGCGGCAGTCATGGCGAAGGCTCGGACAGTAAAGCGGCATTGTCGCACGCCTGCTCAGGTGACTGGCTGCAAGATGAACACAAGTCATTGATTCGTAATAAGCACAGGCTATATTTAACGAGTTTTTCACTCAATGACAGTGGCGCGTCCCGATACTCTGTTTTCGCTGATCCCAGCCTATCGAGCCGCCATGTTCAATCGCGCATCCGCCTTCACCCAGTTCCGCACCCTGTTCGCGCCGCGCAAGCCGCGTCATCCGTTGGTGCGCGTTGCCGTGGGCCTGCTCGGCCTGGCGATCCTGGCCGCGATGGTGTTCATCGGCGTGTTCGTCGGTGCGGCGATGATCCTGGTCGGGCTGGCGTGGAAGCTGTTGGCCTCGCGCAAGCCGGGCACCGCCCGTCCGGTCGATCCGACCGTGGTCGAGGGCGAGTACCGCGTGGTGCGCAAGCCTGTGCTGCCGGCCTCGCGTTGATCCATGCCTTCCGCGCCCGCTGACGGCGGGCGCCATGCGTTCTAGACTGCGGGCACGCCCTTCCTGGATGCCCGCATGTCCGATGTCTCCGATGTGATCCCTGCCGTTGCCCTGCCGCGTGTGCCGGTCGTGGGCGGCGGCAGTTTCCCCGTGCACCGCATCTACTGCGTGGGCCGCAACTTCGCCGACCATGCCCGTGAAATGGGCGCGGTGGTGCCGGCCGCCGATGACCGCGGCCGCCCGATGTTCTTCAGCAAGCCCGCCGATGCGATCGTGGTCGGCCATGACGATGCCATTCCCTATCCGCCGGCGACCGCCAACCTGCACCACGAAGTGGAACTGGTGGTGGCCATCGGCCGTGACGCGCCGGCCGGCGAGCTGGCCGTGGCCGATGCCGATGCACTGGTCTACGGCTATGCCGTCGGCCTGGACCTGACCCGCCGCGATCTGCAGGCGGCCGCCAAGGACAAGGGCCACCCGTGGGATGCCGCCAAGGGCTTCGATGCCTCCGCGCCGATCAGCGAGATCGTACATGCCGCCGAGGTTGGTGACCTGGCCGCGCTGAACCTGTCGCTGGAGGTCAACGGCGAAGTGCGCCAGCAGGCATTGCTCGACCAGATGATCTGGAACGTGCCGGAGATCCTGCATGAGCTGTCCAAGCTGTGGCAGCTGCGCGCCGGCGACCTGGTATTCATGGGCACCCCGTCCGGGGTGGCCGCGCTGAAGCCCGGCGACCGCTTCAGTGCCCGCCTGGAAAACGTGGCCGAGCGCCACGGCGTGATCGCCGGCTGACATCACCTGCGCTACCCTGCGCGCTGTCCACTTCCCCCCCGGAGAAAAACAACAATGGGAATGCTCACCGAGTTCAAGGAATTCGCGATGCGCGGCAACGTCATCGACCTCGCCGTCGGCGTGGTGATCGGCGCCGCCTTCGGCAAGATCGTGACCGCACTGGTCGAGAAGATCATCATGCCGCCGCTGGGCCTGCTGATCGGCAAGGTGGACTTCTCGCAGCTGGCCTGGACGTTGTCACCGGCCAGCATCGGTGCCGACGGCAAGGAGATCCCGGCGGTGGTGATCGGCTATGGCGACTTCATCAATACGCTGATCCAGTTCGTGATCGTGGCGTTCGCCATCTTCCTGGTGGTAAAGACGATCAACCGCCTGTCGCGCAAGCAGGAAGCCGCCCCGGCCGCACCGGCCGAGGAAGTGGTGCTGCTGCGCGAGATCCGCGACAGCCTGAAGAAGTAAGGTCGCAGAACGGTAGTGCCGGCCGCTGGCCGGCAACATCGGAACATGCGGGAGCCGGCCAGCGGCCGGCACTACCGCGACCGCACGAAAGCCCCGCTCCGGCGGGGCTTTCGCTTTGCCGGACGTGGCGGAAAACAGCGTTCGCGCCAGCCATGACCTCCCGCCCATGCACACGCCTGAACGACTGTTAAGCTCCAAGGCTTAGGTCCCTTCCCGGAGTTGTCCATGCGTCGCCGTGTGCTTGCCATCGCATCCTCCCTCGCCCTGCTGGCCGCCCCGGCCTTCGCGGCGCCGCGCACCACCACCCTGCCCCCGGCCTCGCTGGCTACCGCCGCACAGCTGCGCGACCAGGCACTGGCTGACGACACCGGCTGGAAGGTGGTCGAATCGCTCACCACCGAGATCGGTCCGCGCATCGCCGGCAGCGAAGCCGATGCCCGGGCCGTGGCCTGGGCCGAAGCCAAGTTCAAGGCACTCGGTTTCGACAAGGTATGGAAGGAACCGGTGACGTTCCCGAAGTGGGAACGCCGCAGCGAACATGCCGCGGTGACCGGCAGGAACCCGCAGCCGCTGCAGATCACCGCGCTGGGCGGCAGCCCGGGCGGCACCGTTGAAGCCGAAGTGGTGCGCTTTGCCGATCTGGCCGCATTGCAGGCCGCACCGGCCGGCTCGCTGAAGGGCAAGATCGCTTTCGTCGATTACCAGATGCTGCCGTTCCGCGATGGCCGCGACTACGGCCGTGGCGGCGCGATCCGCAGCAAGGGCCCGTCGGAGGCGATCCGCAAGGGTGCGGTCGGCTTCCTGATGCGCTCGGCGGGTACCGACTCGCATCGCGTGCCGCACACCGGTATCACCCGCTTCGATGAAGGCCTGACGCCGGTGCCGTCGGCAGCACTGTCGGTGCCCGACGCCGATCAGCTGGCGCGCCTGCTGGCCCGTGGCAGCACCACGGTGAAGGTGGCGCTGGATTGCGGCTGGGATGGCACGGCCACCTCGTACAACGTGATCGGCGAGATCACCGGCCGCAGCCTGCCGAAGGAAGTGGTGGTGATCGGTGGCCATCTGGATTCGTGGGACCTGGGCACCGGCGCAGTCGATGACGGCGCAGGCGTGGGCATCACCATGGCGGCCGGGCACCTGATCGGCCAGCTCAAGCAGGCACCGAAGCGCACCATTCGCGTGATCGCCTTCGCCAACGAGGAACAGGGGCTGTACGGCGGCAAGGCCTACGCCGAAGCGCACGCCAAGGACGTGGCCCTGCATCAGCTGGCAGCCGAGAGCGACTTCGGTGCCGGCCGCGTCTATGCCTTCAACACCGGCTCGCCGAACCCGGAAGGCTCGCGCGAAGCGACCCGGCAGATCGCCGAAGTGATGAAGCCGCTGGGCATCGAGTACCAGGCCGACAAGGGCGGCCCGGGCCCGGATGTCGGCCCGCTGGCGGCCAAGGGCGGTGCGTGGGCGTGGCTGGCGCAGGATGGCTCGGACTACTTCCACCTGCATCACACCGCCGACGACACTTTGGACAAGATCGACCCGAAGGCACTGGCGCAGAACGTGGCTGCCTACACGGTATTCGCGTACCTGGCCGCGGAAGCTGACGGTGGTTTCGGCAGCGAGGCCAAGGCGACCACGCCGCCGAACGAATGACGCTGGCGCCGGGCCATGCCCGGCGAGCGCAGCGGGAAGAGCGGTGCGAACCGAGGTTCGCACCCACAGGGCGATGGCGTGGGTCAGAGCCCTCGCCCTGACGAGGGATCTGACCCCGATCCTGTCAGCCCTCCCACACACGGGTGTTGCGCACGCCCAGCCGCTGTGGATTGAACAATGGTTCCGTACCGGCATGGCGATGCTGTTCGTAGTCGCGCAATGCCGCCAACGCCGGCTTCTGCAGCAGCAGGATGGCGATGATGTTGAGCCAGCTCATCAGGCCCACCCCGATGTCGCCCAGCGACCATGCCACCGTTGCGCTGTTCACCGCCGAGTAGCCGGCAACCGCCAGGAACAGCAGCTGGAATGCCCCCATCGCCCACCGCGAAGGACGATCCCGGCACAAGTAACTGACGTTGGTTTCGGCCATGTAGTACAGCGCCAGGATGGTGGTGAATGCGAATGGCAGGATCGCAAGCGCCACGAACGAACGGCCGAAGCCCGGCAGCGCCGATTCCACGGCGTGCTGCACGAAACGCGGCCCGGCCTCGACACCCGGAAGATTGGCCAGCAGCAGGCGGGCCTCATCGGGAATGCCGTTCACCGCCGGGTCGTAGATGTTGTACAGGCCGGTGGACAGGATCAGGAATGCGGTTGCGCTGCACACCACCATCGTGTCGATGTAGACCGAGAATGACTGCACCAGTCCCTGCTTGACCGGATGCGAGACTTCGGCGGCAGCGGCCGCATGCGCGCCACTGCCCATGCCGGCCTCGTTGGACAGCACGCCGCGGCGAACGCCCCACTGGATGGCGGTGCCGATCATCGCGCCGAAGGCCGCGTCCACGCCGAATGCGCTGTTCAGCACCAGCATGATCACGCCGGGCACTTTTTCCGCGTTGAGCACCATTACCACTGCGGCAACCATCAGGTAGGCCACCGCCATCAGCGGCACCACCCATTCCGCCACTCGCGCGATGCGCCGCACACCACCGATCAGGATGATGCCCAGCACCACCAGCAGCACCACGGTGGTGCTCATCACCGGCACATCCCAGGCTTCGTTCACCGCACTGGTGATGGCATTGGACTGGGTCCCTGCCAGCATGGCGCCGGCGAGCACGGTCACCAGCGCGAACAGCACTGCATACCAGCGCTGGCCCAGGCCCTTCTCGATGTAGTACGCCGGCCCGCCGCGGTACTGGCCCTTGGCATCACGGTCCTTGTAGATCTGCGCCAGGGTGGATTCGATGAAGGCACTGGAGGCACCGAGAAAGGCCACCACCCACATCCAGAGGATCGCCCCCGGGCCGCCGAAGGCGATGGCCATGGCCACGCCGGCGATGTTGCCTACGCCGACCCGGCTGGACAGCGAGATCGACAGTGCCTGGAACGGTGACACTCCGGACTCGGAGCGTTCGTGGCGGAACACCAGGCGCAGCATGTCCGGCAGCGCGCGCAGCTGGATGAAGCGGGTACGCACGCTGAAGTACAGGCCGGTGAGCAGGCACAGCACCACCAGGTAGGGGCTCCAGACCACGCCCAGGATCGCATTGACGATGGATTCGATGTTCATCGGCGGCCCCTCAGAAGAACATGCCCAGGGCGACCTGGGGGCTGACGATACGCCCGGTGTTGCGCCCGGCCACGGTGAATTCGACGCCGACGATCAGCCCCAGCGAAGGGCTGAAGTGATACTCCACGGCAGGCGCCAGGCTGACGTTGCGGCTGGCCGGGCGGCGTTCGTCGATGCGCTCGATTTCCCCCGCGCCGTTGCGGGCAAAGCCACTCAGCCGCTGGCCGGTCTCGCGGCTGGCGGCCATTTCCATCACCCCCACCCAGCGCGAATTGAAGCTGTACTCGGCGCCCACCGACAGCCCCAGCACCGAGCCACGCGCGATGTGACCCTGGAAGCTGTCGTCGGTACCGTAGACGCTGGTGCCGGAAATGGCGGTACGCGAGGGAGCGGGGCCGGCGCTGAACTGGGCCCGCCACCGCAGCGGGCGGTCGTTGCCCAGCCACACCACCTGCTGCACGCCCAGCGCAGCGGTGGTGCGCTGCACGCCGTCGCCCTGCGCATCGAGCGGATTGCCGGTGATGCGGTCATGGCTGCCGGTGCTGAAGCGCTGTACCAGCGCGACCGAGATGGCCGGGCGGGTGCCATCGGCGTTCGGCGCCTGCAGGAGGTACTGCAACCGTGCGGTGGTGTCGCCAGCGCGGAAACCACTGCTGCGTGCGCTGCCGGATTCCGAACGTGAGGCACTGAGGTTGACCTGGCCCATCACCCGGTCGCTGAAGCCATAGATGATCGGCACCACGGTTGCCCACGCGCCGCTGCGCTCGGCACTGCGGCGACGATCACCGTTGTCGTCATAGTGGTCGCGGCTGTCAACCCGCACCAGATAGGGCTCGATGTACCAGTTGCCCTGCGGCAGGCCGGCCGGATTCGGGGTGATCAGCGGTCCGGTGAAGTTGATGCCGTCCAGGCTTCGCTCATCGGCGTGCACCGCCGGTGCGGCGAGCGCACACAGGGCCAGCAGCAGGGATGCGCGCATCGTGGGATGTTTGACTCGATGCATGGGAACCACTCCTGTTCGACGTTGGATGGAGATCCACCGTGCGATGCGGGATATGGCTCGACAATGAGACAATTACTAAAAACACCTGATCCTCGATCAAGCGCGCTTGATGCGACACGCGGTGAAGTGATTGGCCCGCCAGCCGCGCAGCGCGGCACGCCTGTTTCCGCACCGCGCAAAAGAAAACCCGGCCAGAGGGGCCGGGTCCAGGTCGTCGATGGGACGGTATCGCGGCAGTATCAGCCGTCGCGACGGCTCGCCCACTGCGCCAGCAGCACTGCCGTGGCCGAGGCCACGTTCAGGCTTTCCACCGCGCCGCTGCCGGGAATGGAAACCTGCTGATCGCACTGGCTGGCCAGCGCACGGTCCATGCCTTCGCCCTCGGCACCCATCACATACACCAGCCGCGCCGGAAGCACCGCACGGAATACATCGTCACCGCCCTCGACCAGGGTCGCGGCCAGGCCGAAACCAGCGTCCCGCAGCTGCGCCATCGCCTGCGCGGTGGCCGGCAACTGCACCAGCGGCACCGCTTCGGCACCGCCCTCCGCCACGCGCGCGGCGGCACCGGACAGCGCCAGCGTGCTGCCTTCGGGCAGCAGCAGCGCCTTGGCGCCGAAGTGCGCTGCCGAGCGCAGGATCGCGCCGAGGTTGTGCGGGTTGCCCACGCCGTCCAGCCACAGCGCCAGTGCCGGGCCGTCACCGACCTGCTGCAGCCACTGCGCCAACGGCAGTGCCGGTGCGCGCAGCACATCGGCCACCACGCCTTCGTGATGGGTGGTACCGGCGAGCTTGTTCAGATCGCCGTCCTCGACCACGCGATAGCCCACGCGGTTGGCCACGCACCACTTCAGCAGCGGCTGCAGGCGCGGGATGCGCGCCTCCAGCAGGTACAGCTTGCGCAGCGCCTGCGGCCGCGCGTCGAACGCGGCCAGCACGGCGTTCAGGCCGTACAGGCGCAGCTCGTCGCTGCCGCCGCGCCCACCACCGCCCGCAGCCGGCACCTCCGGGCGCGGCAACGGCGTTGCGCGCGGCGGACGGGCGGACGGGCGGCGGTTGTTCCAAGGGTTGTTCACTTACACACTCTCCTGCTTGCGCTGGCGCCAGAAATCGGCGTTCTTGATGCCCAGGGCATCAGGGTCGAACACCGGATCCAGGCCCAGCTTCTTCTGTCGTTCGTAGTCACGCAGGGCCAGCATCGCCGGCTTCTGGATGATGAGGATGGCGATGATGTTCAGCCAGGCCATCAGGCCAACGCCGATGTCACCCAGCGCCCAGGCCAGGGTCGCATTGTGGAACGCACCGAACACCACCATGCCGATGATGCCCAGGCGCAGCACCAGCACGGTCAGCGGGCGCTTCTTGTTGTGGTTCACATAGCTGAGGTTGGTCTCGGCCATGTAGTAGTACGCCATGATGGTGGTGAAGGCGAAGAAGAAGATGGCGATCGAGACGAACGCCGAGCCCCAGCCCGGCAGCACCGCTTCCACGCCGGCCTGCGCATAGCCCGCGCCTTCCGGAATGCCGGCCAGGCCCTGGAAGATCGGCGGGGCGCTGGCACCTGCCGGCGAGTACACGTTGTAGGTGCCGCTGGCCAGGATCAGGAACGCAGTGGCGGTGCACACCATCATGGTGTCGAAGTAGATGGCGAAGGCCTGCACGTAACCCTGCTTGGCCGGGTGCGAGACTTCCGAAGCGGCTGCCGCGTGCGGACCCGAGCCCTGCCCGGCTTCATTGGCATAGATGCCGCGCTTGATGCCCCACTCCACCGCCAGGCCCATCATCGCGCCGAACGCGGCGTGGGTGCCGAAGGCACTCTTGAAGATGATGCCGAACATCTCCGGCACGCGATCGTAGTTGATGATCATGATGACGATGGCCATCAGGATGAAGCCGGCGGCCATGAACGGCACCACCACTTCGGCGAAATTGGCGATGCGCTTGACGCCACCGAAGATCACCACGCCCAGCAGCAGTGCCACCACGATGCCGATGCCCAGCTTCAGCGCCTGCACCGATTCCATGCCGAAGGCCTGGCCGTCCAGCGGGCCGCACAGCGCGGTGCCACGGCAGGCGTTGATGATGCTGTCGGCGATGGCGTTGGCCTGCACGCCCGGCATCAGGAAGCCGGCCGCGATGATCGTGGCGATGGCGAAGGCCAGCGCGTACCACTTCAGGCCCATGGCCTTTTCGATGTAGTAGGCGGGGCCACCGCGGTAGCGGCCTTCGGCATCCTTGGTCTTGTAGATCTGCGCCAGGGTGCATTCCACGTACGAGGTGGACGCGCCGAGGAAGCCCATCACCCACATCCAGAAGATGGCACCCGGGCCGCCGAAGGCGATGGCGGTGGCCACGCCGGCGATGTTGCCGATGCCCATGCGGCCGGCCATCGACATGGCCAGCGCCTGGAACGAGGACACGCCGGCGTCGGACTTCTCACCCGACACGGTGAGGCGGCACATCTCGACGAAACCACGGATCTGCATGAAGCGGGTGCGCAGGCTGAAGAACAGGCCGGCGGCCAGGCACATGAAGATCAGTGCCTTGCTCCAGATGATGCTGTTGATGAAATGTACGGTAGCTTCCACGCGCGCTCTCTCCAGTCGGCGGGTTGTAAGGACGTCCCGTCGGCTGGAGGGGACCGGTCGATTCTCCCT
The DNA here is from genome assembly GCF_001274595.1 of Stenotrophomonas maltophilia. GTDB lineage: Bacteria > Pseudomonadota > Gammaproteobacteria > Xanthomonadales > Xanthomonadaceae > Stenotrophomonas > Stenotrophomonas forensis. Next base: position 3,801,547 of record NZ_CP011010.1, read on the forward strand.
GATCGAAGGCCGCTGCGGTAGCGCCAGAAGGAATTCGCCGCTCAGGGCAGCTGCATGCGTACCCGGGCAAACCGGCGCAGGTCGTGCAGGACGCCACGCTTGTAGACCGCACAGCGGTCAATGCCCTCTTCCTGGAAACCGTTCTTTTCCAGCACCCGGACCGAACCGAGGTTGAAATCGACCACCCCGGCCTGCAGCCTGAACAGGCGCAGCTCGTCCATCACCCACGGTGCGAACAGGCCGACCACGCGGGTCATCAGCCCTTGGCCCCAGTAGGCCTGCCCCAGCCAGTAGCCCAGCTCGGCCATATGCGCGCGCTCGGCGCTGCCCTGCTGGGCACCGATGCTGCCGCAGGCATGGCCGTCGATCTCGATGGCCAGGTTGAGCGTTCCGGGCGCCAGTACGCGGCCGGCGAGGAACGCCTCGCCATCCTCGCGGGTGTACGGGAACGGGAAGCGGTCGCGCAGGCCGCGCGAGACCTCGGCGTCATTGGCGTGGCGCAGCAACGAGTCCAGGTCGTCGCTGCACCACGGCCTCAGCACGAAGCCGTCACCGTACAGGCGCTGCGCCGGGTCAGGCATGGCCACCCACCGACGGCGACGCGGCTTCCTGCTTCTCCAGCTCGCGCTTCACCGCTTCCGGCGAACGCGTATAGGGCGCCAATCGCGCGTAGAACGCCGGCACCACGAACAGCGACAGGAAGGTCGAGAGAGTCACGCCGAAGATGATCACGATGCCGATCGTGCCACGGCTGGCCGAACCCGGGCCACCGGCCACCACCAGCGGGACCGCGCCAACCACAGTGGCGATCGAGGTCATCAGGATCGGGCGCAGGCGCACCATCGCCGATTCGATGATCGCCTCGCGTACCGTGCGCCCATCGTCACGCAGCTGGTTGGCGAACTCGACGATGAGGATGCCGTTCTTCGCAGCCAGGCCGACCAGCATGACGATGCCGATCTGGCTGAACAGGTTCACCGTACCCCCACTCACCCACAACCCGACCAGCGCACCGAGCACGCCCAGCGGCACGGTCAGCATGATCGTCAGCGGGTGGATGAAACTCTCGAACTGCGCGGCCAGCACCAGGTACACCACCAGCAACGCCATGGCGAAGGTCAGCAGCACCGCGCCACCGGCGCTCTGGTACTCGCGCGACTCGCCCTTCCAGTTCACCTGCGCGTACTGCGGCAGTTCCTCGCGGGCCACGTTCTGCGCCCAGGCGATGGCCTCGCCCAGCGGATAGCCCGGCGCCAGGCCCGCGGTGATGGTGATCGAGCGCAGGCGGTTGAAGCGGTTCAGGGTGCCCGCCTCGGCCACTTCACTCAGCGTGACCAGGTTGGACAGCGGCACCAGCTCGCCAGAGGTGGCACGCACGCGGATCGCGGCCAGGTCGGCCGGGCTGGCACGTCCATCGCGACCGGCCTGCACCAGCACGTCGTACTCCTCGCCGTTGTCGACGAAGGTGGTGACACGACGCGAGCCCATCATGGTTTCCAGCGCCGAGCCGATCGCGGTAACCGGCACGCCGAGGTCGGCCGCACGCTGGCGGTCGATGTTCACCCGCATCTGCGGTCGGGTTTCCTTGTAGTCCGAATCCGGGCCGACCAGGCCGGGATTGTCGGCCATGCGCAGCAGGATGCGATCGCGCCACTGCGCGATCTCGGC